>CAYUJM010000013.1:0-49020 GCA_964445025.1 uncultured Occallatibacter sp. | reverse complement strand
TTTGCCACGCATGCCGACTTTGAGGTGTAGATCCGGGATCACCGTCAGCTTTGATTCCGCCAACCACTACCGAGAGCCCCTGCGCCTTTGTTGCCACCTCTAATTTGCAGATGGTAGCCTTCTCCTTGAAGACCCGCAGGGAAGGAACCCAGAAAACATCATGCAAACCACCTATAACGGGCTGGAACTGCCGAAAAACGGCCAGCCCATCGAGTACGCCAACGGCAAGTTTCAGGTCCCCAGCAATCCAATCATCCCGTTTATCGAAGGCGACGGCACAGGCCGCGACATCTGGAAGGCCTCGCAGCGCGTTTTCGACGCGGCTGTGGAAAAAGCCTACGGCGGCAAGCGCGCCATTCGCTGGTTTGAGATCTTTGCCGGCGAAAAGGCGTTTCGCCAGTTCAACACATGGCTGCCGGACGACTCTGTGGCCGCCGCCCGCGACTTGAGAGTCTCGATCAAGGGGCCGCTCACGACGCCGGTGGGCGGAGGCATCCGGTCATTGAACGTGGCGCTGCGCCAACTACTCGACCTCTACGCGTGCGTGCGCCCGGTGAAGTATTACCAGGGCGTTCCCAGCCCCGTGAAGCATCCCGAAAAAGTCGATATCGTTATCTTCCGCGAAAATACCGAGGACGTTTACTCCGGCATCGAATTCAAGCAGGGCAGCAAGGACGTGGCGCGGCTGATCGAATTCATCAATGACGATTTGCTCAAGGGCGGAAAAAAGAAAATCCGTTCCGATTCGGGAGTAGGCATCAAGCCCATTTCCATCTTCGGCACCAAGCGCCTGGTTCGCTACGCGATCAAGAGCGCTCTGGAGATGGGCCGCAAGACGGTGACGCTGGTGCACAAGGGCAATATCCAGAAGTTTACCGAGGGCGCGTTCCGCGAGTGGGGCTACGAGGTCGCAGTCGAAGAGTTCCGCGAACATACGGTCACCGAGCGGGAAAGCTGGATTCTGGGCAACGTCGACGCAAATCCCGGTATCTCGATTGAGGAGAACGCCGCGCTCATTGAACCCGGACTGGAATTCGGCTCGCAGGAGTTCCGCGAAGCGCTGTACGCAGAGGTAAAGCGCGTGCTCGATTCCATCGGAAAGTCCCACGGCAACGGGGCCTGGAAGGCGAAGATCCTGGTCAACGACCGCATCGCCGACTCCATCTTCCAGCAGATCATCATCCGGCCATCGGACTACTCCATCCTGGCCACCACCAACCTCAACGGTGACTATATCTCCGACGCCGCCGCGGCCCAGGTTGGCGGACTCGGCATCGCTCCAGGAGCTAACATCGGCGATGGCTACGCTGTGTTTGAAGCCACGCACGGAACCGCGCCGAAGTATGCGGATAAGGACGTCATCAATCCCGGCTCGGTCATCTTGTCGGGAGTCATGCTCCTCGACTTCATCGGCTGGAAAGAAGCAGCCAAGCTGATCGAGTCGTCGATGGAGAAGACTATCCAGCAGAAGTTTGTCACCTACGACTTCGAGCGCCAGACGGCGGGCGCGACAAAGGTTGGAACAAGCGAGTTCGCCACGCGCATCATTGGGAATATGTAAACAGAGATCAGGGGTCAGAGATCAGTTGGCGCCTGCGGAACATTTGGAGACTTCATCTCCGAGGAGAACAGAATCATGCGTAAAAAGGTAAGCATTGTGGGCGCCGGCAACGTTGGCGCAACGGCCGCGCACTGGATTGCGGCCAAGGAACTGGCCGACGTGGTGCTCATCGACGTGGTGGAAGGCATTCCCCAGGGCAAGGCGCTTGACCTGCTGGAAGCCATGCCCATCGAGAGGCGCGACGTGAACGTGGTTGGCTCGAACGATTACGCGGCGACGGCCCACTCTGACATCGTGGTGATTACCGCGGGCATTCCGCGCAAGCCTGGAATGAGCCGCGACGACCTGCTCCACACCAACTTCAAAATCATGTCGGACGTGGTCGCGAAAGTTGTTGCGCAGTCGCCGGAAGCCATCCTGATCATCGTCTCCAATCCTCTTGACGCCATGGCACAGGCCGCTTATCGCCAGGCAGGCTTCAACCGCGAGCGCGTGATCGGCATGGCCGGCGTTCTGGACTCGGCGCGATTCCGGACATTTATTGCTGCTGAACTCAACGTGAGCGTGGAGAACGTGACGGCCTTCGTCCTCGGCGGCCACGGCGACACCATGGTTCCGCTCGCCCGTTACTCCACCGTTGCCGGCATTCCCATCACCGAACTCATCGCGCCCGAGCGCCTCGAACAGCTTGTCCAGCGGACGCGCGACGGCGGAGCCGAGATTGTCAAGTATCTCAAGGCCGGCAGCGCGTATTACGCTCCGTCGGCCGCAGTGACTGAAATGGTGGAAGCCATTCTCAAGGACAAGAAGAAGATTCTTCCCTGCGCCGCCTACCTGCAAGGCGAATATGGAATCGAGGGCTACTACATCGGAGTTCCCTGCAAGCTGGGCGCCGCGGGCCTGGAGAAGATTATTGAGATCAAGCTGACGACGGATGAAGACGCGGCACTCAAGAAGAGCGCCGAGGCAGTGAAGGAGCTTTGCGCTGTGATCGGCGTGTAGATTCCTCGCGCTTCCTTACTTCCGTGACGCGGTTGCCATTTTGTCATTGACAGCGACGCCCTTCAGGCAGCAGCCTGAAGCTCTGATTTCCGGCAGAGGGTGGGCTAAGATGACTCTCCCAAAATGGGTAGCACTGGGCGCATGCGCCTGCCTGGCAACCGCCGTCTCTTCTGCGCAACAGAGCTTCCCTTTGCGCTCCGGCGAGTGGGAAGCCAGGATTTCGTCTGTCGGCTCGAAGGACGCGCCCATGGTGCTTCGCCTCTGCCTGAACGATGAATTGTGGCAAAAGGCGCTTGCGCAGAATCCCTCCTGCTCCGTGCAACAACTCACTTTCTCGTCCAGGGGCGCCACTTATTCGATGGACTGTCCTATGGCGGCGTTTCAGATGAAGGGCAAGGTCGATGTGAGCTTTGATGGCAAGGAGCACATGACCGCGAGAAGTTCCATGGATATGACCTTCAATGGGTCGGACACCCACTTGGTTTCCTTGCTGGATTATCGCTACAAGGGCCCCACCTGTAGTCCCAACGACGTAAACATGAGACAAGAATCACCCCATTGATTCGAGTTACCAATGGCCGAGAAAGAGGAGAGAAAGATGAAAGCACTCCGATATCTGCTTCTATGCCTGGCCCTGACCTTCGTAGCCTGCGTGTCTTTGGTCCAGGCCCAGGATGCTCAAGGCTGCAAGGACTCGCCCCTCATCACCCGCTTCCCTGGCAGCATCATCACGAGTTGCAAGCAAGGCGACGACGATACTTACAGCTTCGATATGGGAACGGGAAAACCGGCGAAGAAGGTGGAGGGTAAGTCTCTCCATATCAGCTACAAGTATCCCGCCACCGCCAGCAAGGCACAGGTTGTGCGCAACCTGAATACCGCGTTACGGTCGGCGGGCTACATCTTCGATGAGGACACCGGTAGTTATGGCGATATGTATGCGCACCTGGGCAAGACCTGGGTCTACGTCGGCGTGAGCGTGAGCAACTGGTACGAGGAGCAATTCATCACGGAGACAGCGTTGACGCAGGATGTAGTCGCAACCGCGGCGGCCATGCAGGGTGGCCTTGCAGCCAGTGGTCACACGGTTGTCAACGGCATTCTCTTCGACACCGCCAAGGCCGACGTCAAACCCGAGTCGGACCCCGCGTTGCAGCAGGTTGCGAAGCTGCTGAAAGGAAGCCCCGCGCTCAAGGTATATGTCGTAGGACACACGGATAACGTGGGCGGACTTGCGGCCAACATGGATCTATCCAAGCGCCGCGCCGCAGCTGTGGTCCTGTCGCTTACAACAAAGTACGGCGTGCCCGCCGCCCAGCTTCAGCCCTACGGCGATGGCCCTTATGCGCCGGTGGCATCCAACGATTCAGAGGACGGCCGCGCCCTCAACCGCCGCGTCGAGTTGGTAAAACAATAGGAATCTTCAATTGCCAAGCTGCAGGTGATCGAATACAAGGGCCGCTCTGGCGGCCCTTTCCATCTAGGCGGCTCTCCGCATCGTGGATTGCTTCGCCCCATATCGCTTTCCCACATCTTGACGCGATCAATACTGTTCGCCATCCGGCAGCCAACGTATGGGCCTCCATTACGTCTCAAGGTGTAGACTGCACTGGAAAGCGTGCGGAATAAATCTTCTTCCCCGAGTTAAGCCCAAATGACGACAGCCTTCATCAATCGCATTGCTACGGCAGTTCCGCCGCACGATGTCCACCAGGCATTTATTGACTTTGCCACCGGCATGCTTCCGGAGGGCACAACACGCAATCTTTTCCGGCGTATGGCGCGCATGTCGGCCATCGAGCACCGCTATTCATTTGTTCAACCCATCGCCACTGAAGATGGCAGTTGGAAGGATGTCGAACAGGTCTATGAGCCAGGGAGCTTTCCTGTCACGGCTCGCCGCATGCAATTCTTCGAGAGCTTTGCACCGCGACTGGCGCGAGGCGCACTGGACAGACTCGAACTCACTGAGGACGACCGCCGCGCCGTGACTCATGTCATCGTAACCTCCTGCACTGGACTCTACGCACCCGGCCTGGACTTCGAAGTTGTAAACCATCTCGGCCTTGATCCCTCGGTCGAACGGACCATGATCGGTTTCATGGGCTGTTACGCCGCCATCAACGCGCTCAAGTCGGCGCATCACATCGTTCGCTCCGTTCCGGACTCTCGCGTTCTTGTTTTGAACCTGGAACTCTGCTCGCTCCATTTTCAGGAGACGCAGGAATTGGAACAGGTGCTCTCGTTCCTGGTTTTTGCCGACGGCTGTGCTGCATCGCTGGTGAGCGCGGTGCCGCAGGGCCTGGCCATCGACAGCTTTCTCGCCGTAAGCATTCCCAGCACAAGTCACCTGATCACATGGCGCATTGGCGAGCTCGGCTTTGACATGCACCTCTCGGGCCAGGTTCCGGGCGAGATTGGCGGCGCGCTCAAGCAATTGGGCAGCCAAGTCACGCGCGGCAGAAATCCGCTGAGCATCGATCTCTGGGCAGTCCATCCGGGTGGGCGATCAATCCTCGACTCCGTCGAAAAGGGACTCGCACTCCCACCAGACGCGCTTTCATCTTCCCGCGGAGTTCTCGCGCAATACGGCAACATGTCGTCGGCAACGGTCATGTTTGTGCTCAACGCAATCATGCAGCGTGCGCAAAGCGGCCAGAACGGTTGCGCGATGTCGTTCGGACCGGGCCTGACCGCCGAAACGATGCTCTTCCATGCGGCATAGAGCCCCGGATTTTCGCCAGCGCGCGCAGTTGACCGAGCTCATGGACGAGCCTTGCAGCCGCGAGGTTTTGCGCGCCTGCCTGCGCGACATTGCGCGCACCAACCGCTGGACGCTGGCCCATCGCCCCTTATTCCACTGGCTCAAGAGTGTCACCCATTCGCCAAAGTCCTTTGCGGAGCCGCTGCGCATTCTGGACGTGGGCTGCGGTTACGGGGATGGGCTGCGGCGTGTCGAGCAATGGGCCAGAACTCGCAGTATCGAGGTCGATCTGACCGGACTCGATCTCAACGCCGATGCCATTGCGATTGCCGCCGAAGCCAGCCCATCATCAAGCAGAATTAAATGGGTCTTCGCGGACGTACTCAGCTATTTGCCGGTGCGCCCGCCGCACCTGGTGATCAGCTCTCTCTTCACGCACCACCTCACCGAGGAGCAGATTGTCCGATTCCTGCAATGGATGGAGGTCCATGCCCAGTTAGGGTGGTTCATCAACGACCTATCACGGGCACCTATCCCTTACCATCTTTTTCGCGCGTTTTCGATGGTGATGGGGCTGCATCATTTTGTGCGCTACGACGGACCGGTTTCCATTGCACGGTCCTTCATCGCGGAAGAATGGGAGAAGATGTGCGCCGAAGCCGGCCTGGCGGATGAGGCTTTTGAGATCCAAGCCTTCAGACCTGCGCGGCTCTGTGTCGCGCGGAGAAAGACCCAATGAGCGCGGCGCATCGGAACACGGCCAATCTGGTCATTGGAGGCGGTCTGGCGGGTTCCATGGTTGCTTGGCGCCTTGCCACTGAGGGCCGTGAGGTTGTGCTGCTGGAGCGTGAACGCGGTCCGCATCACAAGGTATGCGGAGAGTTTCTCAGCCGGGAAGCGGTGGAATATCTGGAACGGGCCGGCGTTCATCCACTGCAACTCGGAGCGGAACCAATCCGCTTGGTGCGCCTGGCCGCAAAGCGGCGCATGATCAAGGCGGCGCTACCCTTCACCGCACTATCCCTGTCACGATTTGTGCTGGATGAAGCCATGCTGGCGCGCGCCGCCGAAGTTGGATGCAGAGTGGAACGCGGCGCATTCGTCGAAGGCCTTGTGACTGAAGATGGCATGTGGAGGGCTGAACTTCGCGGCGGGGACTTCTGGTGCGCGCAAACGGTCTTTCTGGCCAATGGGAAGCACGACCTGCGCGGACTGGAGCGCAAGCCGGGGCCGCATGGAGACCTGGTCGGATTCAAACTTCACCTTCGCCTGGCGAAGACACAGACGGATGCTCTGCGCGGATTCATAGAGCTCTTCCTGTTTCCCGGTGGCTATGGCGGGCTTTCGCTGGTAGAGTGCGGCGTGGCCAACTTCTGCCTCGTCGTGCGACGCGCTGCGCTGCGGAGGATCGGCGGATGGCCGGAGTTGTTCAACGCAATCCAGAATGAGAACGAACATACCGGGCAACGACTGGCTGGCGCAACTCCCCTGTGGGAGCGGCCGCTGGCCATTTCTTCGATCCCTTACGGGCACCTCTCCGGGCGTCCAAATGGGTTGTGGTGCGTGGGCGATCAGGCAGCGGTCATCCCTTCGTTCACAGGAGACGGTATGTCCATTGCCCTGCACAGCGCTGAGTTAGCCGCGCAGATGTATCTTGCCGGCGAAAGTGCAGACCGCTACAACGATGAACTGCGTGCGCATCTCGGCCGAGGTATGACTCTGGCGACGGCTCTATCGCGCAGCCTGGTAACCAGCCTCGGCCGAAAGTTTGCGCCAATGGGCCTCTCCATCTTCCCGAATGCATTGCAGAGGATTGCCGATTCGACGAGGATCCCGGAGAAGGCACTGGATCAAGTCCACGCCTTCGAGAGCGAACAGCGCGGACCTGCGGTGCTTTAGAGACTCTTCACTGCTTCAAGAACTGCACAACGTTCGAGGCCATCTGGGGCGCGCACTGGCCGGGCGCCAGATGTCCGCACCCCGGCACGACGTCGAGCTCTGCCTGCGGAACCATGCGCAGCATCGTCTCTCCCAGACTGAGCGGGGTGATCTTGTCCTCCGCGCCCCACACAATCAGCACCGGCATCTTCAGGTGCGGCAGCAGACTGTCGGTCGCATCCTGCCCGGTGAGCATGGTTGCGATCGCGCGATGAATGATCCAGGCCCGGTCGTTCGAAACGCGCAGAATATCCCGTGCGACAAAAGCGGGCACCCTGGGCGGGTTAGGCATCAGCAGCGCATCCAGCTGATCCAGTTCCGCCGCTGTCTTCGGCGTAAACAAACGAACGTCCCACTTGGGCAAAACGAAAAGCCCTGCCGAGTCGAACAAGATGAGGCGCCGGACCCGCTCCGGATGCTCGGCGGCAACATGCTGTGCGATTGCTCCGCCCATCGACCAGCCGCCCAGGTCAACTTGCTTGAGCCCCACGGCATCAAGAAAACCCGCTACTACCTGCGCTTCATCGCGCACGGAATAGGAAAAATCTGCAGGTTTTTCGCTGCGGCCGTAGCCAATCAGGTCGGGCAGATAAACGCGGTATCCAGCCCTGGCAATAAAGGGAGCCAGCTCCCGCCAGTCCTCGGCGCGGCCACCGAGCCCGTGAACCAGCACAACCACCGGCCCGGACGCGGGGCCTTCCGTCTCGTAGTGCATGCGATGGCCCGCAACCGTCACTTCCCGATTCTGCACCCCCGACAGAGAGTCACTCACATACATCGATTCGTTGGCGAAGCTCACCGGCCGCATCCAAAACCCAACTCCAGCAACCACCACCAGCAATGCCACAGTCCAAAGCAGTTTTTTCGCGAATTTCAACGGACCTCCCTGTTCTTTTCCAGCTTCTTCACCATCTGCCAGCCTGCTTCAATCACCCGCACGGTCAGCGGATCAAGCTTTAGCGCGCTATGGCTGTTCCATTCCGCCCGATCCACCCAGCGCACAGCGTCTGCGTCCGAGGAGGCCTTCAACTCCCCGCCCACGACGCGACATACATAGTCTGCGATCACATAATGGTACCGGATGCGTTCGCCGTCGCGATGAATCCGATCCAGCAGCTCAACGAGTTCCATCACTTCGACGACCAGGCCCGTCTCCTCCTGCACCTCGCGCGCCACGCCCGCGCTGAGAGGCTCACCCAGCTCCAGCATGCCGCCCGGCAGCGACCAATGCCCCTTGAGCGGCTCGCTTCCACGCCGCACCAGCAGCACACGGCCCTGATCCACCACGACTGCACCCACCCCCACCAACGGCGCCTCGGGATATTCGCGCTGCATCTCTCCTCCATTTGCATTGAAGCCTTTTCATACCATAGCCCGCAGGCCCGCTTTTGCGCGTAAATGTCCCAGATTCATCCAGTTCTCTGCGTCTGTGCCGGTTCCCGTGCATCTTCCTCCGCGCGCTATCATCGAAGAAACAGGAGAATACGATGCCGGAATTCACGCTGCGAGTCGAAAATATGCATTGCGGATCCTGTATCCGCCGTGTCAGCCAGGCATTGGCCTCCACTCCCGGTCTCGAAGTCAAAGAGGTCCGCGTCGGGGCCGCACGGCTGAGTTCCACTCAGAACCCTGCGCCGGTCGATCTGGCTGTGGCTGCTCTGGCCAAAGCCGGTTACCCGGCGCGACTGGAAGACTAGGTGACCGCCCCCGCCACGGAATCCCTGATGCTCCCCGTACTGGGGATGACGTGCGCCTCCTGCCAGCATCATGTCGAGGGGGCTTTGCGTTCTACAAACGGGGTCCAATCCGCCCACGTTGACCTGATGGCCAATCGCGCCAGCGTCGTCTTCGACCCAGCCGTGGCTGCTCCGCAATCTCTCGTTGAGGCTATTCGCGCAGCCGGCTACGACGCCGTACTTCCCCGCGCCGATGCTGGCGCTGCGCAGGTTTCTTCCGGCGATGCAATCACGAGCGCGGCAGCACGCAAAGCATGGGCAACTCTGGCGGCAGGAGCAGCCGCGATGCTGCTGGCGATGCCGCTCGATTCCGGCATGGGCCCGCTCGATCACGCGCTGATGGACCTGGCGCCATGGCTCTATGCCTTGCCGCCGGCACTGCTGCGCTGGTTTTTGCTTGCCCTGACGGCAATCGTTGTCGCATGGGCTGGCCGCGGCATTTACGTGAATGCCGGGCGCGCCCTGCTGCACGGCGCCACTAACATGAACACGATGGTGAGCCTGGGAACGAGCGTGGCCTTCGCCTGGTCCGCCTACTCCACCATTTTTCCCGCTGTGGGCCGGCAGATTTACTTCGACGCGGTTTTGCTGATTCTCGGATTTCTCCTGTTGGGCAAGAGCCTGGAAGGCCGTGCCAAACGCCGCGCCCTGGCCGCCCTCGACTCGCTGGCCCGGCTGAAGCCTGTAACGGCCCGCCGGATCCTGAATGGAGTACAGGCAGTCGTCCCGCTGGAGGAGATTCAGCCGGGAGACACCGTGCTGGTCCTGCCAGGCGAGCGGTTCCCAGTGGACGCGATCATCATGGAAGGCCGCACGTCGGTCGACGAAGCCATGCTCACCGGCGAGCCCACACCCCAGCCGCGGGAACCCGGAGACCGGGTGCTGGCAGGCACCCTCAATTACGACGGCGCCGTCACCTGCCGCGCGCAATCGCTGGGCGAGGCCACGGTGCTGGCGCAGATCACCCGGATGGTGCAGCAGGCGCAGTCCTCGCGGGCTCCCATGGAGCGGCTGGCCGACCGCGCCAGTTCCATCTTCGTGCCCATTGTGCTGGCGCTTGCGGCCGTCACGTTTGGCGTCTGGCTGTTCGCCGCGCACTCGCTCGGCCTGGCGCTGGCCAATACTGTGGCCGTACTGGTGGTCGCCTGCCCCTGCGCCATGGGACTGGCCGTGCCCGCGGCGCTCACCGTCGCCGTGGGGCGCGGAGCCCAACTCGGCATCCTCTTCAAAGGCGGAGAGGCTCTGGAACGCCTTGCCCACCTGGACGCTGTAGTCCTGGACAAGACCGGCACCATCACCGTGGGCCGGCCCACTCTTGCAGGGGTTCGCTCGCTCACCTCCAGGCTCGCCAATGACCTGCTCCGCATGGCTGCCGCGGCTGAGGAGCAATCCAACCATCCGCTGGCCCACGCGGTGGTTGACCAGGCTCGCTCGCTTGGGCTCGACTGGCAACCAGCCCAGGATGTCCAGATCTTCCCCGGCCGGGGTATTTCCGCCCGGGTTGAAGGCCAGGATTGCCTGCTCGGCAATGCAGCCCTCTTTCGCGAGTTCTTTGTCCCTTTGCCTGACCCAATAGCCAGTGCGGTAAGAGAACCCCAGCCTGGCGTTACCCGCCTGTGGATGGCACTCGACTCCGTGACCGTGGGCTATTTCGATGCCCGCGATGTGCTCCGTCCCGATGCAGCTGCGGCCATCACCGCGCTGCGCAGTTTTGGATCGGGAAAGGAGGGATTGCGCGTCCTTATGCTCACAGGCGACACTGCCGAGGCGGCGCGGCCAATCGCCAGGGAAGCGGGCATCACCGAAGTCGAGGCCGGGCTTGACCCTGCCGGCAAACTGGCCCGCATTCGCGGCCTGCAGCAAGGCGGCCTGCGGGTGGCCATGGTCGGCGACGGGATCAACGACGCCGCAGCCCTGGCGCAGGCCGACGCCGGCATTGCCATGGGCTCCGGCGCCGACCTGGCACAGGAGGCCGGCGACGTGCTGCTGCTTCGCGCCCAACCCTCCGCAATTCCCGACTCCATCCGTCTGGCCCACGCCACACTGCGGGTCATGCGGCAGAATCTGGCCTGGGCGGTGGGCTATAACCTGCTTGGCATTCCACTGGCCGCCGGACTGCTTTACCCTGCATTTCACATTCTGCTCACTCCCTGGCTGGCCGCTGCCGCCATGGCCCTCAGCTCCGTCTGCGTGCTGGCCAACAGCCTCCGCTTGCGCACATGGCAACCAGAGCCCCTGGACTCAAACGCGGAGGCCGCGCCGGAACGATAGACTAGTTCTGGAGCCAGTCTGTGCGCATCCTGACCCGCTACATCCTCGGTGAGATTCTCTCCCACACGTTCATCGGGTGCGCCCTGTTCACCTTCATCCTCTTCATGCGAGAGTTGCCGCACATTCTGGACATGGTGGTCCGCAATAGTTCCACCTTCAACAGCGTGATGGAGGTGGTGGTCTTCCTGCTGCCCAACTTCCTCATGGTCACCATTCCGATGGCTGTACTGGTGGGCGTTCTGCTGGGCCTAAGCCGCCTGGCCTCCGACAGTGAAATCATCGCCATGCGCGCATCCGGACTGGGCATCGGGTACTTCGTCCGCGTCGCCGCGATCGTCGCCGTGGGCGGGACGCTGATCGGGCTTTTCAACTCGCTGTATGTCGCACCCCGCGCCAATCAAGGCATTCTCGACCTGGATAAGGTTCTCGCCACACAGGCTTCCTACGAGATTCAACCCCGCGTGTTCTACGAAGACTTCAAGAACACGGTTCTTTACGTGCAGGACGTGCGCTCCGGAACAGGCGCGGCGAACTGGCGCCAGGTCTTCATGGCCGACATCACCGATCCCGGCTCGCCCAAGATCACCACTGCCGCCTCTGCCATTGTCGTCAGTGATACGTCGCAGCAATTGATCATGCGGCTGCGCAATGGAACCGAGCATGACCCTGTGGCTGGCCATCCCGAGCAGTACGACGTCTCCACCTTTGCCGTCAACGATCTGCCCTTCGCCGCCAGCCAGCAGAATGAAGGCCATCTGGGCCGCCTCGACACGAACATCTACGCGCTGCCCATGAACGAGCTCATCGCACGCACGCACGGCCCCGACGGGAAGCGGTTCCAAATCGAGTTGCATAAGCGCTTCGCATATCCCGCCGCATGCCTGGTCCTGATGCTGGTCGGTGTGCCTCTCGGCGTGACCTCGCGGCGGGGCGGAAAGAGCTCCGCCTGGGTGTTCACGATTCTGCTGGTCATCCTCTATTACTCGTTGTCTCTCATCGGCATCGCCCTGGGCCGTCAAAACTGGATTCCCGCGTTCATCGCCGTGTGGTCGGCCAACATCCTCTTCGTCGTCGGCGGTCTCTTCCTGCTTTGGCAGATGGCCAGCGGCGGACAGCCACTCGCGGCACTCGCCGGCTTCGCCGCCCGCCCTCCAAAACCGGAACCCGTCGTCCAGGCCAAGCCGGCGAGCGCGCCTGCCCGCGGTATTCTCAACCGATCGCTGCGGAGGTTCAGGGCCCGATTCCGGGCCAAGCCCCAGCGAAATGCTGCCCGCGGCGCCTTTCCGCGCATCCTCGACGAGTACGTGGTGCTCGAGTTCCTCAACATGTTCGCCCTGGTCCTGCTGGGCTTCATGCTGCTGATGCTGGTGTTCACCGTCTTCGACCTGCTCAGCGACATCCTGCGCAACCACATTGCGATGGCCAAGGTGGGCGAATATCTTATGAATCTCACCCCGATGTTTCTCTATCAGCTCGCGCCGCTGGCGGTGCTGATCGCGGTGCTCGTCACCTTCGGGGTGCTCAACCGCAATAGCGAGATCATCGCCATGAAGGCTACCGGCATCAGCCTTTACCGCCTGGTGGTGCCCATCGTCGCCATTGCCGCCATCCTCGCCGTGAGCCTTTTCCTGTTCGATGAGTTCTATCTGCCGCAGGCTAACAAGCGCCAGGATGCGCTGCGAAATGAGATCAAGGGCAAGCCGCCGCAAACCGTCACGCACCCGGAACAGAACTGGATCTTCGGCGAACCGCGCCCCCACGAACCCGGCCGCATTTTCTACTACAAGTTCTTCGATCCGGACCGCAAGGAATTCGCCAATATCTCCGTCTTCGAATTCGACCCTTCCACTTTCGCGCTGACTCGCCGCATCTTTGCCGAAACAGCCATTTGGGATGCCGAGACCGGTACATGGCGCTTCCGAAACGGCTGGGAGAACGACATCGAGGGGGACCACACCACCGGTTTCCACGAATTTGCGCAAACCGGTTTTGCCGAGATCCATGAGGATCCCGGCTACTTCAACAAGGAGAGCCTGCAGGCGCAGGAGATGAACTTCGGCCAGCTCGACCGCTATATAAGCGACCTGCGGCAGAGCGGCTTTGACACCATGAAGCTGCGCGTCGCCCTGTGGCACAAGCTGGCCTACCCGGTGGTGGCCATCGTCATGGCCGTGCTGGGCATCCCCTTCGCGCTGTCCATGGGCCGGCGAGGCTCGCTGACCGGCATCGCGGTAGCCATCGGCGTGGCGCTTACTTATTTTGTTGTGGAGAGCCTATTCGGCGCGCTGGGCAACGTCGATTACCTCCCCGCCGCCCTCGCTGCCTGGTCGTCCGATATCCTCTTCGGCCTGGTCGGGGGCTACCTCCTGCTGCGGACGCCAACGTAACCGCAGGGCTTATCTCTCCCCGTTCAAGGCCCCGTACAATAGGAACATGCTGCGCGAATTGCGCCCCCTCTTCGTTTACATGCGACGCTACCGCTGGGGATACCTGTGGGGCACCCTCTCGTGCATTGCCACCAATGCAGCGGCGGTGCAGTTTCCAAGGGTTCTGGGCATGGCCGTCGATAAACTGCAGAAAAACTTGGCCGACCACCGGATGATTCTCTTCTTCGCGGGCCTGCTGGTAGCCATCTCTCTGGTCAAGGGAATCTTTCTTTACGCCCAGCGGTGGATACTGATAGGCATTTCGCGAGAGATCGAATTCGATATCCGCAACGACCTGTTCCTCCATCTCGAGCGGCAGGACTCTGGCTTCTATCAGCGTTACCGAACCGGTGACGTAATGGCGCGCATGACCAACGACCTGAATGCGGTGCGGATGCTGCTCGGCCCGGCACTCATGTACAGCGCCAATACGATCTTTTTCACCGTTTTTGCCTTGTATTTCCTCCTGCACCTCAGCCCCTGGCTGACGCTGGTAGCCCTGGCGCCGATGCCGCTGGCCAGTATCCTTGTGCAGTATCTCGGCCACAAGATTCACGACCGCTTCGAGCGCATTCAGGCCAGTTTCTCCGAGATCTCCGCACAGGCCCAGGAGAATTACTCCGGTGCCCGCCTCATCCGCGCCTTTGCCCGCGAAGACTCGCAGATCGGCCTTTTCGAAAAGCTCAATCGCCAGTACATCGCCCGCTCGCTACGCCTGGTTCAACTCATGGGCATGCTCTGGCCCACGCTCGAGTTCATTCTCGGCGTTTCCATGGTTATTACGCTGCTCGCCGGCGGACACCAGGTTCTTGCGCATCGAATCTCGGTGGGCGATTTTGTCGAGTTCAGCACCTACATGATCCTGCTCATCTGGCCCATCATCGCTGTCGGCTGGGTGGTTAACCTCTTTCAAAGAGGCACTGCGTCGGTGCAGCGTATCGACGAGTTGTTGCAAGCCAAACCGGCCATCGACGACCGCACGGCGGATCGATCTATCGCGCCGGATACAGTGCTGAAGGGCGAGATCGAGTTCCGGCATCTGAACTTCAGCTACGGTGAGACGCCGGTGCTGCGCGATATCTCGCTTAAAGTTCCCGCCGGCTCAAGCCTGGCCATCGTCGGACCTACCGGCTCGGGGAAAACCACGCTCGTCAGCCTGCTGTCGCGCCTCTACGATGCGCCCGCCGGGTCGCTGCTCATCGATGGCCGGCCGGTGCGCGATTATCCGCTTGCCGTGCTGCGCCACAACATCGGCATGGTGCCCCAGGAGACCTTCCTGTTCAGCGACACTATACGGGAGAACCTGACCTTTGGCGCGCAAAAGGCCAGCGCGGAAGATATGCTCGAAGCCGCCGAGGCCGCACATATTCGACTGGAGTTTGAAGAGTTTCCGCAGGGGTTCGAGACCATGGTGGGAGAGCGTGGAGTCACCCTATCCGGCGGACAGAAGCAGCGCGCAGCCATTGCCCGGGCCCTGTTGCGCCGTCCCGCCATCCTCATCCTCGACGACGCCTTGGCCAGCGTTGACACTTATACCGAGGAGCGTATCCTGGGCGGCTTGGGCAGCTATACCGCCAGCTCCACCACCATCCTCATCTCTCACCGCGTCTCAACCGTGCGCAACGCCGACCAGATTGCCGTGCTCGATCACGGCAGGATTGTGGAGATTGGACGGCACGACGAGTTGCTTGCCCTGGACGGCTACTACGCGAGCCTCTACCAGAAACAACAGTTGGAAGAAGAACTCACCGTCGCCGGGTAGGGCGGATACTGGCTGGGAAGGTCAGGCATTCCAACTCGAGCCGACCGCGGCTTCGGCGCCGTATTCATCTCCGTCCATTGTGGAATCTCTGCGCCTTGGATTGGCGATCACCTGAGCCGGTGCGGGATTGACCTCCGGGTCGCGGGCCACTGCCCGCCAGGCATCGCGCACGTTGCGCACGCAGTCAATGGCGTGCTCGAACTTCTGCCGGGAGGCCGACTGCGAGGCCTGGAGGATCTGGGCGAAGATGGTGGAATAAAACTCGCTCAGAGCCCGCGCCGGCCTTCCTCCCACATCCATGCGCAATCGCGCCTGCAGGTGAATGATGATGTCCAGCGCACGCTTTACGGCTGAACGGAATTCCCCTTGTGCTCAACAGCGATCTCATCAAGACGGCCGAGGCTTCGCCGGACACAATGCTGCCCCTTATCAATGGCGAAAAAATCATTGTGCGCGAGGCGTGTGAAGATGTCGCCGAGCGGGTTCTCGCCTATCGCGCGCGGTTGCTTTCGGCGGTAGCCCGCCACCTGCCATCCTACGAAGACCAGCAGCGCGTTGTTTCCATCACCAGCCTCGATGTCTCAGGTCAGGTCAGCGGCTCGGCCTCGGCGCAGCGCAAGCCGACCTCAGGTAACTAAGCCATCCGAATGACGTCTTCTGATCTGGTCTCCGGAGGAGCTGTTCATGGATAAATCGAGCGTTGCCGGAGTTTTTCTGGCCGTCGCCGGCATTGTGGCCGGCCTGCTGATCGAGGGCGGAAATCTCGGCCAGATTCTGCAGCCCACTACGGCCCTCATCGTTTTTGGAGGAACCATGGGCGCAGTTCTCCTTCAGTTCCCCATGTCCACCGTGTTTGCGGCCTTTCGCAGCATGGGACACCTGTTCGTCGCGCCCCGCAAGCAAAACGATCAGCTCATCCGCACGCTGGTCTCGTTCGCCAACAAGGCCCGCCGCAGCGGCGTCGTCTCGCTCGACAACGACTTGCAATCCATTCAAAACCCATTTCTGCGCCAGTGCCTCATGCTGGCCGTCGACGGCACCGAGCCCACAGAGTTGCGGAAGATTATGCTGGTCAGCCTGGACTCCACCACCGAGAGCGAAGAGCGGCTTCCCGCGGTCTTCGAGTCGGCGGGCGGATTCTCTCCCACTATCGGCATCCTCGGCGCCGTCCTGGGTCTCATCCAGGTCATGCAGCACCTGGACAACATTCAGGAGGTCGGGCGCGGCATTGCGGTGGCCTTTGTGGCCACCATTTACGGCGTCGGCATCGCCAATCTCTTTTTTCTGCCGTTTGCCGGGAAGATGCGCATCCGCATCCGCCAGGAACATCTGAACCGCGAAATGATCCTGGAAGGAGTGACTTCGATCCTCGAAGGCATGAACCCGCGCATGCTTGAGATCAAGCTATACGGCTTCCTGGACACACCAATTCAGAACAGGAAGGAGAACGCCGCATGAGGCACCGCGTTCCACGCAGCCGGGTGACCCACGATCGATGGCTGGTCTCCTATGCGGATTTCATCACCCTTCTCTTCGCCTTCTTTGTCGTTCTCTATGCCTTTGCCAAGGCCGATCAGAAGAAGCAGCAGCAGGTCACAGCATCCATCGACACTGCATTCCGTTCCCTCGGCCTCTTTTCCGATTCCCTCCGAAATGCCTCAGGAAGCCTCGCCCCCGCTGACGCCAGTGACAAGGCCGAGTTGCTCAAGAATGTGGTCATGACGGAGGAGGTTCTCGCCCCTCACAGAGTCAGAGAGGACCTTGACCGCATCCAACGCGAACTCGGCCAGTCTCTCGCCAGTCAGATCGCTGCGCACGCCGTCTCCATCCACATGGGGCGCGATGGACTTGTCATCAGCCTGCGCGAAGCCGGATTCTTCGCCTCCGGGTCCGCAACCCCCAGGCCGGAAACCCTCCCGACGCTGCGCCGGATCGCGGCTTCTCTCAGCCGGACTCTGTATGACGTCCGCGTCGAGGGCCACACCGACAACGTTCCCATACACACCGCCGAATTCGATTCCAACTGGGAATTGTCGACGGCAAGGGCTACTCGCATCGCCCGCCTCTTCCTGGACCTGAAAGCGATGCCGCCGGATCGCATTTCGGCGGCTGGATACGGCGAGTTTCACCCCGTGGCCCGCAACGACACGGCCGACGGCCGCGCCGAGAACCGCCGCGTGGATCTGGTGGTGCTGCCCCGCACCAAGATTGATCTTTCTGTCCCAGGCCCTCCCCGAAGTTCGGGAAAATGGAGAAGGATTACCGACGACAACTGACGAGCGCCGGATGCTAGGATGGTCATCGGGATCCCAATTCTTTTGAAGCCGGACGCAGACGTCATGGACCTTGAAGTGTGCATCGATTCCGTGGAGTCTGCGAAGGCAGCTGAGCGCGGAGGCGCAAGACGCGTGGAGCTTTGCTCCGATCTGTTGGAAGGGGGCATTACTCCCGGCGCAGGATTGATCACCTCGGTGCGGCAACGGATAGAGATCAGCCTGTTTGTCATGATTCGCCCGCGCGGAGGCGACTTCTGCTATACGGATCTGGAATTCGAGGTCATGCAGCAGGAGATTGCCCACGCCCGCAACCTCGGCGCAGATGGTGTCGTCCTTGGCCTGTTGGATGACAATGGCCGTATCGATGTCGCGCGCACCCGAAAGCTGGTTGAATTCGCCGCACCCCTGCCGGTAACCTTTCATCGCGCCATCGACATGACACCCAACCTGATTGCGTCAATGGAAGACGTGATCGCCACCGGCGCAGTCCGCATCCTCACCTCCGGCGGCGCTCCCAGTGTCCCACGCGGCGTGGCCGAGATTACGCACCTGGTGCAGGCCGCTCGCGGCCGCATCGCCATTATGCCCGGTGGCGGCATCACGGCCGAGAATATCGCAGCAATCTCGCATGCCACGGGCGCTAGAGAGTTCCACTCCAGCGTCCGCACCAGCTTTCCCAGCCCCATGCGCTTTCACAAGCAGGGCATGGCCATGGGCGACCTGCGCGACCACGAATACCAGCGCTTTGTGGTGCGCGAGGAGAGAGTGCGAGCGCTGGTTTCAGCGTTGGATTCGGCCGCCTCACGGGAAATTGGCGCGCCGGCGGGCTGACGCCGGGTTGGTACGGTTGCAACGCCAACTTCCCAGCAAGAGTGACGCGTCTGGTTCGTGCAGCGTATACAATTTCGTACGAATCCTCGATCCCCGTTCCCAGTCTGGATGCCGATGCGAAGCCCCCAAAGCGCGAAGAACAACTTTGCCGGCTCCAGAACAGCGGGAAGGGATTCCGGAGACTCCCGCCCGATCTCGATCGACCGCCTGGCCTGGTGTCTGATCGCCGTTTGCCTCGCAGCCTTTCCCATCCAGGCCCATAGCGCCGACGGCGAGTTGCAATTCGCCCAACTCGGCAGATGCAAGCTGGAGAGTGGCCAGGTTATCGAGAACTGCCGCATTGGCTATCGCACCTTCGGAAAGCTGGACCCCGCGCGCGACAACGCGGTGGTAATGCCCACGTGGTTGTATGGCCGCTCCGCAGACCTCGTCTCTCTGTTTGGCGACGGCAGCAAACCACAGCACCTGGTCGACACGACACACTTCTTCGGCATCGCCATTGACGCACTGGGAAATGGTGTTTCCTCGTCCCCGTCGAACAGCGCGACCCAGCACGGAACCGCCTTCCCTGCCTTCACCCTGCGCGACGTGGTGGACGCCGAGTACCGGTTGGTCACAGAGGTTCTCGGGCTGCATCATCTCCACGCCGTCATCGGTCTCTCCATGGGCGGCGAGCAGACGTTTGTCTGGGCAGTGGCGCGTCCAGGTTTTTTCGACCGCGCCGTTCCGATTCTGGGTACTCCGCGCCTGACCAGCTATGACCTGCAGGTTAAGCGCATCATGGTCGAGACGATCCTCGCCGATCCTGCTTATCTCGACGGCAACTACATCAACGAGCCACCCTTGAAGCTCGCCAACCTGTTTGGCAATCTGGTTGTGACTACCCCGGAATACCGCAACCAGGCCACGCCGCTCAATCAGCTCGACGGGTTCTTTGCTCAGGCCGAGGGTCCGCAGGCGATCGACGCCAACGACCGCCTCTGGCAGTTGCGCGCCATCATGACACAGGACGTCATCGGCAACCGGAGCGTAGGCGAGGCGGCGCGAGCCGCGGGTCCGAGATTCCTGGTGATCGTGAGCGCCCAGGATCATCTTGTGAATCCTCAACCGGCACTGGATTGGGCTGCGGCAAGCGGCGCTCCGGTGTATATCTCGCATGGGAGCTGCGCTCACCTGATTATGAGTTGCGATGCGGAAGCTGTCTCAACGCGCGTCCGCCGGTTTCTGGCAGATAACCGGAGCCCATAAACTTGCGGCCGGCACTTCGATGAAACCAGTTCTCAGGATTCTGGCTGGAACAAATCGGCATCCCACGTTGCCGCAACAAGGATCAACAAATTGATCGTTTTGCCTGAAATCAATCACTGTATACTGATCTGAATCGAAACCGGCCGGCGCAGCAACCGGAAAAGGTAAGCCTGACTCCATGACAGCATCGAACCCCGAAGCCCTCCCCCCCGACTCCTCCGCTAAAAGCCGCTACAGCCGCTTTCTTCTCCTGGTTGCGGGCCTTGGCGGTCTGCTTTACGGCGTGGATGTGGGCATTATCGGCGGCGCGCTTCCCTACCTGCAAGCCACCTCGCACCTGACCCCAGCGCAGTTATCGGTCATCGTCGCCGCCGTGCTGCTCGGCACGGTATTCTCAACACTTTTCGCCGGCCTGCTCGCCGACTGGATGGGGCGCAAGCCGCTCATGATCCTGAGCGGTTTCACCTTTGTCCTCAGCATTCCGGTTATTGCCCTCTCGCACGGCTATGGGCCGCTGTTCTTCGGCCGTCTCCTGCAAGGCATGAGCGGCGGCCTCATTGGCGTAGTCGTACCGCTCTATCTGGCCGAGTGCCTATCCGCCTCGACGCGCGGCAAGGGCACAGGTATCTTTCAGTGGCTGCTCACGCTGGGCATTTTTGCTGCCGCGCTGGTGGGCATCTACTTCAGCTATCGCGTCGCTGCCGTTGCCCAGACCGCCGGGACGCAGGCGCTCTTTGACTTCAAGGATCACGCCTGGCGAGGCATCTTCTGGGTCTCTCTTCCGCCCGGCCTTCTCTTCGTGCTTGGGGCCACGATGGTGGGCGAGTCGCCGCGCTGGTTGTTCCGCCGAGGAAAGAAAGACAAGGCCTATGCGGCCCTGTTGCGCTCCCGCTCGGCCGAGCAGGCGAGCATTGAGCTGCGCGAGATGGAAGAGAGCGCGAACCTGTCTCCGAAGGACCTGGCCGCCGGCAAGCATGTACGCGAGCCGCTGTTGCAGCGCAAATACGTCATCCCTTTTGTGCTCGCGCTCGTCATCCTCTCCTGCAACACTGCCACGGGCGTAAACTCCGTGATCGGATACAACGTCGGCATTCTGCTGCAGAGCGGCCTGTCCGACCTCTATGCCCATTGGGGCTACGTCCTGCTCACTTTCGTCAACTTCGCCATGACCGTAGTCGGCATGACACTGGTCGATCGCAAGGGCCGCAGGTTCCTGTTCATTGTCGGCACCAGCGGCATCATTGTTTCCATGGTCAGCGTCGGCATCCTCTTCCTGCGGACGGAGAAACTCAGCTTCGACGCCGGCCCGCAAGTCCAGTTCATGGTGGGACCAAACCAGGAACTCAACCTTCACTTCGATCCGGCCAGGGCAGCGCAACTGCTTGCCGGCGCGGGCGATGCCGGCAAGCAAATCGACAGCAATCGCGCTTCCTTCGCCATCATTTACGCCTATGGCGATTACACCTGCGCCACCAGCTTCGTCCGTTCCGACGATTCCGCCGCGGCGCCTCTTCAAATCACGCGCGAAAGCTGCATCCCCGGCAACAAGGTCGAATCCTTCTTCAAGAATCCCTTTTCGGACCTGGATGCCGCCCATTCCGCGCCGCTCATCATTAAGAAGGCCGTCGTCGGCCAGGTACCCGGCGCTGCTCACGGATGGCTTGTCGCTCTCTGGCTCTATCTCTTCATGGGCTTCTACGCGATGGGTCCCGGCGTCTGCGTCTGGCTAGCGCTTTCCGAACTCATGCCCACCCGCATCCGCTCCAACGGCATGAGCATTGCCCTGCTCGTCAATCAACTTGTGTCCACCATTCTCGCTGGAATCTTTCTGCCATTCGTCTCGAAGTACGGTTATTCCTCAATGTTCTTCCTCTTTTCCACATTTACTGTCGTCTACATCGTAACCATCGTCTTCTTCCTTCCGGAAACCAAGGGCAAGACGCTGGAAGAGATCGAGGCACACTTCGAAGGCAAGGCGACAGCTTGAGCAACCACTCATTGCATAGGAGCACCATGAAGCGATTCTTCCTTTTTTTCGCCTTCCTCTCTGCGGTCATGCCCTGCCTGGCCGCGACACCTGTCGCCCTCTTCTACATGACGAGCAACCCCGACTCGATCCGCTCCTTCCTCGCGCACTCCAAGCAGATCGATCTGCTGGTTCCCACCTGGTATCAAGTGGACGAAAATGGCCTGGTCACGGGTGCTCCCGATCCCACCGTGCTCCAGCGCGCACATGACGAAAAGGTCCCTGTCATGCCCATCCTCGCCATGTTCAGCAAGAAAGGCTTCCACACGCTGGCGGGGAATCCAGCGGCGCAGACGCTGATGAACGAAGCTATGATCCGCGAGTGCAGGCTGCACGGCTACGTGGGGTTCCAGTTTGATTTTGAAAACATCGACTGGACAGATCGCGATCTTCTGACGGCTCTGGTGAAGACTTCGGCCGAGGTCCTGCACAAAACCGGCCTGCAGTTGACCATCGCCACTGTACCCAATGCCCCCGGCTACCCCGGCGCGGGCGGCTTTGCCAAGTGGATCTACACCGACTGGCGCGGCGGATATGACATCGGCGAACTCGCGAAATCGGTCGACCTTCTCTGCCTGATGACCTACGACCAGAACACTCGCTGGACTATGCCCGGACCGGTCGGTGGATGGAATTGGACCGCCGAGAATCTCAACTACGCGCTCCAGACAGTTCCGAAAGAGAAGCTCTCGCTGGGCATCCCGCTCTACGGGTATCACTGGTATGCCGGCGCGCCAAGCAAAGATGCCGCCTCCGGGACGGATAAGCCCAATCCAACCGGCGACTACATCGGCTATCCCAACGCCATGCAACTCGCCACGGCCTATAACGGCAAAGTTCAGTGGGACGAGGACGACCACACTGCATTCTTCTGGTTCTATCGCGACCAGATGCGGGAATGGATCTTCTTTACCGATCTTCACACCTTCAAGGATCGCTATGAACTTGTGCAGAAGAGCGGAATCCAGGGCTTTTCCTCCTGGGTGCTGGGCGAGGAAGACCCCGAAATCTGGAAGTTCCTGCCTCGCCACCAATGATCCGAAGCCCTCTCAATCACGCCACGGCACTGTCCTCCTTCAGGGACCGGAGCGCAACGGAGGGTGTCGAGAGCCTGCCCTGAGCTTAGCCGAGGGGGTCCCGCGGCTGCGCTTAGCTTTACTGCCCCACGAAGGAACTAACCCCATGAGCACACGCCTGGCCGTCCTCTTTCTCGCCCTCTGCACTTCGCTTGCTTCCTCGCAGAACTTCTCCGACGTCAAACCTTCGCCCCAGCAAACGGCATGGCAGGATCTCGAGTTCGGCGTCATCATTCACTTTTCGACCAACACCTTTCTCGACCGCGAATGGGGCGACGGAAGTGCGGACCCGTCCGCTTTCAACCCCACCAACTTCGATCCCGAGCAATGGATGAAGGCCATTCGCGACTCCGGCGCCAAATACGTCGTACTCGTCGCCAAGCACCATGACGGCTTTTGCCTCTGGCCAACCGAACAGACCGCGTACAGTGTCAAGTCAAGCCCATGGAAAGAGGGCAAAGGCGATGTGGTTGGGGACGTGGCACGCGCCGCGCGTAAATACGGCCTCAAATTCGGCGTCTATCTTTCCCCCTGGGACCGCCACGAGCCCAAATACAATGACTCCGCCGCCTACGACGACTACTATCAGTCTGAGTTATCCGAGTTAGCTTCGAATTATGGCGACTTGGTTGAATTCTGGCTTGATGGCGCGGGCAGCGCCGGTCATGTGTATAACTTCCCGAGGATCGTTGAAACCCTGCGCACTTACCAGCCCAATACCATCGTCTTCGCCGATACCGGCCTCTTCGAATACGGCGACGCCCGCTGGGTGGGCAATGAGGGCGGATTCGTTACCTACGAGAACTGGAACGTCATCGACCGCCATGGCTATCTCCGCTGGCGTCCGGTGGAAGCCGACACGCCATTGCGCCAGAACCACTGGTTCTGGCATCCCAACGACGAAGCTTCACTCAAGAGCGTCAACGAACTGCTCACCACATACGATGAAACCGTCGGCCGCGGCGCGCAGTTGATGCTTGGTCTGGCTCCCGATCGTCGCGGCCTATTGCCCGATAGCGACGTAGCCCGACTGGAGGATTTTGGCAAAGCTCTGCGCGCTCGCTATGGCCTGAATCTGGCCGTGCGACACCAGGCGGCATCCGCTGAAGTTGCCGCCGCGCTGGACGGCAACCCCGACACCTTCTGGTCCGCGCCCGCCGGCTCCCATCACTCCACGCTCGAGGTCAACTTCCCCGCGCCCGTCACCTTCAACCGGACCATCACCATGGAGTGGCTCAACGACGGGCAGCGCATTCAGAAGTACTCCATCGACATCTGGACCGGCGCGGCATGGAAGACAGTCTCATCGGCGCAGGCGATCGGCCACAAAAAGATCGACAGCTTCCCCGCCGTTACCACAGCCCGGGTTCGGCTCAACATCCTGTCCAGCACCGATGCCGCAGCCATTCGCGAGTTTCAGCTTTACAACGTCGTGAAAGGCGCGGAGCCAAAGTAGCCCCGGTTTTTGAAGGGCCTGCGGTGGACTCGCTCACTCCGCATCGAACCCATATTCTCCGCGCTTACTCGATCCCCAGCACCTTCACGATCACGCGCTTCCTGCGCTGACCGTCGAACTCCGCGTAGAAGACCCGCTGCCAGGTTCCCAGGTCGAGCTCTCCGTTGGTCACCGGCAGGGTGGTCTCGTGGTGCAACAGGAGCGATTTCAAGTGTGCGTCGCCGTTGTCCTCGCCGGTCTGATGATGCTTGTAATCGGGCCGAGCCGGCGCCAGTTCCTCCAGCCACTTGCCAATATCCTCAATCAGGCCGCTTTCCAGATCGTTGACGTACACGGCAGCGGTGATGTGCATCGGAGAGACGAAGCACAGCCCGTCGCGGACGCCGCTGCGGCGGACAATCTTTTCTACTTCGTCCGTAATATGCACCATCTCGCGCCGCTTCTTCGTCTCAAAGACCAAGTATTCCGTGTGACTCTTCATCACCCCTTCTGCCACGTCTCGCCTCCTCTGCCCAGGATGAAACCTCACACCGGCTGGTCCTTTATCCCCTGTCCTTTATTCTAAGATCAGCCGTGACCGATTCCCACACTGCCGACGCACTCTCCCAGCAGGGCCTCGACCTTCTGGCTGCAGGCCAAGCTGCGGAGGCAGCCCAGCATTTCCGCGCCGCCATCGCCGCGGACCCGGCCCACGTTGAAGCCCATCATGGCCTCATCCGCGCGCTGCGCGACGCCGGGCAGTTGAGCCATTCCGTGGCTGCCGCCATGGC
The DNA here is from genome assembly GCA_964445025.1 of uncultured Occallatibacter sp. Classification (GTDB taxonomy): domain Bacteria; phylum Acidobacteriota; class Terriglobia; order Terriglobales; family Acidobacteriaceae; genus Telmatobacter. The sequence continues at coordinate 23,937 of CAYUJM010000013.1, read as the reverse complement.
CCTCACAGTCCTCACTCCCAACGACCCGCTTGCCCACACGGCGCTGTCCATTTCTCTCCAGACCGCCGGCCATATCGAACAAGCGGAGGCTGCCGCCGGGCGGGCCCGCATCCTGGAGTGGAAGCGAGAGCTCCAATCCGCACCCGCTCCGGATGCTCTGCCGTGAAAGCCGGTGCAACGGCGGCGCAGCGAGTGCGCCGCATGCACGATTTGCTGGCTCGGGCATACGGCCCGCAGCACTGGTGGCCGGCTCAAACACCTTTTGAGGTTATTCTGGGCGCCTATCTCACCCAGAACACCGCCTGGAAATCCGTGGAGCGTTCGCTCGGCAACCTTCGCCAGGCTGGCGCTTTTACGCTCGATGGGCTGCGCTCCATCGCCCTCGAAGATCTGCAGACTCTCATTCGTCCCAGCGGCTTTCACTCCCGCAAGGCTCCCGCGCTCAAGGCATTTGTGGCCATGCTGGATGAGGAGTTCGAGGGCTCGCTCGATGCGCTTGCGGCCGCTCCCACAGCGGCCCTGCGCCGCCGGCTGCTCGCGCTTCCCGGCGTTGGTCCTGAAACCGCCGACGCCATCCTGCTCTATGCGCTCCACCACCCCGTTCCGGTCGCCGACGAGTATCTCCGCCGCATAGCTTTGCGCCATGGGCTCATCAAGCCGGCTGCAGGACGCAAGGGCTATGAGTCTCTCGTCACCCTGACCCGCCAGACCTTCGCTGCGGATGCTCCGGCCGATCGCACGCGGCTCTTCAATGAGTTTCATGCGCTGACCGTGGCCGTCGGCAAGGCGTACTGCGGGAGAACGGCGCAATGCAGCGGATGCCCACTCGCCGGCGATCTGGAACTGGAAAGCAAGTCGCGGGTCCTCAAGGAGCCGGCCAGCGCACCTTAAGAGAAATCTAACCGTGGCATGGAACTGATTGGCAAAGTGCGCGCACTGCCCGGTTTTCGCTTCATTCCGATCCTCACTCTCACCACTGAGAGCGAGGCCTCAAAACGCGACGAGGGCAAGCGACTCGGCGCCACCGGCTGGCTGGTCAAGCCCGTTGCAGGCGACGACCTGATCAAGGTCATCAAGAAAGTATTGCCGGGAGCCTGAGATCATGGTCACTGCTGCGTTCACACCCATCCCCAGCGCCACCCAGACGGATTCAATCAACTCCGATGAGAATGCGGCTGACCTCTCGGCCCGCCTCAAGCGCATCCGCAGGCGCCTGGTTTCCGAGGCACTGATTCGAAGCTCCATGCTTGCCGTTTCTTGGTTCTCCATGGCCTATGCGCTGGGCCCCGCTTTGGCTCCTTACCGTCTCCGCTTTACCGTGCTTCTGTTTTTCTTCGTATTTCTTCCGGGGCTGATTTACAAGCGCATCAATTTCAGTGAGGCGCGCCGTTCGGTTGCCGATATGTGGGCCTTCGGCAATTACAAATTCAGCGAAATCTCGCGCATGCTTGCCTCCCGCAACTCCATCCAGACGGAAATCAGCGACTCCAAGCCCTACATCGATGTGCTTCACCATCAGATCGGCGATTCGCTTGTCGAATCCGAGCGCGAGGTGATGCAGGTGATCGAGCAGATCGGGCTGCTGATTCAGCTGTCCAACCTCCAGCGCGAGCATATCGGCCGCTCCGTGCAGAGCGGGAAGGACCTCACGGAAAGCGTCCATGCGCGCGTGGAAAGCAACAAGCAGATCATTGCGGATATTGAGATCCAGCTTCATGAGCAGACCGGCGAATTACGAACAAACTTCGAGCGCATCCAGGGCCTTGCCGACGAGGTTGGAGCGCTTACCCCGCTCATCGAGGTCATCACATCCATCGCCCAGCAGACCAGTCTTCTGGCCCTCAACGCCGAAATCGAAGCTGCTCAAGCCGGCAAAGCAGGCCGAGGCTTTGCAGTGGTCGCCTTCGAGGTCCGCAAACTCGCCGTCGCCTCCACGAAAGCCGCCACTGACATCGCCGCCAAGATCAATGCCACCTGCACCCGGGTTTACTCCGAGATGGATAGTGCGAAAGCCTCCATCGAGGTGCATGAGGCGAGACACACGATGAGCCACCTCATAGCCGAACTGGCGCGCATGCAACAGGATTTCACCACCAACAGTCAACTGCTCCTGGAAGTGATCGGCGAGGTGGACGTCAACTACCAGGAGAGCGTCAACCGTCTCTCTCAGGCCCTCGGCCACATCCAGTTCCAGGACGTAATGCGGCAGAGAATGGAACACGTGCAGTCCGCGCTGCTTGAAATGCGCGACCACCTCTTGCGGTTGGGCGCCACATATGCAGACCCGAGTTGGAACGGGATCATCGAACCTGGTTTTAAGTCGATCCTTGCCGGCCACTTCGACAAATACCGCATGGCGAGCCAGACCGTTGCCCACCACAATATCGCCGGAGGGGGCTCGGAGGCCGATCACTCCCGCCCGGCGATCGAACTGTTTTAGGACCTGAGCGGACAATCCGGTGGTTTGCTCTACGCATGCCTCGCGCGACGGGCAGTCGAGCGGGCCGATACCCCGTGGCTCATGCATTTCCTGAGATTCTACTTGACAAACTTTGCCTCCCTCTATACCGTTAGTTCGGTATTCGAACAAAATATCGTTCGTAGGGAAAGCCCAGCATATCCGACGCCCGCGTCAAGCTCCAGGCGACCCCATTTCGCTCCACCTAGCCGTTGCGTGACCGCATGCCACAGGAGCAACATGCAAAGCTGTTCAAGACGAAGTTTTCTCTCCGGGGCTGCCGTTGCGGCCGTAACCGCCGCCGCTCACCCACTCCGCGGCCGTTCTCAGGCATCCCACTCCCCTTTCCACGTCTCCGTTATCAACGACGAAATCTCCCAGGACTTTGACCACGTCTGTTCCGTCGTCGCGAAGGAATTTGGCCTCCGCTGGATTGAACTCCGCTCGCAGTGGGGCAAGAACACCATGGACTTGAGCGACGACCAGATCGCCGAGGCAAGGAAGATCCTGGGCAAATACGACCTCCAGGTCACCGACATTGCCAGCCCCCTTTTCAAGACCGACTGGCCGGGCGCGCCGCGCTCGCCCTACGGCTCGAAAGGCGACATGCACGGGGCCGTCGAAGTGGCTTTCAAGCACCAGGACGAGCTGCTGGAGCGCTCCATCTCGCTGGCCAAACAGTTCAACACCGGCAAGGTCCGCTGCTTCGACTTCTGGCGTCTCGACGACGTTGCGCCTTATCGCGAGGCCATCGATGAGAAGCTCCGCTCTGCAGCGGAAATTGCCGGCAAGCAAGGCATCCTTCTGGTCCTGGAAAATGAGTTCGAGTGCAATACCGCTACGGGCCGTGAGGCCACGCGTACGCTCAATGCCGTTCAGTCGCCCCACCTGGCCCTGAACTGGGACCCGGCAAACGCAGTCATGCGCGGCGAACTCGACGCCTTCCCTGCAGCCTGGGAGACGCTGCCCAAGAACCGCATTCACCACTGCCACGTGAAGAACGCGCAAAAGAGCGCAGACGGAAAGATCGAATGGGCACCCGTCGGCACCGGATACATCGATTGGGCGGCCCAGTTTCGAGCACTGCGCCAGATCGGCTACAGCGAGGCCGTCAGCCTGGAGACGCATTGGCACGGCGCCGCGACCCCTGAGGAATCCACACGCGTCAGTTGGGCCGGGATGAAAAAGGCCCTGCAGGATTCCGGCACTCTTTAAGGACGCCGTAATCTCAACCGCAATTGAACGGCGCGGGATATTGTTGCATGGATGGAGAAAAGCATTGGTTACACGACGTGAATTCCTCGACACGCTCGCGATGGGCGCAGCTGGTGTGGCCATCGCACCTTCTGCGAAGAGCTATGGTCAAATTCTCGGCTCCAACGACCGGCTCAACTTTGCCGTGATCGGCCTGAATGGCCGCGCCTACGCGCATCTTTCCTCGCTCAAGGCCAACAAGAGCGCCGCACGCATCTCGCATGTCTGCGATGTGGAATCGAACATCCTGAAGAAGTTTGCCGCGGAGACTGAGCGTGAGATGGGTGAAGCACCCGCCACCGACAGGGACTTCCGTTCCATCCTCCAGCTCAAGGAGATCGACGCCATCACGATTGCGACGCCGGATCACTGGCATGCGCCCATGGCTATCGCCGGATTGCAGGCGGGCAAGCACGTATATGTGGAGAAGCCGTGCAGCCACAACCCCGCCGAAGGTGCGCTGCTCGTCCAGGCGCAGCAGAAATACGGCAAGTTGGTGCAGATGGGAACGCAGCAGCGCTCATCTCCGCACACAATCGAAGTCGTCGAGAAGATACACACCGGTCTGATCGGCCGCGCCTATTACGCCAAAGCCTGGTACAGCAACATCCGCAAATCCATCGGCGTTGGCAAAGAAGCGCCCGTTCCCTCAACTCTTGACTGGGATCTGTGGCAAGGTCCAGCACCGCGCCAGACCTACAGAGACAATGTGCAGCCGTATAACTGGCATTGGTTCAGGACCTGGGGCACCGGAGAAACCCTCAACAACGGAACGCATGAGGTTGACGTTTGCCGCTGGGCTCTCGGCGTCGATTTCCCTCAGCGCGTCTCCTCTTCCGGAGGGCGCTATCACTTCAAAGACGACTGGCAGTTCTACGACACCCTGCTCACCAGCTTCGAATACGAGGACAAGCTCATCGACTGGGAGGGAAAATGCTGCCAGGGCATGAAGTACTATGGCCGCGACCGCGGCTCTTGCATCATGGGCACCACCGGCTCGGTCATCGTCGACCGCGGCGGCTACGAGGTCTACGATCTCAAGGGCAACAAGACCTCTGAAGTAAAAGCCGGGAAGGCCGCAGACTCGTCGGACACGCTGGGCCGCGACTCCATGACCGATCTTCACTTCGCCAATTTCATTGCGGGAATCCGCAGTGGGGAGAAACTCAACGCGCCGGTGTCGGTTGGCAACGTCGCCGTGACTATGCTGCAACTATCAAACGTCGCCTGGGAGACGAAGCGCACTCTGGCTCTCGACACCGCGGACAGCAAGATCCTCAACGATCCCGCTGCCGCGAAGCTCTGGGGCCGCGACTACGAACATGGCTGGGCTCCGCACCTGTAAGGATTGCTGGAGTCAGCTCAAAAAATTGACTCGAGGAACTGAAAGAGATGAAATCCACCCTATCCCGTCGCAGCTTCGTTCAATCCGGTGCTCTCATTGCGGCTGCCTGTGCCGCGCCCGGCGCAATTCCCGGATTCGCAGATCCGCTGCAAGCCACGGGCAAGCCCTCGCCTGTTCGGCTTGGACTGGCCAGCTACACCTTCCGCAGCTTCACGCGCGCGCAGATGATCGGCTTGATGAAGCAGCTCAACCTCACCGCGCTCAATCCCAAGGACGTCAAGGACCATCTGCCCATTGACCCTGCGGAAGAAGCCAAAGCTCTGGCCGATTACGCCGCCGCGGGCATCACTCTGCATGCTGCCGGGGTCATCTATTTTCCCAAGGACGAAGACGACGATATCCGCGCCAAGTTCGAATACGCCAAGCGGGCAGGCATCTCAGTGATCGTCGCCGGCGACCCGGCTCTGGCCACTCTTCCACGCCTGGAAAAGTTCGTCAAGGAATACGACATCCGCATCGCCATCCACAACCACGGACCCGAGGACAAGGTGTTCCCGTCGCCGCTCGACGTGCTCAAGGCAGTGAAGAACATGGACCCGCGCATGGGCTGCTGCATCGATATCGGCCATGCAGTGCGCGCAGGCACTGACATTGTTCAGGCTATTCACGAAGCCGGCCCGCGGCTGTTCAACATGCACTCGAAGGACCTCGCAGACTTTCACAGCAAGGAGAGCCAGGTTGCCGTAGGCCAGGGCAAGATGCCCTTCCACGAGATCTTTGAAGCCCTCATCAAAACCAACTACCAGGGCTTCGTCGATCTCGAATATGAAATCCACGGCGACGATCCGATGCCTGGCGTCATCGAGTCCTTTGCATACATGCGCGGCGTCCTTGACGGCATGGGATACCGCGCCTGAGACCGGGGAAACTATTCCGCGAAAGACTGGAATTGAAGACATGTTGATACACGAAGACCGACTGTTTCCTGCCGATCCTACTGCACGCCCTATAGCCAGGGCGCTCTACGCGAGCATCAAGGACCTGCCCATCGTTAGCCCGCACGGCCACACGCAGGCCGGTTGGTTCGCAAAGAATGAACCCTTCCCGGATCCTGCGAAACTCTTCGTGCAGCCTGACCACTATGTCTACCGCATGTTGTACAGCCAGGGCGTTTCTCTTGAAGATCTGGAAATCGGACGGCCTGAACTAAAGGACCCGCGCAAGGTGTGGCGCATCTTTGCCAGCCACTACTATCTTTTCCGCGGCACGCCCACGCGCATCTGGCTCGACTTCGCTTTCCATCAACTTTTCGGTCTGAACCAGCGTCTTTCCGAAGCTACGGCAGACCTGTACTACGATACGATCGCGGAAAAGCTTCGCACTCCGGAGTTCCTGCCGCGCGCCCTCTTCAAGCGCTTCAACCTTGAAGTCCTCGCCACCACTGACTCTCCGCTTGACTCGCTCGCCGATCACCAGGCCATCCGCGATTCGAACTGGAAGGCCCGCATTGTGCCCACCTTCCGTCCTGACTCCGTTGTCGATCCGGAGTTTGCGGGCTTCGCCGCTAATATTGTCGAACTCGGCCGTCAGACCGGCGAGGATACTACCTCCTGGTCCAGTTATCTTCAGGCGCTCCGCAAAGTGCGCACCCGCTTCCGTGCCCTGGGCTGCACAGCCACCGATCACGGCCATCCAACGCCGCAAACCGCCGACCTATCCAAGCACGAAGCCGAGGCACTGTACGTCCGCATATTCGCAGGCAGGGCCGACCTGCAACAGCAAGAACTCTTTCGGGCGCAGATGCTCACGGAGATGGCGCGCATGAGCGTCGAAGACGGATTGGTGATGCAGATCCACCCGGGGAGTGTCCGCAACCACAACCGCAAGGTCTATGAACAGTACGGACGCGACGCGGGAGCAGACATTCCCCGTTCCACCAATTACGTGGATGCGCTGCGTCCCCTGCTCGATCGCTTCGGCAATGAGCCTAATCTCGCCATCATTCTGTTCACGCTCGACGAATCCACTTACAGCCGCGAGTTAGCTCCTCTGGCCGGCCACTATCCCTGCCTGCGCCTTGGCCCACCCTGGTGGTTCCACGACAGTCCCGAAGGCATGATGCGCTTTCGCGAGCAAGCCACGGAGACCGCGGGGTTCTACAACACGGTTGGCTTCAACGACGACACGCGCGCGTTCCTGTCCATCCCGGCGCGCCACGATGTTGCCCGCCGCACGGACTGCGCATTCCTGGCCAAGCTTGTCAGCGAACACCGACTCGCTGAAGACGAGGCCTTCGAAGTGGCTCACGCACTCACGTATGATCTTGTGAAACAGGCCTATCGCCTGTAAGGAGAGCAATCATGAAGGACGGCGCCGCTCCCGGCACACTCGCCGAAGAGGAAACGTCGGCCGGCGCGCGCATTGGCCGAGTGCGCTGGACCATCTGCGCCATGCTCTTCGTCGCCACCTCGATCAACTACATGGATCGCCAGGTTCTCTCTCTCCTGAAGCCGACCCTCATGCACAGCTTGTCGAATGGTGGCGTCGGCATGACCGAGGTGGGCTACGGCTACATCATGGCGGCATTCCAGATCGCCTACGCGACCGGACTATTGGCCGCCGGACGCTTTGTTGACAAAGTGGGCACGCGCATCGGTTACATGTGCATCATGGCTGTCTGGAGCCTTTCAGCCATGGGACACGCCCTGGTCAATTCCATGCTCCAATTTGGCGTAGCCCGCGTGTTTCTCGGCCTTGGCGAGTCGGGCAATTTCCCTGCCGCCATTAAGACTGTGGCCGAGTGGTTCCCGCAAAGCGAGCGGTCTCTCGCCACAGGGATCTTCAACTCGGGCGCGAACCTTGGAGCCATCATCGCTCCGTTCATCGTCCCCTGGGTCGCGCTCCACTACAGCTGGCATGCCGCGTTCCTCTTCACGGGCGTCTTCAGCGCTCTCTGGATTCTTCTCTGGTTCAGCAAGTATCGTAAGCCTGCCGATCACCCCACGCTCACCGGCGCTGAACTCCGGCATATCTACGAGGAGGCGGCCGCTCAAATGGGCCCCTCGACACCTTGGCGAAAACTGCTCGGCTACAGGCAGACGTGGGCCTTTGCGATCGGAAAGCTTCTCACCGATCCCATCTGGTGGTTCTTCCTCTTCTGGCTTCCCGATTTTTTCAGCAAGCGTTATCAGCTCGATCTCAAACATATCGGCATGCCTCTCATCGTGGTCTACACCGCCTCGTCGGTCGGCAGCATCGGCGGCGGATGGCTTCCGATCCCGTTCCGCAAACTCGGCCTCTCCGCATCGCGCGCCCGCCTGGGCGCCATGTTCTTCTGCGCCTGCGCGGTTGTGCCCATCATCCTGGTCAACTACCTGAGCTCCGAGTGGGCGGCCATCGCGCTTCTGAGCCTGGCCGCTGCCGCCCATCAGGGGTGGTCTGCCAACCTGTTCACAACCGCATCCGATATGTTTCCCCGCACCGCGGTCGGCTCAGTCACCGGGATTGGGGGCATGGCCGGATCGGCAGCCGGTTCTCTTTTCGCGGTTTTCATCGGGTACGTCTTGCAACTCACACACAGCAACTACGCCAGCCTCTTTGTCATCGCCGGCTGCGCCTACCTCCTCGCACTGGGAATCATCATCCTGTTAGCGCCGGGATTAAAGAAGGTGGAGGCGCTGGCATGAGCCTCTATTGCGCGACGGGAGGCGTTGACGCCGATCTATCTCCCGAGGAAATTCAGCAACTGCTTGTGGAGGCGCTCGACAAGCTTAACCCGCGCAGCCGCGTTCTCGCCGTACCTCCCGATCAGAGCCGTGAACATTCACGGGCCGGGGACCTTACCAACTATGCCTGGCAATACTACGGCGACCGTCTCAAAGCCGTGCTTCCTGCGCTCGGCACGCACACCGCCATGCGCCCCGATCAGCTTGCAAAGATGTTCGGCGACGTCCCGCAGAGTCTATTTCGCGTTCATAATTGGCGCACCGATGTTGAGACGCTGGGAGAAGTCCCTGCGGAATTCATCCGCGAGCAATCGGAAGGCATGCTGAACTACGCGTGGCCTGCGCAGGTCAATCGCCTCATCTCTCGTGGTGACTTCGATCTCATCCTCTCCATCGGCCAGGTCGTGCCCCATGAAGTGATCGGCATGGCTAACTACACCAAGAACATTCTGGTTGGAACCGGGGGCCGCGAAGGCATCAACCGAAGCCATTACCTGGGCGCTGTCTACGGCATGGAACGCATCATGGGCCGTGCGGAGAACCCCGTGCGCGCCGTACTGAACTATGCCTCCGACCACTTCCTCCGCAATCTGCCCATCGTCTATGTCCTCACGGTTGTCGGGCGGCGCGCGGATGGCGGTCTCGCCGTGCGCGGCCTCTTCATCGGCGACGACGCGGAGTGCTTCCATCTGGCGTCCGAACTGAGCCTCAAGGTCAACTTCGAGATACTCGACGAACCGATCCAAAAGGCGGTTGTCCATCTCGATCCGCATGAGTTCCATTCCACATGGCTCGGCAACAAGGCCGTTTATCGCACGCGCATGGCCTTGGCCGACGGCGCCGACCTCATCATCATGGCCCCCGGCGTCAAGGAATTCGGCGAAGACAAGACCATTGATGCCTTAATTCGCAAATACGGATACCACGGCACTCCCGCAACCCTCACTGCTGTAGATGCCAACGCCGACCTCGCCGACGACCTGAGCGCCGCTGCGCATCTCATTCACGGATCATCGGAAGGCCGCTTCAACATCACCTGGTGCCCCGGCCACCTCACCCGGGAAGAAGTTGAAGGAGTCGGATTCAATTATGCCGGCCTCAATTCGATGATGGATCGGTACAACCCCGAAAAGCTCGCCCACGGCTACAACCGGGTTGAGGGCGAGAACGTATTCTTCATCGCCAATCCAGGTTTGGGCTTGTGGGCGCACCGCAGCCGGCTCTGAAAGGGAAAGACAAATGAGTTCGAATCTCCTTAGTCTTGAAGGCAAAACCGCAGTAGTTATTGGCGGGACATCCGGCATTGGCCGCGCTTTATCGTTAGGCCTTGCGGAGGCCGGAGCCGATGTAATCGCGACCGCCCGTCGACAGCAACAGGTGGATGAGACCGCTACGGAGATTGAAGCGCGAGGGCGCAAGACGCTGCGACTCGCTTCAGATGTTTGCGATCGTGCATCGCTGGAAGGATTACTGGCCGGCACCCTGGACAAGTTCGGCAAGATCGACATTCTGATTAACTGCGCGGGAAGAATCAAGCGCACGCCAACGCTGACCATGCCGGAAGAGGAGTGGACTGCGATCCTCGACACCAACCTGACCGGAACCCTGAGATCGTGCCAGGTATTCGGGCGGCATATGCTTGAGCGCGGTTACGGCCGCATTGTCAATATTGCCTCGCTCAACAGCTTCGTCGCACTCAGTGAAGTTGCAGCCTACGCAGCCAGCAAGGCCGGCGTCGCCTCGCTGACGCGTTCCCTGGCAGTCGAGTGGTCGAAGAAGGGAGTTACCGTCAACGCCATTGCTCCCGGCGTTTTCCGCACCGAACTCAATGCTCAATTGCTAGACAGCACGCCGCGGGGCCAGGAGCTGCTCATGCGCACCCCCATGGGCCGCTTCGGCAGGACCGAAGAGCTGGTCGGCGCCGCTGTCTTTCTTGCATCCGACGCTGCATCTTTTGTCACCGGCCAAACACTGGTGGTCGACGGAGGATTTCTGGCCAGCGGAGTCAATCAATAGCATCATGCAATGCCCGGAATCACGAAGGCACCAAACAGGTTCTACAAGGAAAGAGCAAGATGAAAGCCACCCGCAATCTCTCCCTTATCGCAGGAACTGTCCTGGCAGTACTTGGAGCAACGGCCAATCTCTCCGGCCAGGATAGCAAGCCGGTCGCGATAACTCCTGCAGCCATGCCTCGGATAGCTACCGTCGATCAGCGTTTTCAGTCCTATAACATCGAAATGGTTGAGGTGACCGGCGGGCGCTTTTGGAAGCCTTACTCCAGCAGAGCTGACGCAGTTGCAGCCACCCAGCCCAGTTCCAATCAGCCCGCAGGCATGGACCCGTCTCTTTATCAATACCGCCCTCCGATCGATCTCAGCAATGCGCGTTTGCGCAAGCTGGCGGCGGCCTTGGGGCCAGCCTACCTGCGCGTCAGCGGCACCTGGGCAAACACCACCTACTTCCAGAATTCAGACGACCCCGCACCTGCAAACCCGCCGAAGGGTTTCAACGGCGTGCTTACCCGGAGCCAGTGGAAGGGCGTGGTCGACTTCTCCCGTGCCGTCAACGCGGAGATCGTGACTTCCTTTGCCATCAGTTCCGGAACCCGCGATTCCGCGGGCGTGTGGACGCCGGACCAAGCCGGCCAGATTGTCGCCTATACAAAGTCCATCGGCGGCAACATCGCCGTCGCCGAATTCATGAACGAGCCAAACATTGCCGAACTGGGCGGCGCGCCCAGAGGCTATGACGCCGCTGCGTATGCGCGCGACGTCGCCGTCTTTCGCGCCTTCGCAAAGCAGGCACTGCCCAGCCTGATTTTTCTCGGCCCCGGAGCCGCGGGTGAAGGCACGCTCATGACACCGTCCTCCATGCACTCGCTCTCAAGCGCTGACCTGTTCACTGCCGTTGGCCCCGTCTTCGATGCCGTCTCCTTTCACTCTTACGGAGCGGTCTCCAGCCGCTGTTCGATCTTCGGAGCTGCGGCCACCACCGCTGCCGATGCTGCGCTTTCCGACGAATGGCTCTCGCGCCCCGGTCGCATCGAGGCTTTCTACTCCGGAATCCGCGACCGCTTCGAGCCCGGCAGACCGCTCTGGATTACCGAGACCGCGCAAGCCGCCTGTGGCGGCGACCGATGGGCTTCCACCTTCCTCGACTCCTTTCGCTATCTCAATCAGCTCGGCCTTTCCGCGCAGCGAGGGGTTCAGGTCCACATGCACAATACTCTCGCCGCCAGTGACTACGGCTTGCTGGATGAAAAGACTTATGAACCTCGCCCAGACTACTGGGCAGCTTTGCTGTGGCGCAGGCTCATGGGGCCCACAGTCCTCGATCCCGGCTCGTCACCGGCAACCAATCTCCACCTCTATGCCCAGTGCCTCCCCAACCATCGTGGCGGAGTTACTCTGCTGGTGATCAATGCCAGCCAGCAAGCATCGCAGTCACTTGAAATCCCGACTCCTTCTGAGCGGTATATCCTCACGGCTCAGGCTCTGCAGGATCAGCACGTTCGTCTAAACGGAGTTGACCTTCAACTGGGCGCAGATGATTCCCTGCCGGAACTCCAGGGTTCTCCCGGTCACGCCGGTCTGGTCACTTTTGCGCCGGCCAGCATAACGTTTCTAGCCATGCCCAAGGCCCGCAACGCAAGCTGTCAGTAGCTCGGCGGGGACGCGGCGCTGCGTCCTCTCATGTAGACTTTCCATGAATCGGAGGCACTATGCCAGAAGCAACGTGTGACATCGGCCTGATCGGCCTCGCTGTCATGGGACAGAACCTTGTCCTCAACATGAACGACCACGGCTTCAAAGTTGCCGTCTTCAACCGCACTGTCTCCAAGGTAGACGACTTCCTGGCCAATGAGGCGAAGGGCACGCAGGTCGTAGGCTCCCAGTCGATTGAGGAATTCGTGAGTCAGCTCAAGCGCCCACGCCGCGTAATGCTCATGGTCAAGGCCGGTGACACTGTGGATCAGATGATCAACCATGTGATCCCTTACCTTGAAGCCGGCGACATCGTGATCGACGGCGGCAACTCGCTTTTTACCGACTCCAACCGCCGCACCAAGGAACTGGCTGCGAAAGGCATCCTGTTCATCGGCACCGGCGTTTCTGGGGGCGAGGAAGGCGCGCGCTTCGGTCCCTCGATCATGCCTGGCGGCAATCCCGCCGCGTGGCCTCACGTGAAGGACATCTTCCAGTCGATCGCCGCAAAGGTCGAAGATGGCAGCCCCTGCTGTGACTGGGTCGGCGAGGACGGCGCAGGACACTACGTCAAGATGGTGCACAACGGAATCGAATACGGCGACATGCAATTGATCTGCGAGGCCTACGACCTGCTTCAGCGCGGTCTAGGCCTCACTGCCGATGAATTGCATCAAGTCTTCACCGATTGGAACCAGGGAGAGCTCGACAGCTACCTCATCGAGATTTCAAGTCATATCTTCGCAAAAAAGGATGACGACGGAAAGCCTATCGTCGACAAGATTCTCGATACGGCCGGCCAAAAGGGCACCGGCAAGTGGACGGTCTTCAGCGCTCTCGATCTCGGACAGCCCGTCACGCTCATCGGCGAGTCGGTCTTCGCGCGCTGCCTTTCAGCACTCAAGGAAGAGCGCGTGGCCGCTTCATTCATTCTCGAAGGCCCTTCCGTCAAGGTGGTTGAGAGCGACCGGGTTGCCTTCATTGAGAATGTGCGCCGTGCCCTCTACTGCTCCAAGATCATCTCGTATGCGCAGGGCTACATGCTGCTCAAGGCCGCTGCTAAAGAGAATGGCTGGAATCTCAACATGGGCGGCATCGCTCTCATGTGGCGCGGGGGATGCATCATCCGCAGCCGCTTCCTGGGCAAGATCAAGGATGCCTTCGATAAGAACAGCGCCATTGACAATCTGCTGCTCGATCAGTTCTTCTTCAGCGCTCTCAACCAGTACCAGGCATCCTGGCGCAAGGCGATTGTTCACGCTGTTGAGCTGGGCGTTCCCACCCCCGCGTTCTCAACCGCTCTCGCCTTCTTCGACGGCTACCGCACCGCGCGGCTGCCCGCAAATCTTCTTCAGGCCCAGCGCGATTACTTTGGCGCGCACACGTATGAACGGACCGACCAACCTCGTGGCCAGTTCTTCCATACCAACTGGACCGGCCGCGGTGGGCGCGTCTCGTCCTCCACCTACAACGTGTAAGCTCGTATTCCTGGCGCCAGCGAACCCTCTGAAAGAAGTCGCCGGCGCTGATAACTCACTTTTCCAACCAGGCGAGCTGGACTGTTCCGCTGCTAGCATGGGATAAGTTCCACCTGATAAGGTGCCGGACATGCAAGACATCTCGGAGATCCGCTCCAAATCGCCCGCGCCACGTTTCTCCTTTACAAACAAGGTAAGTGCGTCGAACAAGATACCGCGCCAGATCAATCGCAATCTCATCTTCAACCAGATTCGCACCCGGCAACCCATTTCACGCGCCGATCTGGCCCGCGTCTCCGGCCTGCAAAGAAGCACTGTCTCGCTCATCGTCGAAGAACTGCTGACGGAGCGTTGGATTGTCGAAGGGTCGATGGGCCGCCTTCCGCGTGGCCGCAGACCCACCTTCCTCAACGTGAACAGCCAGCGAGGCGTACTTGCTTTGGACATCCATCCCTCCCAGACCACGTTGGCCGTAACAGACCTGGGAGGCAGGATCATTTCTCAAACCGTGATTCCGTTACCTGAAGATCCTCAGAAGGTCATTGGGGCGATTGTGACGGCAATCCAGGACATCATTGCCGCCAACCGTGACCGCTCCTTCGACGGAATCGGCATCAGTCTTCCCGGCCGTCTCGACCTCAGCAGCACGAGGTCTGCCGCGGGCAAGCTGCGTCCGAACAAGCCCATCTTTGCGCCCAACATCCGCTGGCCTATTGCCCAGATCAAGTCCCGAGTCGAACAGGCGACTGGACTGCGCGTTGTTGCCGACAATGTGGCCAACGCCTGCGCGCTCTCGGAAGTCTGGTTCGGCGACAGTGATGGAATGCATGATCTGATTGTCGTTAATGTTTCAGAAGGATTGGGAACGGGCATCTTTGCCAATGGACGGATTCTGCGTGGAGAGGGAGGCTCGGCGGGCGAGTTTGGTCATGTGCAGATGGACCCCGACGGCTTGCCCTGCGGATGCGGCAGCAGGGGGTGCTGGGAGACTTTGGCCGCTAACCCGGCAGGAATGCGCTACTATGCAGAGGCCGCCAACCGGCCCTCGCCGGCGTTCGAAGAGATTCTCAAGTTGGTCGAGGCCGGCGATCGGGACGGGAAGAGCGCCATCGAGCGGATGTGTGCTGCTCTCGGTCGCGGAATGCACATGATCGCTTCCGCACTTGCGCCTTCTGAGATCGTTGTTGTTGGCGACATCACCACCATTTGGCATATCGCAGGTCCGTTGATTGAGACGGAGATGCGCCGCCATCCGTTGGTCTCGGCTCCCCGTCTCAGGCCGGCGCAGGAAGGAAACAAGGCACGATTGCGAAGCGCTGTCGCTCTCGTCATGCATGACACTCTGCTCTGATTGCCGCATTTTTTGCCTGACCCACTGGATATGGAACTGAGCGCCAAATGCCACAAGAAGTTGAAGGTCACCATGCGAATCTGTTTCCCAAGGTAGCTTGAGGTTCTTTGGAGATTTAAGGCCAGATTTATGGTTCCCACAGGGAGAGATGCCCAATGAATACGTTCAACTCCATACGTCGTAATCTTCTGCGGACGGGGAGTCTTGGCGCGGCGGCCGCCGCTTTTCCGCTGGCTTCGACAGCCGCAAACGCCCAACGGAACCCCGCACCAACCGAACCCCTCATGGGCGTTTTTAGTGTTCGCGCGTTCGGCGCCGCGGGCGACGGCAAGACCGTGGACACCGCAGCCGTCAACCGCACGATTGAAGCCGCTGCCGCCGCTGGAGGGGGCGTCGTAGTGTTTCCGGCCGGCACCTATCTCTGCTTTTCCATCCACCTCAGGAGTTCCGTGCACTTGCAGTTGCTTCAGGGCAGCACTATTGTCGCTGCCGACTCGCCTCTTCCCCGCGAGAGCACCGGCTATAACGGCGGCACTTACGATGCGGCTGAACCGAAAACTGCGTGGGACCCGTTTCAGGATTACGGGCATAATCACTGGCATAACTCTCTGCTATGGGGAGAAGATCTCCATGACATCAGCATCAGTGGACCCGGATTAATCTGGGGCAAAGGGCTATCGAACGGCCGTTCAACAAAGGACCAAGGCGGCGCATTCGTTGCAGAGCAGCCTGGCGTGGGCAATAAGGCCATTGCACTCAAGAACAGCCACAACGTTGTGTTCCGCGACTTCTCCATCCTGAAGGGAGGCCACTTTGGGCTTCTGCTGACGGGTGTCGACAACCTCACAATCGACAACCTGAAGATCGATACCGATCGCGATGGCATCGATATCGACTGCTGTCAGAACGTGCGCGTTTCTAACTGCACGGTAAACTCTCCATGGGATGACGGAATCTGCCCCAAATCGAGTTATGCTCTCGGTTACGCTCGTCCTACCCGGAACGTGACTATTTCTAACTGCTGGGTAACTGGCGACTACGAGCTGGGCTCGGTGCTTGATGGAACCTTCAAGAGATTCGCGAACGATGCTCCGGCGTGGCGCACCGGCCGCATCAAGTGCGGCACCGAGTCCAATGGCGGCTTTATCAACATCACCATCTCCGACTGCGTCTTTGAAGGATGCCAGGGTTATGCTCTGGAATCGGTTGATGGCGCCCTCATGGAAGACATCACCATCACCAACACAACCATGCGCGATCTCGCATCAAGCCCTATTTTCATGCGTTTGGGAGCGCGTCTGCGCGGCCCCAAAGAAAGCACCAAAGTGGGCACCATGAAGCGCATCCTCATCAGCAACCTGACCTGCCACAATGCACCGCAGAAGCTCAGCTCTATCCTGAGTGGCATTCCCGGGTTCTTCATCGAAGATGTCAAGCTTTCAAACATCTATATCGAGGCAATTGGCGGTGCTCCACCTGAAGCCTCACTGGTTCAACCACCGGAACTGGAAAATAACTATCCCGAGCCACGGATGTTCGGGCCCATGCCCGCGTTCGGCTTCTTCCTGCGCCATGTGCGGAACATCGAAATGAGTCACGTCGAGATAGCGGCAGCCCAACCTGACGCTCGCCCTGCATTCTATCTAAAGGACGTCGAACGTGCTGACTTCTTCGCGGTGAGCACTCCACGCGGCACCGATGGCGCTTTTGCATTGCATGACGTTAAGGACCTGCGCATTGGCTGGAGCCGCGCGGCCGCTGACACGACCTTGAGCAGCATTGACAGCAAGACCCTGTAGCTGCCGGACACAGGATTTCAATCGGACTTTCAAATGACGAACACACAGCAAGCAAACCGTGCGAACAATGTTACGAAGAACCTCTTCAGTCTCGACATTGCCCGTGTCTTTCTAGGACACTCTCAGAACAGCTATCCGTGGAGTCCCTTTATTTCCTGTCAGGAGAAGCGACTTTGATCCTCGACTCCTTTCGGCTCACCGGCAAGAATGCGCTGGTCACTGGGTCATCCCGCGGAATGGGCGCGGCCATCGCCGTCGCCCTGGCGGAGGCCGGCGCCAACGTCGCTCTTCACGGATCGCGATCGGTTCCCACCGATGTTGTTCAAAGAATCGCTACGACTGGAGTTCGGCACGTCGCTCTGACTGCCGATCTCAGCCAGCCCGAGAATGCGCCTGAGTTGGTTGAGCGAGCCATCGCCTCTCTTGGTTCCATCGACATCCTCATCAACAACGCCGGCACCACGCGCCGAGCGCCCGCCGTCGAGTTTACGCTCGCCGACTGGGACCACGTCATTGCCACTAACCTCACCAGCGCCTTTCGGTTATGCCAGTGCGCCGCTTGTCCCATGCTGGCGCGGGGCTCGGGGAAGATCATTAACATGGCGTCTCTGTTGAGCTTTCAGGGCGGCATCACAGTCCCTGCCTATGCTGCTGCCAAGGGTGGTATCGCTCAACTCACCAAGGCCCTGGCCAACGAGTGGGCCTCCCACGGCGTGCAGGTAAACGCCATCGCGCCCGGCTATATGGCCACCGACCTTACTCAGGCTCTGCAAAACGACCCTACACGATCTCGCCAGATCCTCGAGCGCATCCCTGCTGCACGCTGGGGCCTGCCGCAAGATGTAGCCGGAGCCGCAATCTTCCTTGCCTCGAGCGCCAGCGATTACATCGACGGCCATGTCCTGGTGGTCGACGGCGGCTGGCTGGCACGATAGACGCGCAAAGAAGCCTGCAACTCCGCGACTCGACAGATCCATCCGGGTAACATACTTATGGTAACTCGGAGTTAGTGACTTACACAGTTTGATGCGACCTTCCTAAATTTCACAATTCCGTAATCAAAGACCGACCCGACTCCTATTTTTTGCGTGCTACTATCTGTGCGAGGTAAGACAACATGCCCGCAAATCCATATGAGCTTGTTTTTGAACATGCTACGAAGGAACAAGGCGAGATCCGCATCCAGATCGAGCAGTTGCTTGCGCGGAGCAAAATGATCGAAAGGCTTCTGGAATGCCTGACTCCGCTTGTTCCACAACATCAACCCGTCGAGGAACCAGTTCATGCAGCTGTAACATCGACTGCTGTTGCGTCTGAAGCTCAAGCCCCAACTTCTGAGGCCATTGCATCTGAGGTCCCTGTTGCTGAGACAGAAGCTCATGAGGCAGAAGCTGTTGAAGCACCAGCGGCTGAAACTCCAGAAACTGACGCCCAGGGAGTTGTAGCTTCTGAAGTCGAGCCCTCAACACAGGAACCCGAAGCAGCGGAAGCCCCTGTTGCTGAAACGGGCACGCCTGAGCAGGAGCCCGTTGAGATATCTCAAGCTCAAGCCCCGGCTTCTGAAACTCCAGCCATTGAAACTCCAGTCGCTGAAACGGCGCCGCATGAAGCCGAAGCAGTTGAAGCTCCGGTAATCGAAACCGCAGCGCATGAGGCGGAGACAGGTGAGACCCACCCTGCTGAGCCTTCAGCGCACGAAGCCGAAACAACTGAAGCCCCTGGACCGGAGGCACCCGCGCACCTGGAAGGCGAAACAGTGGACGCCCCGGCCGCCGAAAACGACGCCGAGGCGCCTTACGACGGCGCACCGGAATTGGTTACAGCCGATGGCCCGGCGCATCACCAGGGTTAATCGCAAAGCGGTTGCAGCCTGAGCCGCGGCATAAGCTGGAGAGCAGTTTCCAGTTTGCATTTTTTCATGGTCCCCACTCAAAGCTGTGAACGTGGACTTCTACCCCAGCGGCATTAAGCTGTCGCTGGGGTTTCAACCTCTTCCTCTGATTCTTCTGAATCGAGAGGCCGGACTGAATCTCCTCGGCCTCGACGTCCGCGGTTCTGTGGCGCTTTACCTCACCTCGAGCTCAACTCCTCTGCCATCATCCGCGACTACGAACCCGATGGACTGCGGCTCAATGTCCATGCGGAGAGGGATCTCCTTTCCATCAACGAATACTTTCTCTTGCTTCGGCGTCCAGCCATAGATCTCGGCGTGAATTTCTTTCCACCAAGCTGGGTATGATCCGATATGCGGACCAAGAGTCAGCCGCAGACCATCGGCGGATCTCTCGCAGCTGAATTTCATTCTCAGAAACGCCCCTTGCCGGTAGGCAAAGGTCTTCCCATCATCGAGGTAGAGCTCACCGCCGCATTGATCCCCCACAAAAACACGGAGCGTGAGGGCTCCCATCGGCGTCTGATTCGTGCTTTCAACTACAGGCGCGATGGGCAAGATGGACCCTGCGCGCGCAAAGACAGGGAGCTGATCCAGGGCGGGCGCGACATGCACAGTAAGAGGAGCCTTCGCTTTTGCGTCTGCTGTTGGATCCGGAGTGACCGCTGGAGGCGGCGCCGCATTGGGGATTTTCTCGCCGGTCCAGTAGTCATACCAATCGCTGGACGGGAGCTCTACGGAGTACTTGTCCAGTTCGTCCGGATACGGTGGAGGAGCGATAAGCAGATCGGGGCCGAGAAGAAACTCGCCTGCAGCTGCGTTATCTGTGTCGATCGGATGACCATCGGACGCGGCGTCCGGAAACTCGAGGAACAGAGGCCGCAGCATAGGCAGACCGGTGCGCGATGCCTCCTCTGCGAGCGTATAGAGATACGGCATCAGCTGGTAGCGCGCCTCAATGAAGTGGCGACGGATTGCCTCCTGCTCGGGGCCGCTGACCCACGGCTCCTGGTCGGCCGTGCCCTTCTCGGTGTGATCGCGATCGATGGGCTGGAATGCGGCCACCTCAATCCATTTTGTGAGCAGTTCAGGCGACGGAGACCCTGCATAACCGCCAACATCCGCTCCACTCAGCGCAAATCCACTCAAACCGAGGTTTTCGAGCATGGGCGTTGCCATTCGCAGGTGATTCCAGCTGCTGCTGTTGTCCCCGGTCCAGGTGGCGGCGTAGCGCTGGCCGCCGGCATAGGTTGCCCTGGTCAGGACAAAGGGGCGGACGTTGGGATCGAGCGTTGTGAGACCGTCATACGTAGCCCGCGAATTCTCCATGCCGTAGACGTCGTGAATCTCCGCGTGAGTTGCTGTCCGCGGGGTGAACCCCGGCTCGTCGATGCGATGCACTGCATCTTCCGCCATGGTCTTGTTGGCTGAGTCGAAAATTGAGGGCTCATTCATGTCGTTCCAGAAGCCTTCGACGCCATCGCTGTGCAAGCCGTGATAGAGCGTTCCCCACCATGCGCGTGTTTGCTGACGGGTGAAGTCCGGAAACATGCTGGGGCCGGGCCATACTTTCCCGATGAAGACGGTTCCGTCAGGATTCTTCACGAAGTGGTCGCCCGCGATGCCGCTGTCATAGGGAGCGTAATTCTCACCCGGCGCGTTTGCGATGTGCAGATCGGTGATGGCCACTACGTGAAAGTTCTCCGCGTTCAATTGAGCAACCAATCCGGGAAGATCAGGGAACGCAGCTTTGTTTACGGTGAATGGCCGGTCCCTATCCTGAAAGTCGATGTCAAGATAAATGGCATCAGCGGGAATGGAGTCTGCCCTAAGGCGATTCGCCACTTCCAGCACCCGGGCTTGCGACATGTAGCTATATCGCGATTGCTGGAAGCCGAGGGACCAAAGCGGAGGCAGCGGAGGAGCTCCGGTAAGCCAGGCATACGATTCAACAACCTGCTTTGGCGATGGGCCGTAGAACAGGTAGTAGTCCAGTGGGCCGGCGGCAGCGCCGAAGGAGTACACTCCCGCTGACTCCTTGCCGAAGTCGAAACTCGTGCGCCAGGTGTTATCGAGCAGGATGCCAACGCACTTCCCGGCGCGGTAAGTCATGAAGTAAGGGATGCTCTTGTAAAGCGGATCGGTCGATTCCTGAAAGCGGTAGGCGTCCGTGTTCCAGAGCGTGAACGCCTGGTTGCGCCGGTCCAGCGGCCCGGTCTTGTCTCCGAGGGCAAAGTAGTGTTCGTCCGGCGGCATCGATTTGAAGATGCGAAACGCATCGCCGTCGAAGCGAACCGGGCGCGCGTCGCTCTCAAGAATATTTCCCGCCGAATCCCGGACGGTAATCTGGAGAGTCTTCTTGTCCACCTCGACGATCAACGCGCGCGTGTGGAAGCCATAGCGATCGCTGCTTGCGTCGATAACAACCGCCGCAGAGCTTGACCGAGAGGATGGGAGCACAGCCCACGAGGCATCTTCCGGCAAGGAGTTGCCGCGTGCCATGGTGACGCGCAAGACATCCTCGCGCAGAGCAACGACCCTAAGGCGCGTATCCGGCGTTTGCACGTCGATCCCATTTGACAGGTGCGTTATGCCGGTATGGCGCACAAGAGGACGCAACTCTGCCAAAGAGATCCTGAATTGGGCCCATGTCACGCGAGATGTGGAACACAGGAGAAAAATGAAAAGAAAGACAGAGCACTTCCGGTACAACGGGCCGTACAAGCGCATGATGACTCCTGAAATGAATTGCTGCCTGTGCTGTGTATTGGAAGGAGGGGTGGCAAATGGGCCTTTTTATGGAGTGGAGGCTTCGCCGTGTGGAGATTCCAGCGCGGAGAGCTCGGGATCTTCGACGAGTTTCACGCCTCGTTCCCGCCGCTGCTCCTTGATCGTTTTTACCTGTTCGATCGCAATGGATGCATCCTTGAGATTACCGCTCTGGCGGTAAAGCCGCGCGAGCAGATAGTGAATCGAGCCATTCTCGTCGCTCGATGCGCCCAGCTTCAGCTGGTCGATCGCATCTTGGGTTCTTCCTGTCTCTGCATAGACTTTGCCCAGCAGCGCGTGCACATGACCGAGCACTTGCGGCTTGGCGTTGAGGCTCTTGATGAGAAACGGCTCCGCCTCCGCGAACTGGTTTCGGCCCACCATCGCTTCCGCCATCACCAGGTTCAGTTCCGGGTCGTCCGGACTGCGCACGAGAGCGCTTCGCGCGGTCTCCATGGCCTTCTCCATCTTGTTATTGCTGAGGTAGGCCGTAGCCAGCCCGAGCATTGCAGCCGGATCGTCAGGGTCGATGGCAAGCGCTTTGCCGTATTCGGCCAACGCATCGTCGTATCTCTCCAACTGGTCGAAGATGTCGCCGAGGAGAACGTGGCTTCTGGCCGAATTCGACTCCAGTTGCTGGAAGCGAGCAAGAGACTGGAGCGCGAGCCGCTCGTTGGCTTGGATCGACCAGTAGAGCGCCTCGGGCGAGTGCGGTTGCAGTGCTTCCAGTGCGGCTGCGGCTCTGGAGGCGCGCTTGTTGTCTCCCGTCAGGTACGCGCATGCGGCAAGCAGCCTAAGCTCGTCCGCGCGGCCGGCGGCGACTGCAAGATCGAACTGATGCGCGCACTGCTCGAACTCTCCCGTGGCGTAGTATTCCTTTGCGGTACGGCGTGGAGCGAATGCCGACTCTTTTGTTGATAGCGCGCCCGATTCACGCCGGCCGGCGGGCGCGTCCGAGCCTTGCCCGCCGCCGTTGAAGGCCGCAAGCAGAGCGTCGCGCAGATCTGCCGGGATTTGAGCGGCCGCCTGAGAGAAATTATCGGCAACGGCTGCTGCGCGGTCGCCCGGCATACCATCGACGAGCAGGGCTGCATTGGACTCGACGAAGCCGTGATCCCGCCGCCACAATTCCTTGAGCAGCGTGGCCGCCGGTTGGTATTCCGCGTTGTCGACAGCTATCCGCGCCTGGCCAAGAAGCGCCAAGCCGCATTCCGGGTGTGCCATGCGCTCGCCGGCAAATTCCTTGGTTGCGCCCTCCAAATCGCGATGCCTGAGGAGCGCAAAGCCCAATTCCGAATGGATGCAGGGTGGTTGCGGCTGAACAGCCAACAAGCTTCGATAGAGGCTCGCGGCCTCACTGAATCTCGCCTGCTTCTCGAGCGACTCGGCGTAGAGTGCGCCGGCGAAGGGAGAGTCCTTTGCTTCCGCCGACATTTTGCGAGCGTCCGCTTCCACCTGGTTCAGCCGGGCAATCCCCAGCGTAAACCAGGCAGCTCCCAACTGCGGGTCAAGGGTAGTTGCCCGCTCAAGCTCTCGAGCCGCCGCGGAAAAGTTGCCGACCGCATAGTAGGCGCGCCCCAACGCCAGTGGCGCCTGCGGATCGGTGTTGTTGATCTTCTCCGCTTTGGTCAAGAGCGGAATTGCCTCCTTTGCCTTGCCGATGCGCTGATAGTCGATTCCAAGGAAAAGATTGGGAACATATAAGGACGGATTGATCTGGTTAGCTCGTTGCATGCTGAGAATTGCAGAAGGGATATCCCCGGCCTGCTGCTGCATCAGACCGAGATTGGCCCATAGCTCCGGCATATTCGGCTCGATTCTTACCGCCTGCTTGTAAGCCTTTTCCGCCGCTGCGTAGTCATGGACAGCCTGGGCCTGCTGAGCCGCGGCCACCAGCGAATCAAGCGCGGACGCAGCCGGCTGCTGGCCAGGCCCCATTGCGGGCCCGGCCAGCACCACCAGCAGCATCCATTTGAGGCTGTGGTTCACGTGAGTTTTACCAGTAGAACTTTCCGGCAAACTGGACAATTCTGCCGGGGAATGCGGTTGTGATTTCTCCGAAACTACCGGGGCTATACAAACTCATATTCCCAGGTCCCGGCGCATAGAAGTTTGGATGGTTGAAGGAGTTGAAGGTCTCGAAGCGGAACTGGGCTCTCA
>CAYUJM010000012.1:45546-49536 GCA_964445025.1 uncultured Occallatibacter sp. | reverse complement strand
CTCGAAGAGGATTTCTGGGCCTACACGCACACCGACGAGAACTCCGACCGCGTGGGCGAGTTTGCCATTGGCACCAACCTGGGCGTGGAGCGGGTGATCGGCAACATTCTCCAGGATGAGAAGTTTCCCGGCATCCACATTGCGTTTGGAAACCCCTACGGCGAGCACACAGGCGCCCCGTGGCGGTCTGGGACGCACATCGATGTGGTGGGGCTGGGTTTCAACATCTGGCTTGAATCCGAGGCCGGGCAGGAGCAGATCATGCGCGAGGGGCGGTTTTTGATTGCGGCGTAGGTGAATGAGCTTCATCCAGGATGACGAGCGCTTTCCGAGCCGAGCTATCGTCCTTGATGAGAGCGAGCATCCGTTGGTCCAACGTCAACATATGTCCATTTTTGCGGATTGTCAGGCCAAGAAGGTACGCGTCCGTTATCTGCCTAAAGCCGCTCAGGCGCGAAATGGTCTGAGCGCAAGCATCCGGGACTGAAAGGTCGTCGGCCCAAAACTGGTGGCCGGGATGATCTTTTATGGTCTCCTCCAGCCAATGGATGGCCTCGGCGGGGCGCGGAGCTTCCGGCGAAAACGCTGGATTGGAGATTGTCCGTACGAAGCCGGCCTGGGTTATGGGGCAGGTTGCCCAACCTGCCTGCTCGTGGCTGGCCATCCAGGCGCGGACCTTGCGATGGAAGACGTGCGGCTCCCAGAAGCGGGCTACCAGGACATTCACATCCAGCAGCCAGGCGGTCACTCGCTTTCATCCTCGATCTTCAATGCGTGTTCCAGCGTGACGAACTTTGCATCGTCGCCGGGGGAGAATACGAAGAAGTGGCCGTCCTTACGGACAGGCGTGTTCTGTTTCAATGCACGTTTCACCAGGAGCGAGGCTGCCTCTCCCAAGGAGAGAGAGCGGGCCGAGGCGTATTCTCTTACCTGTTCCAGAGCTTCATCGCTCATGTTGAGCGTTGTTCTCATCTGCGGTTCCTCCAAACAGGTCGCATCAATAGTTTAGCACGATGTGGATTTGCGATAAGCGCATCAAATAGACAATATGATGCGGATGTTACGAAATGATGTGCTGGCCCGGTGGGTAGCGCGGATCTTGCAGCCAATTGCTTTCAATTGCATCCAACGCAGTGATATGACAACTTCCACTTCGCAATTACTTCGCAAACTCGGGAACTCCGACCTTCATTTGACCTCCATCGGATTTGGCGCATGGGCTATCGGGGGAGGGAACTGGGAGTTTGCCTGGGGACCGCAGGACGACAACGAGTCGATTGGCGCTATTCACCGGGCTCTGGAACTGGGCGTCAACTGGATTGACACGGCAGCTATTTACGGGCTGGGGCACTCGGAAGAGGTGGTGGGCCGGGCGGTGAAGAGCTGGTCGGGGCCAAGACCGCTGGTGTTTACCAAGTGCTCCATGCGTTGGCACCAGGACCGGTCCATCTACCGTTCGCTCAAGGCTGGTTCGCTGGCCGAGGAACTGGAGGGCTCGCTGCGGCGGCTGGGGGTGGAGACGATCGATCTCTACCAGATCCACTGGCCCAATCCGGACGAAGAGATTGAGGAGGGATGGGAGGCGCTCGCCCGGTTCCGTGAACAGGGCAAGGTGCGCTGGCTGGGGGTTTCCAACTTCAGCGTGGAACAGATGAAGCGGGCGTTGAAGGTTGCACCCATCACCAGCCTGCAGCCGCCCTATTCCATGCTGCGCAGGGCCATTGAGGAGGAAGTTCTGCCCTTTACGGCCGCGAACGGAATTGGCGTCATCAACTACTCACCCATGGTTTCGGGGCTGCTGACGGGCTCCATGACGGCGGAGCGCGTGGCGGCATTCCCTGCGGATGACTGGCGGCGCAAGGCGGTCGAGTTCAATGAGCCGCGGTTGAGCAAGAATCTGCGCCTTGTGGAGCTGCTGCGGGAGATCGGGAATGGGCACGGGGTGGGCCCCGGCGTGGTGGCGGTGGGATGGACGCTGCACAACCAGGCGATCACCGCTGCCATTGTGGGTGGGAGAAGCGGGAAGCAGGTGGAGGGAATTGCGCCGGCGCTGGACTTCAGGCTGAGTGAGGACGAGTTTGGCAGGATCAACCGTTTTCTCGCCGACAATCCGGCTTGAAATCTATTCAGTGCAATAGCAAACAAAAACCCCGGCCGCGGCCGGGGTTTTTGCTGGTTGCAAGATCGGGGGAAGTTACATAGCTGCAACGAAATCGGGAACCATGGCTGGCGCATATTCCTGAAGCATCTGTGTCATCCGGGCAGCCATACCGGTGTACATGGTGGCGGCGCGGAATGCATTGATGCGGACACCCTCGCTAGCTTTCGAGAATGCATACTGGGCCAGGGCCATGAGGACGCATACGCGAATCTGCATTGCATCGCTGCGCAGCGTCTCTAAGAGCAAGCGGTCTACGGTTTCGCTGTTTCTGGCCGCATAATCGGCCATTTCCAGCATTGTTTGAGAGTTCTGATACATCACCCACAGGCCCTTGGGGCCTTCCATGCGCTGCCAAGCATCCTGTGGAGTTGCGTTGAGTCCCTCTTTCCAAAGGAATTGGTCGCTCAATTCGCGGGCGCTCCAATCGGGGCGGAGCCGCGCAAAAAGCGATTCCCAGGATTGAGTGTTGCGACGGCGAACGCCTCTGCGCCAACGGATGAAGTAGACGCCTAGGCACGCAATCGCGACAATTTGAAGCAAGATCAGACTCATTGGTGATCCTCGGCCCGGCTTTTAGTAACCACTCGCCCACTCCGAGCAGAACGAACTGCTCTTTGCGGTACGTCCTACTAGTAACAGAAAACCTCTCGCATGTGCGACAAATTTTCACGTTTTACAACTTAAGTTGTAGGCGCAACAGGTCAGTACTTCATTGCATACAGGTAATTAGCTTCCCAAGCCGAATCCCTCGCGCGGTTGTGACCTTGCAGTACCGGTGGGGTGGGTACCAAAAGGGAAAAGCCAGCCGCTGGCTCGGCTGGGACGGACCGATGAGATGCCTGTATGACCTTTACTGCGAGGAAAATGCGACTGCTATGGCCGGTGGTCGGGATCCCTGGGGGCTGCGGAATTTGAGAGCGCCATGCGGGTGGACCGTGCCGTTCCAGCCACGGACAAAAGGAAGCTCTGCATCTGCGGGGCGAATTCCCGGCGCGCGGCATCCGCCTGCGCGAAACTGTATATCCAATAGATCAGAGAGCACAGGTAACTGACAGCCGCAAGCTCATCCAGCAGGTGATACTGCGGTCCCGCAGATTGAGCCGTATGGATTACAGAGACTGCAACGCTGGCCATCGAATAGATTCCGAGCCCAGTGGCGATCTGCAGTTCGCGATCACGCCATCCAATGGAGAGCAACTGGCTGCACCCGGCGAGAATGAGAAAGAAGAGAATTCTTAGAATGCCGAAGGTCTGCTGGAGGTGGATAAGAAGGCGGCTCTCGAGCGTGAACCCGCTGAATCCCGGCGATTTCGTGAAGGGCCAGATGGCGGCGCACAGCAGCCCAATGATGATTCCAACGGCAACGATGGCTCCACGCGGCAGGGTGTTCCGGAACGGGCGTAGCACCGACAAAGACAGCTCAACCAGGACTCCAAACTCAAGGAGGGAGTCAATGGTCATCTCTATTAGGTAGAAGTGGAAAAATCCATTCGTGTCCAGAAGCGATTTGGCGTAGGATGCGCCTACATCGCTGACCAGACTCCACGCCAGAAAGACGCAAAAGACGGGAAACGTTCTATATAGGCGACGATATATAAAGACTGCGAGGGCCACGGCCTCTGCGACGGCCCCCGCCTTCCAAAGCACCGAGAATATCTGTTCCAGGGTCACCGTCGTCCTCCCGCCAAGTTCCCAAGACAGAAGTATGCACCGAGTGTATCAGTGCCATGACCGGTTCCCCTAAAACTAGCTTATACAGCGAACTTTCCCGTTGGCAGCGGCGGAACAGTCAGGGGTCCACTCGCCACGAGCTTTCCGGTTGGCAGCGG
>CAYUJM010000012.1:0-45446 GCA_964445025.1 uncultured Occallatibacter sp. | reverse complement strand
GGTCCACTCGCCACGAGCTTTCCGGTTGGCAGCGGCGGAACAGTCAGGGGTCCACTGGCCACGAGCTTCCCCGTCGGCAGCGGCGGAACAGTAAGGGGTCCGCTAGCTAACGCGAACCCAGGGCCCGTGACCAGAACCATGGTCAGTAATGCGACTTTTGCCTTCAGCGAATGAGAAGTCATAGATGTCCAGCTCCCTTGGGTAAACTGCGTACAGAAATAGTACCCCAAAAGTTGCATGCCTTCTACAACAAAAGTAACTTTTTTTAATGGCGGAGGGGTTTTTCCACATTCCTGGTCAGAAATCCACAGGAGCGAGCCTGCATTCGGGTGCGTTTCTTGGTGCGATTTTGGGTACGAAAGGACAGAAATCGGTAATGGGGCGGTATCTTGGTCCAGAGGGAATCTCAGCGGAAATGGGGAAAAAGCGTTGATTTCGGACCTTCGCAGACGATTCAATGACCGGTTTACCCCGGAGCGGTACGCATCTCTTCTGAGGCAAGTGGAGCAGCGGTGCGGAGTGCCCGTGGAGTTCCGCATTGCGGAAACGCCTATCTTCCTGCCACCAGGTTTGCTCGCGGAGTTGGCGGCTGCGGGAGACGATTTGACGCAGATCCTGATGGGAGACCCTGCCTGCCTGGCCGCGGCGCGCGAGGCGATTCCAGCCGGGTACGCGGTGGCTGGCGAGACGGCGCATCCCCACTTTCTGACTGCCGATTTTGCCCTGGTTCGGGATGGGGGCGGGAAACTGGTTCCCCGGTTAGTGGAGATTCAGGCGTTCCCGTCGGTGTACGGATACCAGGACGTCCTGTGCTCGGCCTACCGGGATGCCTTCGGCCTCGAGGAGGGGCTGGGCTGCTTTCAGGGGGGATTGGATGAAGCCGGCTATTGGAGGCTGCTGGCCAAAACGGTTCTGGGCAATCACGATCCGGAAAACGTGGTGCTGACCGAACTGGATCCAAGGAACCAGAAGACGCTGCCGGACTTTGAGGTGACCTCACGGCGGCTGGGCATCGCCGTGGTGGATATCCGCAGTCTGGAAGCGGTTGGAAACAAACTGCATTACCGCGGCCGGAACGGCCGGCTGGTGCCCATCCACCGGATTTACAACCGGGCCATCGCCGACGAGCTGATAGCGCGCCAGGTGCGGCTGCCGTTCGACCTGACGCGGGGTTGGGACGTGGAGTGGGCTGGACATCCGAACTGGTACTTCCTGATTTCGAAGTTCTCCATCCCGTGGCTGTCACGCGGGACAGCGCGTCAAGGGGTGGTTCCTCCGGCGGTTTTCCTCGACGATTTTCTGGAAGGGAGCGGGCGGGCTGAGTTGGAAGCGGCGGGTGTGGCGCTGCCGGGCTCGGTCGGGCCGGAGACTGTATTTGGCGAGCTACTCCTGAAGCCGCTGTTTTCTTTTGCGGGCAAAGGAATCCAGTTCGACCCCACCCAGGCGCAACTCGAGGCGATTCCGAGGGAAAAGCGGAAGGAATTTCTTCTGCAGCAGAGGATGCGCTTCGAGCCCACCATCGAGACGCCCCACGGGCTGACGCAGGCGGAGATCAGGATCCTGTATTTGTGGCCGGATGGCGGCAGCCTGACGCCGGCACTCTCGCTGGTCCGGCTGGGCAGGGGAAAGATGATGGGGGTAGACCACAACCGAAATCAGGAGTGGGTGGGGGCATCGGCGGCGTTTTTTCCTGAAAATTAAGGGAAGGAACCTAACTTGTGAACAGTTGTTCGAGAGGGGTCGCGAGGTTGGCGCCGGACGATTCCGAAGTGGAGGATTCGTTGATTTTGGAGTATATAAAGACTACAGAATCCGGACGCTGGTAACCGCATTACCTTGGGCAGACAATCCGGGGCAGAATCACCGGTTACCTATCAGTAAACTTTGGTGCCGTATGTTAAAGAGTGGCAATGGGTTTACAGTGACGATGGCCCCAGTGAGGGCCTTGGATGCGGCCAATGAACGATTTGAAACCCGAGTTGATGAGTCCGTCTGTTATCCCGGCTGACGGCGTTGTGCGGCAGGAGGTTCGCTGTGCGGTTCGCTTCCCGCTGGCGCTGCCGGTTGTGCTTTCCACCAACCATGGCGATGTCTCGGCACTCTCTCGAAATATCTCTGCGAGCGGCGTTCTTTTTGCCCTGGACCAGGAGTTGCAGACAGGATTGGACATACGTTTTTCGCTGCGGATGCCTGGCGAAGTGCTGGGAACTCTTCACGATGTGCTGGTTCATTGTCTGGGGCGTGTGGTACGCTGCTCGTTGAGCCAAACTCAATATCTGGCTGCCGCTACGATCGACGATTACCAATTCGCGGAGCAGTAACAGCCCAGGTTGGTTTGGCCGCATTCACTATGGAATTCTTGGACGATTCTTCAGACGGCGAGACGCTTGACACTCCGGTAAAGCCGGGAACGGTCCGCATTATCATTGCGGATTCGCAGGCAATCTATCGCGTAGGCATCCGCAAGGTCTTTGCCCTGGAAGACGATTTGCGCGTTGTGGCGCAGGCGGACTCCATCGAGAATTTGCGCCTGGCCGTGGAGCGCTACCCCACCGACGTGGTTCTGCTGGAAGGCAGCATGCTGGCCGGTACGACCAACGTGATTCCGGAGCTTCTGCGTGTGGCCCCCGATGTGAAGCTGATTGTGCAGGCGGTGCAGGCGGATGAGAACCACACGGTGGAACTCTACCGGCGCGGCGTGCGCGGAATCATTTCGCGGTCCATTTCGCCGGACCTTCTGGTGCGTTGCGTGCGCCGGATCGCCGCGGGCGAAACCTGGATCGACAACCAATCCGTCAACTGGGTGATTGAAGCATACCGGTCTCAGGCTGCCGCTCTGGTAAGCCCCAAGACGCAGCCGCGTCTCTCTCCCAAGGAGATGGCCATCATTACCTGCATTACCCAGGGCAAGCGCAACAAAGAGATCGCCTTCCAGCTGGGAACCACGGAACAGGTGATCAAGAATTATTTGCGCAAGATCTATGACAAGCTGGGTGTCTCAGACCGGCTTGAACTGGCGCTCTATTGCCTGCATAACAAGATTATTCAAACGGATGCGGACGAAGAAGCGGTTGCGCAGAAGGTTCTTGGCCAGTAAAACTGCGCTACCCGCCCGCCCGGTGGGCGCTGCCTTCTGCTTCACTACATTCCTTCCCGGTACAGCTTAGGGGCGCCTGTGGCTCGCCGCAGCGGCTGCGGGCCAGTTCCAGCAGACGAATGAACTCCGCCAACTCAGCCTTCCCCAGATGCCCAAGCAGTTCGCCGGGAGCCTTGAGGATGAGCGGATCCATCTCCTTAAGCAATTGAAGCCCAGTCTCGGAAATCCTGGTCCAGACCACGCGGCGGTCGTGACCGTCGCGTTGCTGGCGAATGAGTTTGAGGGCCTTCAGGCGCGAGAGCAGGCGTGTGATGTCCGGTTCGGCCGTGATCATGCGATCGCCGATGGCCGAGCAGGTGAGCCCGTTGGGGTGAGCACCGCGCAAGATGCGCAGGACGTTGTACTGGGTGGAGGTGACGCCCCAATCGCGGGTCTTGCGGTGGAAGGCGCGGTGCAGGCAGTCCGAGGTGCGCATCAGGTTGAGCAGCGCCTCTTCTTCTACGCTGGAAAAGGGCGGCTCCTGCACGATCTCCAGTTTCAGGCTCGCCATCTGCATTCTCCCCATCCTCTTTGCCATGGTTCCAGGAAAACACGGCACAACGGGCGCAGACAGTATCGCCGCGCCCTTCGCCGTACGACAGGCCTCAGGGCCCGAAGATTCGCTTCGGCGCCCGTGGACTGCTTACTGCTTGACGACTTCCAACTCGATGTCGAGCTTCACTGCATCGCCGATGGCTGCAGTGGGAAACTTGCTCCCGATGCCGAAATCCGAGCGCTTGACGGTGGTGGTAGCAGAGAAACCGGCATGCGGCTTGTGGTCCATTCCCGGCGCAGGGCCGCGCGGACCTTCCGCATTGAGGACCACAGGCTTGGTGATGCCATGGAGGGTGAGGTTGCCGGAGATCACCAGATCGTCTCCTGACTTGGTTACGCCGGTGCTGGTGAAACTGGCAGAGGGATACGTGGCAACATCGAAGAAATCGGGGCTCTTGAGGTGATTGTTGCGGGCGTCCTCGCCGGTATCAATGCCGGTTAGATCAATCGTCGCCGTGACGGTGGACTTGGTAATGTCTGCTTCGTTGAAGGCGATGGTGGCGTTCACGTGACCAAAGCGGCCGTGGACGTTGGAGACGGTGAGGTGGGAGACGGAGAAGTCGACTTCGCTGTGGTTTGGATCGGAAGTCCAGGTGGAGGTCTGCGCCAGGGCCAGTGGGGCGGCCAGCGCGAGAATGCCGGTGACGAGTGCCAAACGCTTCATATTCTTGAGTTTCCTTTCGTTTCCGGGCCTGTGGGCCGCTGAGTTTTGTGGCGGAGCGCGAGGGCTCCAGTGGTGTATGCGCGGGGGAAGAAGCGACGGGAAAACGGTCCGCGCGGAGTCATCTTGTACCTATGAGACGCGCGAGGGCAGGTACTCGTTGCAACAAATATCGCTGAAGTTTTCCACCGGAAACGTTACCGGACGCCTACGGCCCGCAGGAAGTCGCTCAGGGTCTTGCCCGGTTCGTCGATAAATGAGTCGCCGGTGCGGATGCAGGTGCTGATCCGGTCCAGACGGAAGTTGCGAAAATCCTTACGTACCCTGCACCACGCCGCCAGTGTCCAGACAGAGCCCCAGAAATGAAGTGCGAGCGGTTGAACGTCGCGTTCTGTCTTGCTGCGATTGTCGTCGGCATAGGCGAGATGGAGGACCGCATGGTCGTTGATGGCGGTGGAAAGCATCTCGCGCAGCGGGTCAACCTCGTGATGCGCATGGACAGGTGGGACGTAGATTTGCGGGCGCTCCACCTCGGCGCGGCGGCTCTTGGGCAAAGCGAGGATCACTTTGTCCAGAGCCGTGACTGAGGCGTCGCGGAGCCTTTGCCCGGCGAAGGCCTGCGCCATGCGAAGGCCTACGACGACGGCTTCGACTTCATCGGGAGTGAACATGAGGGCGGTGAGTTCGTAAGAACGGTCGAGGCCGTAGCCGATGCCCGCTTCGCCCTTGACGGGAATTCCGGACAAGGAGAGATCGCGGATATCGCGATAGATGGTCCGCTCGGAGACGGCGAGAAAGCCAGCGAGCTCGGCGGCCGTAGTGAGCCGCCGGGCCCGCAGGTGCTGGACGATCTGGAAGAGCCGGTCGGCGCGGCGCATGCAGAAACGATATCAGGCGCATCAGGATCATTCGTAGGAGTGGAGGCCGACCTTATTGCCTTCGGTATCGAGGACGTGGGCATAGGCGCCCATGCCCGGTGGGAGCTCCGTGCGAGGCAGGGCGATGGAGCCGCCCGCAGGCGCGACGCGGGCGAGAACGGCGTCGAGCGACGGGCCGGCGTTGAGGTAGACGACCGCACCTTCCGCGGAAGGCTTGAACCCGGGGCCGGTGATGAGGGTGCCGCCGGTGGCGTGGTCGCGATTGTAGGGGAACACGGCGAGCGATTGGGGACCCATGTCGCCGCGGTTGAGGGTGACTGCGAGGATCTGCTCGTAGAACGCACTTGCACGATTGAGGTCAAGCGCAGGAATTTCGAACCAGCTGATGATTTTGTCCATGCGGGGATGATGCACGGGTGCTGCTGACAGCGTGGTGTCAGTAGTGTTTGCGCGATTGCGTCTGGTATGCTCCCGGCTATGTCTTCATCTCTTGCGGACCACTTCCGGTCTGTCATCCATAATTTCAGCAGGCTGACGGGGCCGCAGCGGCACACGTTTCTGGCTGCATTTCTGGGCTGGACCATGGACTCGCTGGACTTTTTTATCCTGATCTTCTGTATTCCGGCGATCGCGAAGGAGTTTCACACGCTACCCTCGGCGGTACTGGGAGCGGTGTTTCTTACCCAGGCATTCCGGCCGGTGGGCGCGCTGCTTTTTGGAATGCTCGCCGACCGCTATGGACGGCGACCGGTGCTGATGGTGAACATTCTCAGCTTCAGCGTGATTGAGCTGGCGTGCGCCTTTGCGCCGTCGCTTACGGTGCTGCTGGTGCTGCGGGCGCTGTTCGGGCTGGCCATGGGCGGGGAGTGGGGCGTGGGCGCGGCGCTGGTGTTTGAGACGCTGCCGAAAGAGGGCCGCGGGACGTTCAGCGGGATTCTGCAGGAAGGGTACGCGATGGGGTCGATCCTGGCCTCGGGCGCGTTCGCGCTCTTCTTCAACGGATTTGTACTGGCGGGGATGCATGTGCCGGGAATCGGGTGGCGGGGGCTGTTTATTCTGGGCTCGCTTCCGGCTCTGCTGGTGTTCTATGTGCAGGCGCGCGTGGCGGAGTCGCCGGTGTGGCTGGCAGGGGCGAAGAAACGGCTGGCGCGGGCGGCGGGGGTGGCGGGCCACGACGGTGAGGGAACCGGGACGCTGCTCAAGAAATTCCTGCCTACGTTTCTGTTTTTGATCCTGCTGATGACGGCGTTCATGAGCTTTTCGCACGGGACGCAGGATGTGTACCCGACGTTTCTCACGGTAGCTGCAAAGCTGAAGCCTTCGACGGTGGGGTTGATTGGGGTGATGTATGGGTTTGGGTCGATCGCCGGCGGATTTGTGTTTGGAACGCTGAGCGAGAGATGGGGACGCAAGCGGGCCATTGTTACGGCTGCGCTGCTGGCGCTTCCGGTGATTCCATTGTGGGCGTACGGGCACTCGGCGTTGACGCTGGGTGCGGGGGCGGTGCTGATGCAGTTCATGGTGCAGGGCGCGTGGGGAGTGGTGCCGGCTTACTTGACGGAACTGTCGCCGGCGCCGGTAAGGGCTACGGCGCCGGGGCTGGCGTACCAGCTTGGGGGCCTTGTGACCTCGTGGAACGGCAAGGCGCAGGCCCTGGCGGCGGAGAGGTGGGGAAACTACCCGCTGGTGCTGGCAGTGACAGTGATTATGGTGGCGCTGGCGCTGGCCGGGTTGGCGGCGCTGGGGCGCGAGGCGCGGGGGCAGGATATGACGGCGGTGTGAGAGGGCATTGGAGAAAGGGCGTTCTGGCGGAGTCCGTTCTGGAGTAATCTTGGGGAAGGGAGTGCGAACCATGGCGAGTCTCGATTGGTCCCAGTGCGATGCTGTTGAAAGCGTTCCCGGCAAGGTGAGCGGGGCCTGGGTGTTCAAGGGCACGCGGATGCCCGTGCAGACTGTGTTTGCGAATCTTGAGGCGGGAATGTCGGTGAAGGAGATCACGGAGGTGTTCGACGTGAAAGCCGAGGAAGTTGAAGCGGTGGTTCACTTCGTGACCGAGAGCCTGGAGAAAGAGCCTGCATTTGGCTAATGAGAATTCTGTTCGATAACGGCACGCCGAACCCGATCGCCTGAAGTCTCGTCGACCATGAGGTGACCTTTGCGCGTCAGATCGGGTGGCATGAATTGGAGAACGGCGAACTGATACTGAAGGCGGAGGAAGCTGGGTTCGAATTGCTCTTGAGTACCGACAAGAACATCCGATACCAGCAGAATCTAGCCGCACGGAAGATTGCTCTTATCGTCCTCGGCAACTCCCAATGGCCGATGGTGCGACTGCATCTCGATAGAATCGTGGCTGCCGTGAATGGTTGCATTCCGGGCAGCTACGCAGAGGTTGAGATTCCATTCAAATGAAGCGTCAGGCTCCGTTAGGGACTTTTGAGGTGTGCCGGCCGGCTCACCCGGTCTCCTTTTGGCGCAAGACATTCAGCCCCAGCGCAATCACCTCGTGCAGAAGAGATATTCTACCGGCAATCTTGGTGCGTTCTTCGCCTTTTGCATCCTCTGAGAGATGGCGAATTCTGACCAATTCGGCGAATAGCTTTATATCATTGGGCAGCAGAACAGGGTTGTGAAGAAGCTCCTCGCGGCACTCGTAACAGAATACTTCGGATTTGCCTTCGAATCCTCACGGACATGAGTCAAACGCGCCCAACGATTTCGTGCCGCGTCGATTACTGGAGCGACCAAAGAACCGCTCGGCAACGAAGTGATGTTTTGTTGCATGGCTTCGGCCCTCGGTGGTTGCGAGAGCATAAGTCCCCGGGGTGCGATGAAGCTTGCAGGCACAAATAGCGCAACACTCGACCATAGCTCGAATTCTACGGCCAATCTCCAGGGCGAAGGGCTCCGGACCTGATTTTCGGTTCTCGACCGCTTGCGGCAACACCCTTGCGGCCTACCGTCGCACTCCCCGGCAAATTAGAATTGGGTTCCATGCCTCCTGGTGCATACCACAGCGTCGCCATTGTTGCCATTGGACGCAACGAGGGCGAGCGGCTGAAGAGCTGCCTGCGCGCTGCGGTTGCGGGCGCGCGGACGGTGGTCTATGTGGACTCGGGATCGACGGATGGAAGCGCGGAGTTTGCCCGGTCGCTTGGCTGCGCGGTGGTAGAGATAAAGCCGCCATTCAGCGCGGCGCGGGCGCGGAACGAGGGATTTGCCTGCGCCATGAAGTGCGAGGCTGATGCGGCCTTCGTGCAGTTTGTGGACGGCGATTGCACGCTGGCGGATGGATGGCTGGAGCAAGGCAGAACGGCGCTGAACGAGCGTTCGGATGTGGGCGCGGTGTGCGGGCATGTGCGCGAGATGCATCCGGAGGCTTCGGTCTACAACCGGCTCTTCGATCTGGAGTGGCGACAGGCGCCGGGAGAGATGAGCGCGTGCGGCGGCATTTTCATGGTGCGGCCGGCTGTGTTCCGGGCGGTGGGCGGCTTCCGCGACGATGTGATCGCCGGTGAAGACAACGAGTTCTGCGTGCGCGTGCGGGAGATGGGCGAGAAGATCGTGCTGCTGGATGCGGCGATGGTGTGGCACGATGCGGCAATGAAGCGCTTTCGAGAGTGGTGGCGCAGGGCGCGCCGGACGGGGCACGCATGGGCGCAAGTAGCGGCGCTCCATGGGGGAAGCCCGGAGCGCTATTTTGCGCGCGAGTGCCGGAGGGTGTGGATTTGGGGGCTCGCCGTTCCGGCTACGGCGATCGTGCTTGCGCCGTTTACGCGCGGGGTGTCGCTAGTCCTGCTGCTTCTTTACGGACCGCAATTTGGGTGGATCCTGCGCAACGCAAGAAAGCGCGGCTGGCCGTTTGGTGACGCCCTGGTGTATGCGTTTTTCACGGTGCTGAACAAGTTTCCAGCGCTGCTGGGCATGCTGGCCTACCACTGGCGGCACTGGCGCGGGCTGACGCCGACGATCATGGAGCACAAGGAAAGCTGATGAATGAGAGAACGCCGGCATCGAGGCGACAAACGCGGCGTGTGGCATTGCTGGGCGCGGGCTATATTGCCGACTGGCACGCGCTGGCGCTCAGATCGGTGGACGGCGTGGAACTGGTGGCGGTGTGCGATCAGGTGCGAGCCAAGGCCGAGGCGCTGGCGCGGAAGTTTGGTATGGCCGGGGTGTATGAGTCGCTGGAAGAGATGCTGGCGGCGGAGCAATTGGATGCGGTGCATGTGCTGACGCCACCGGATCGGCACTTTGAGGCAGCGCGCGCAGTGCTGGAAGCCGGCGTGAGCGTGTTTCTGGAAAAGCCGATGTGCGACCGCGCGGAGGATTGCGCGGCTCTAGTGCGGCTGGCCGGGGAGAGGGGACTGCGGCTGGGCGTGGGGCATAATTTTCTGTTTGCGGAGATTTACGAGCAACTGCGGCGCGATGTGAAGAGCGGCGCGCTGGGGCTGATTGACGACGTGGTGATTACCTGGCACCGGCCACTCGCCCAGGCGGTGCACGGGCCGTTCGACGCTTGGATGCTGCGCGAGCCGAGGAACATTCTGCTGGAGGTGGGTTCGCATTCCGTTGCGCACATGCTGGACCTGATGGGCGAGCCGGAGGCGCTGGAGGTGCGAGCCTCGAATGCGACCGAGTTGCCGACGGGTGGGGAGTTTTACAGGCGCTGGCAGGTGAACGGGTTGAAGGGGCGGACGGCAATCGAGCTGCGCTTCTCGTTTGTGCCGGGATTTCCGGAGTATACGATACACGTGCGCGGATCGCTGGCAAGCGCGACGGTGGATTTTGAGCGCAATATCTATACGGTTGACGAGCATCGGGCGAGCGATCCGGATTTTGAGACGTATGGGATTGTTCTTGCACGCGCGAAGAGCTTGAAGCGGCAGGCGCGGCGGACTCTGTGGAGTTATGTCCGGTCGAAGTTGAAGATGGAGAAGCGCGGGAATCCTTATGGAGCGAGCATTGCGCGGGCCATGGATGCGTTCTACGGCGCGCAGGTTCTCGATGAACGGGTGGATGGGCGGTTTGGGGTGCGGGTGATTCGGGTTTGCGAGAAGCTGGGGGAGTTGGCGAATCTGCCGGTTTCTGGGGAGCATGCCACGGGGGCTGAAGCCCCCGCCGATGGTGGGCCAATGGAGGTACGGGCTGAAGCCCGTACCCTTCGTTGCGACGCATCTTCTTCAGCCGGGGCGGGCGCCCAGATTCTGGTGCTCGGTGGGACGGGGTTCATTGGCAAGGAACTGCTGCGGCAGTTGATCAATTCAGGCCATGCGGTGCGGGCGCTGGTGCGCAGCGCGGCGGGGATTCCGGCGGATTTGCGAACTTCGCAGCATTTGGAATGCGTGGTCGGGGACCTCGGCAACAAGGAAGACATTTTGCTCGCGATGCGCGGCGTGGAGACTGTCTTCCACCTGGCGCGCGCCAACGTGAAGAGCTGGGCGGACTACCAGGCGCTGGAGATTGAGGCCACGCGGCGGGTGGCGGAGTGCGCGCTGGAAGCGGATGTGAAGCGGCTTATCTACACAGGGACCATCGACTCGTACTATGCAGGCGCGGGTGCGGGAACGATTACGGAGCAGACGCCGCTGGACCCGAGGATCGGCAGGCGGAATCTGTATGCGCGGGCGAAAGCTGCGTCGGAGGAGATTCTCGAGCGCATGCGGCGCGAGCAGGGATTGCCGTTGGTGATCCTGCGGCCAGGCATCGTGATTGGGCGCGGAGGCAGCCCGTTTCACTGGGGCGTGGGGATGTGGTGGAACGACGCGGTATGCCAGATGTGGGGCGAGGGCAACAACAAGCTGGCTCTGGTGCTGGTGGAGGACGTTGCCGCGGGGCTGATGGCCGCGATGGAGACGCCGGGAATTGAGGGACGGTCCTTCAATCTGGTTGGCGATCCGCTGCTGAGCGCCGAGGAGTATCTGGACGCGCTGGATCGTGCGGGCGGGATCAGGATTCAGCGGCATGCTACACCGATTTGGCGTTTCTATCTGATGGACATGATGAAATGGGCAGTGAAGGTTGCTGTACGGCACGCGGAGCGTCGGTTGCCCTCGTATCGCGATTGGGAGAGCCGCACGGGACGGGCGGTCTTCGATTGCTCGGCGGCGAAGGCGGTGCTGGGGTGGAGGCCCGTGGGGGATCGGGAGGAGTTGATACGGCGCGGGATCGAGGAACCGTTCAAGGAGTTCACCAATTAGCCACCTGCGGTGGGGCGGGCCTCGCTTGCGCGCCAAGAGATTCGTGGCAGTCGGTGCCAGGCCGGTTTGAGTCGAGGTTTCCTACCCTTGCGATAGAAGCAAATCGCAAGGATGGGGCACGGAAGGAATTTGCTGAGCACTACCGGGACTCTACCAGGGGCGCGGCGGGCTGATGCGGCCGCCCTTGGTTTCCTTCCAGGCCTGGCGCATGAGAGACAGAAACAGCATCGCTTCTTCAGCGCGGTGGCGACGGGCCGGGTCCTTGCTGTTGCGATTGCGCAGGACGCGCAGGAGGTGCACGACGTCTTCAAGGCAACGGATGCCCCAGACTTGAATGCCGTGATGCTTGCGGAAGTAGATGAGCGTGGAGCGCATGCGCCAGAGGACAAGCTGCGACTCGCTCTCAGAGAACTTGTGCGCGGTGAGCTGACGGCTGGATTCGCCGCCGATGTGAGTGACCACAACGTTGGGCCAGTAGAGGACGCGGAAGCCCTTGGCTTTGATGCGGCGGCAGAGATCGACCTCTTCGCTATAGAGAAAGAACTGCGGATCGAATAGGCCGGTTTGAGCAAGCGCTTCGCGGCGAATGATGGAAAACGCGCCGGGGACCCAGTCCACTTCCGCCTGCAGCTCAGGGCTGGCCCAGGTGCGATCGAAGGCGCCGAAGAGGCGGGACTTGGGATAGCGGCTGGCGAGTCCGGAGAGAACAACGAAGAAGTGCCAGAGATTTGGGAATGAGCGAGCCGAGGGCTGCCACTCGCCGTGTGGACCTACGAGACGCGCGCCGCCTACGCCAACTGAGGTGTTGGCGTCCATATGCTGGATGGCCAGGCGCAGGGCGCCGGGATGGAGCAACGCATCGGAGTTGAGCAGGACCAGGTAGCGCCCGCGCGCGGCTTCCATGGCCAGGTTGTTGGCGGCGGCGAAGCCCAGATTGACATCGCTGCGAATGAGGCTGACCGGGGAGCCCGGTGTGACAAATTCGCGCTCGACCACCTCCGCGGAGCCGTCGGTGGAGGCGTTGTCGACGACCAGAATCTCGGCGGTCATGCCGGCAGGGAGCTGCTCGCGCTCGGCGAGAATCGACTGAATGCAGGCGCGCAGCAGTTCGCGCGTGTTGAAGCTGACGACGATCGCGGAGGCCGTGTACTCGTACGCAGGGAGCAGTTTCACGGCTGCGCGGTTTCCTGCGCTGCGGAATGCGGGTGGCGTGCGCTGAATGGGTGCGGGACCACCGGGTTCATGCGGGCGATTTCAGCGGCGCGGTTCATCGAAGTACCTCAAGTATAGTGCGGGATGAGAGTCGAGAGCGTGGGCTGGCGGCAGACTATGCTTGAGACTCGACCGATGCTCCTGCCGAGTT
Source organism: uncultured Occallatibacter sp. (assembly GCA_964445025.1). Classification (GTDB taxonomy): domain Bacteria; phylum Acidobacteriota; class Terriglobia; order Terriglobales; family Acidobacteriaceae; genus Telmatobacter. The sequence continues at coordinate 32,653 of CAYUJM010000012.1, read as the reverse complement.
GGGAGCGATAGAGCCGGAAGGATGCCGCGAACAAGCATGGGAAGCACAAGGCAAAATCGAAGCATTGCGCCGGGCGTCTTGCTGCGGGCTGGGCTGGCGGCTGCGCTGCTGGTGCTGATGGGCGCAGGTGGCGCGGCGCCGCCCATTGCGCTGGAGCAAGCGCCCGCTACGGGCGGCGGGGTGACGTATCTGCGCGTGACCAGCCAGGTGATCTTGCCCGGAGTGACGCGGCTGGGGATCAATCTGGGCGAGCAGACCTACTACGACTCCGGGCAGATGATGCGGAACCTGCTGTATCGCAATCCTGGATTTGAGGGGATGGCTTACAGAAGCATTCTGCACTGCCTGTCGGGCGGGCCGACGAACTGCACGGACACGCGGCACTCGTTTACCTGGCCGGCGGGGTTTTGGGATGGCGCCAATTTTGAAGTGCTGGACGGAGCGGCAGCGGGCGGGCACGGAACGGTGAAGACGAGCGGGCCGAGCGGCGGCGGATACGGGCTTTCGCTCGAGGGCTCGGGCGCGGCGATCGTGGCGGGTGACTGGCTGGCAGTGAGCAAGGAGTTTCCGGGCGATCCCGTGGCGGGGTGGTGGCCGACGCTGAGTGGCAGCGCGCGGCTGGCGGCGGAGCGCAAAGATCTCTCACCGGAGACCGAGGGACGGCAGGCGCTGCGCATCGAGGCAGCGGAGCCAGGGCAATCTGCCGATCTGAAATCCTATTTCGACACAACAGATGGGTATACATTTGTGCGCCTGCGAGGGCGGTACCGGCTGAGTTTCAGGGCCAAGGGGCTTGCCGGAACGCGAACGCTGCATGCGCATATGCGGCGGATCGTCAACGGGAATGCGGATTATCTGGAAAGGGATTTTCAGCTAACTTCGTCGTGGGCGGACTATCACGCGGAGTTCACGGCCAACGAGGGCGCCGGTCCGGCGGGTCCGGTGGAGGTTGGCTTCAGCGTGGCGGGGGCATCGCTGCTGCTGGACGATGTGGAACTGGAGCAGACGGACGGCGATGCGAGCAACCGGACGGCTTTTCGCGATGAGGTGGTGGAGACGCTGCAGGAACTGCGGCCAGGCGTGCTGCGGCTGATGTCGAGCCATGCGCAACTGGGCAGCACCGTGGACAATCTGCTTGCCGCTCCGATGGCGCGGCAGCGGTCGGGATTCTCGACGTGGATGACGACCATGGAAGACATTCCGATGGGGATTCCGGAGTTTCTGGAGCTTTGCCGGGAGGTGGGCGCGGAGCCGTGGATCGTGGCGCCGACGGCGATGAGCGCCGAAGAAGCGCGGATGCTGGCTGAATATCTGTCTGGAAGCGCGGCAACGGCGGGCGGGGCGCTGCGCGCAGCGGCGGGGCGGCCGGAGCCATGGACGCGAGCCTTGAGGACGATTCATATCGAGCTGGGCAATGAGACCTGGAACGGGATCTTCCGCGGCGAGTCGATGGAGGATCCCTCCGCTTACGGTAGACGCGCGAACCAGATCTTCAAGGTGCTCCGGGCAGCGGCGGGAGCGGATGCGGAGCATTTTGACCTGGTGGTGGGCAGCCAGGTGGTGAACGCGTGGAATAGCCAGCAGGTCCTGGCCGCGGTTCCAGAGGCCAACACGCTGGCGATTGCGCCCTATCTGATGCACAGCGTGACGCAATGGGCCGATGACGACGAACTGTACGGGCCCTTGCTGGCGCAGCCGGAACAGATGTCGCGCGAGGGGATTGTGCAGGTGACGCAGGCTGCTGTGGGCGGGCGGCAACTGGCGGTGTATGAGGTGAACCTGCACACCACGGAGGGAACGGCGCCGCAGCAGGTGCTGGACCGGCTTACGCCTTCGGCGGCGGCGGGCGTGGCTGTTGCCGGGCACATGCTGCGCATGATGCGGGACCACGGCGTGCGGGACGAGATGCTCTTCAGCCTGCCGCAATTCCGCTTCAAGCGGCCGGATGGGACGCTGGTGCGGCTGTGGGGAAGCGTGGTCGAGATGGGCGCGGGTGGACGTGCGCGTCCGCAGCTTCTGGCCGAGGGCCTGGCCAACCGGGCCATCCGCGGCAACATGATGAAGGTGGAGGTGAGCGGCGAGGATCCAACCCGCGACCGGCCGGAAGGGAACGACGGAGTTCAGTTGCAGCAAATGCACGAACTGGATGCCTATGCATTCCAGGACGGCAAAAGCCACGGGTTAATCGTCTTCAACTATGGTTTGCACCAGACGCGACGGATCAGCATCGCGGCTCCGGGATTGAAGTCAGGGACGGATGGAAAACTGTGGAGACTGGCGAGCGCGGGGCCGGGCTCGAGCAATGAAGAGCAAGTCGAAGTGACGGTCAAGGAAGGGCGCATGAACGGGACAGAGCTGGATTTGGCTCCGTGCTCGATGGCGGTAGTCGAGTGGACTGAATGAGGCGGGAATGCGAATTTCGCTTCATGCTCAACAGCGCCTGGAGGCAGTTCATTTGTGAGGTAACTCCGCGGCCGGCGAATAGTAATAGCGCGATGTTACTTTATAGCGCGCTACTAAGTTACGGAAGCCAGCGCCGATGCTGAATCAACGTGTTATATCTATCGAACAGAACAGTATTTCTTATTCCGGCATCCACATTTTTGCCAATGCTTCGGAAGGTGCATCAGGCCAGCCTGAAACGATCAGTCCATCCGTGGGGATGGAGCGTCGAGGTTGATTGCAGGCCATGGTTTCCGGCCGGCGAACAACCGAAGCGCAAGTTGATCCCGGGAGGGAAACGCAGTCTGCAGAACGAGTGGGGGAAGCTGCAGGCACGGTTCGGGGACGTTTTCAATGATCGCAAGATCGGATGATCCAGGAGACCGCGGCGCAGCTTGCGGCAGCTCAGCGGGATAGTGTGTGCAAGCGGAAAAACGGAAACGAAGATGAAGAGGAATTTCGAGCACCCGATCGCTGTGTTGGGGCTGCCTCTGGATAGTTTGACTGCAAATGGGGCCCTTGATTTTATCGAAACCTTGGTTCACTCGGGCGGTACGCATCAAATCGCAACAGCCAATCTCGACTTCTGGCTGAATGCGCAGTCTGACCCGCATCTGCACCGGATCATTGCCGGCTGCAGCCTGGTGCTGGCGGATGGAATGCCGCTGGTGTGGGTGTCAAAGCTGCTGGGCTGCCCGCTCGCTGAACGGGTCACGGGGGTGGACCTGGTTCCCAGGCTGGCGGAGCTCTCGGCTCGCAAAGGATATGGAGTCTTCCTGCTGGGCGGGAAAGGGGACGTAGCCGAGCGGGCAAAGGAAGAGCTGGAGGCGAGGTATCCCGGCGTCCGCATCGTGGGCACCTATGCGCCCACTGAAGAGGAACTGGAGAAGCTGGACCAAAGCGGGATCGTGGAGATGATTCACAGCGCAAGGCCGGAGATTCTGCTGGTCGCGCTGGGAAACCCGAAGCAGGAAAAGTGGATCTGGATGCACCGCAAGCGCCTGGGCGTTCCCGTTGCTCTGGGCGTTGGGGGCAGCTTCGAGATGATCGTGGGCGATGTATGGCGGGCGCCGCTTTGGATTCAGAGAAGCGGGCTGGAGTGGGCGGCGCGCACGATTCAGGAGCCAAGCCGGCTGGTGCCGCGGTATTTGCGCGATTTTCTGGGCCTGGGACGAAGACTGCCCATGACCCTGCTGGCAGCGTGGTTGCAGCGGCCGTACTTCGGCGAATCGCACGTGAGTACCGAGACGGCCCCGCAAGCGACGCATGTGTATGTGCACGGCAAGCTATGTTCCGATATTGCGCCGGAGTTGCTGGAGGCGGCAACAACCAGCATCGCAGGGGGCCTGGTGATGGTGGTGCATCTCAAAGGAGCAAGGCAGATCACCGCGGCGGGCCTGGGTGCTCTGCTGGGGGTGCGGCGCATGCTGCTGGAGGCCGGCCTCACGCTCTCGCTTGCGGGACTGAATTGGAAACAGAGATTTCTTCTGCGTGCCTGGTGCGCCGACCCGCTCTTCGATGAATGGGAAGCAACGATCGCTTCCGGCCGATCGCTTGTCACGGATCGGGGACAAGCTACCCGCATGGACCTGCAGGGGGAGCAGGACGTGCTTTCGGCGCATACGCGCGTAGGTGGGTAACGCCGCTTGGTGGCGCGCTATCTGGGGGACGGAATGGAACTGATCATCCTGCTCCCGGCAGTGGCCTGCTGGGTGGCATTGGCCAGGGGACCGATACGCCGGGCGCTGCTCGACGTGTACCTGCCTGTTGTTCTGCTTCTGCCCCAGTATTACAGCGTGCGGTTTCCGCATCTGCCGCCGTTGACGTTTGCCGACGCGGCGATTCTGCCTTTGGGCGCGGCGCTTTGGGTGAAGGAGATGCGGCGCTGGCGGCTGGAGTGGATGGATTTGTGGGTGGTGTTGTTTGCCGTGAGCGGCGGATTGTCAGAGGGGTTGAGCACGGCGCTGGCCGATGGGACATGGAAACAACTGCTGGCAGTGGACGGCCCGCCGGTGGGCCGTCTGGCCGATGGAGGGTTGCAGCTGTTTGCGGGCATTTGCACTATGGTGCTGCCCTACATGCTGGGCAAGCTTTTGATCGAGAAGCCGGGGCTGGAGGGACATCCGGCGCGGAAAAGAGTGCTGCGGCGGGTGGTGGTTTTGCTGGCCATTGTGGCGGGCTTGAGCATATTCGATTTTCTGACGGGTAAAAGCATCTGGCAAAAGGTGGGCTGGCATTTGTTTCCCGGACAGGCGGTGGCGTGGCCGGTGCAGACGCGGTGGGGATTCGGACGCGCTGCCGGGCCGTTCGCGCATGCGATTCTGGCGGGAATGATCTTCATGATGGGGCTGATTTATTGTCTGTGGCTGCGCAAATTCGCTCCGAACTGGGGAACGCGAAGGGTATTTCATGGCCTGCCGTTGACGGTGCGCGGGCTGGTGCTGTGGGCGATTGTGGCCGGGCTGCTGATGACGCAGTCGCGCGGGCCGTGGGTGGGCGTTGGGCTGGCGCTGGTGCTGGGTTTGCTTGTTTGGAAGCTCCCGCTGGGCAAGGCGGCGCTGGCCTTTGCGATTGTGCTCGTAGTGTTGTCGGCGGCCACTTACTACTTCGGGAAGCGTTACACAGACGTGGAGATCAGCCGTTCAACGAGCGAAGCGCAGAGGAGCGCGATTTATCGCAGGAGGCTGATCGACGAGTACACGCCGCTGATCCAGCAGCGCAAGGCGTTCGGCTGGGGGATCACCACGCTGCCCGCAGTGCACGGGCAAACGTCGGTGGACAACGAATACCTTCTGTTGGCCGCGATGCAGGGATTTACGGGGCTGGGACTGTTTCTGGTAATTCTGCTCGGCAGCGTGGCGCGGCTGGTGCGGCTCGCACGCCGGCGCCTGGAGAGGGAAGACAAGGCTCTGGTATTTGCGCATCTGGCCGTTCTGATTGGAATGATGACCGCGTTGACAACCGTGTACCTGGGCGAGCAGGCGCTGCTGCTGCTGTTCTTGATTGTGGGATGGATTCAGGGGATGAATCCAGCGGCGGAGGGCGCAGGAACAGCGGATGCGCAGGTGAAGGGTTTCCGATTTGAGAACGTCCTGACTTGAAACGCGATTTTCTCTGTATCTTCAGGCGGCATGCGCTGAGCGTGAGAGGCAGGCAGGATTAATTACCGGCAGGCGAGACGGTCAGGGCCGAGGGCAGGCAAGAGAAAGCAGAGAGATTGATGGAGCGAATGGCAATCGAGGTGCTGGCGGGGTTGATGGCGTTGTCTGCCACGCCGCTGTTCCTCGATCTGGCGCTGTGCATCTTCGGCAATCTTTTCCCGGCGCAAAGGCCGCATGCGGATGTGCGCAGATCCATCCGCCTGGCCGTGGTGGTGCCGGCGCACGATGAGGAAGCGATGATTGCGCGCACGGTGGCCTCTTTGCAAGCGGCCGACAGCGGCGCGGAGATCCTTGTGGTTGCGCATAACTGCTCGGATGGGACGGCCAGGGCTGCCGCTGAGGCCGGGGCGCGGGTGGTGGAGTTGAACAACTGCAAACTGCGCGGCAAGGCTGCGGCGCTGCGGCACGGATTTGCGGCGGCTCTGGACGGGGGCGCGAATGCAGTGCTGGTGGTGGACGCGGACACGGTGGTGAGCCCGAACCTGATTGCCGCGACGCGCGCGACGCTGGAACTGGGCGCAGAGGCTACGCAATGCCGGTATGAGCTGGAACTGCCGGCTTGTGGAGCGGAGTCCGGAGCGGTTCATCCGCTGGCACGGCTGCGGGCGCTGGCATTTCGCGGCATGAATGTGCTGCGGGCGCGCGGACGCGCGGGGCTGGGCTTTTCGGCAGGACTGTTTGGAAACGGGTTTGCATTGACGGCCAGTGCCCTGGAGCGCGTTCCCTTCGACGCCAGCAGCATTGCGGAGGATGTTGAGTATCACACCAGGCTGGCCGAGGAGGGTGTGCGGGTCTACTGGGTTGGAGAAGCGTTCGTGCACGGGCATAGTCCTCGGTCGAGCAAGGCGCAGGCCAGGCAGGAAGCGCGCTGGGAAGGCGGCCGGCTGCGGGTCGCGAGCCGCACGACGGGCGGGTTGATTTTCGCGTTGCTGCGGGGGAGATGGCGCGCGGCTGAGACGCTGGCGGAGGTGTGGAGCCTCCCCTTGTCGCGCGGAATGATTGTGCTGTTGTTGTCGGCCTTTCTTGCCGTGCACTGGCTGCACGTATTCGTTGCGGCGTGCGCTGCGATTGCGCTGCTGCATGTGCTGCAGACGGCGCTTGCGGGCAGCGAACCCATGCGGGACCTGGCGGCTTTGGCGGCCGCGCCGGTTTACATCGTGTGGAAGGCACTGATTACGCCGCTGGTGCTGTGGCAGTCGCGGAGCCGCGCGGAGTGGGCGCGAACCAAGAGGGAGGCGCATCAGCCATGACGCATACGCCGCTGATCGCCGAACCGCCGGGCCATGCGACCAACCAGAGCGTGGAGTGGTCCCTGGATCCCGAGGCTGCCGTGGCGCTGGGCAGCCCGGACGCCGCGCGCGAACCTCTGGTGGAGGTGAACAGGCAGTTTGGGCGCAACGTGATGGCGACGATTGTTGCGCGCGTGGTGAACATGGCGCGAGGCGTTTGCCTGGTGCCGTTTCTGCTGGCGCATATCGGGCTGGAGGCCTACGGTATCTGGACAACCATCTTCATCCTGGTGACATATGTGGGCCTTACTACGCTGGGCATCTCCAATGTGTACATCAAATATGTGGCCGAGTTCCACGCGCGGAGGGAGTACGACAAAGCCAATGCGCTGCTGTCGACGGGGCTGGCGGTCACGATTCCCATGTGCGCTACGATCTTTGCCTGCGTTCTGCTGGGATGGAATTGGCTTGCGCCGTGGCTGCATCTGCCGGCCGCGCACGCAAGCGACGGCAAAGAAGCGGTGCTGGTGGTGCTGGGCGTGTTTCTGTCGAGCATCGCGTTCAACGCCTTTGGCGACATGCTGACCGGGACGCAGCAGATTGCATCCACGCAGGTGTTTCTCACCATCAGCATCCTTGCCGAGTTTGCGCTGATTGTGTGGCTGGTGAGCGCGGGGCGCGGCATCCGCGGGCTGGCCGAGGCCTACCTGGCGCGGACGGTCATCAACGACGGGCTGACCTGGTGGTGGGCGCATCGGACGATCAAGTGGCTGCGACTGTCGCCGCGGCGGGTGCGGCGCGAATCGCTCCGGTACGTCTTGCATTTCGGCGGGCTGGTGCAACTGCAGAGCATGCTGGCCATTGTGCAGGTGTCTGTGGACCGGCTGGCGGCATTGACCATGATCAATGCATCGGCCGCGGGCCTGCTGGACGTGGCCAAGAAATGGCCGACGTCTGTTTCGTCGATCCCGACGGCATTTTTCGCCGCGCTGCTGCCGGCAGCCTCGCATGTGGATGCGGCCTCAAACCGCTCGGCGTGGCTGAGCAATTTGCAGAAGCTTTATCTGCATGGAGCGCGCTACTCGAATCTTTGCACAGCTGCGTTTGCCTCGGCTATGGCCTTTTGGTCAGTACCTATTCTGCACGTTTGGCTAGGTCCGGCGTTACCGATGAGGGATTCTTTGATTCCCCTCTTTGTGTTATTCAGTATGGCAATGCAGTTTCACATGCTTACGGGACCCGGCACCTCGATCTTCCGGGGAATGGGCCGCGTCTACGAAGAATTCAACTACTCCCTCCCCAACCTGCTTTTGCTTTCGGTGACGCTGCCGATGTCGCGCTGGCTTGCGGGTGGATGGACGCCGTTGGGTATTGGCGTGGCTGTTTCCGTGGCGACGGCTGTTTCAGCCTGCTGGCTGATGGGCAGGGTGCTGGTGGTCCTGGATCTGAAGCTGTCGCGGTTTCTTCGCGAGGTGATTGTGCCGGGCTTCTGGTGTTATGGGCTGGCGGGGTTGCTGGCATGGCCGGCAGCGCGGCTTGTGGCGATGGGAAACCGCTGGCTGGGAGCGGGCGTTTTGCTTGCGGCAGGCGTGGTGTATGGAGCAGGGCTGGTTGCAGTGCTGCACCGGTGGGTGTTGACGGACGCGGAAAAGCGAGAGGGAAACAGGCTTGTGCACCGGGGCCTGGAACTCTTCCGCCAGCGGGAGGCAACGGCATGAACCATCACAGATGTAACGTTCGCCTTGCTCTTCTGCTGGCTGGAATCGGCCTGGCGGCGGCCGCGGGACACTTGCCGGCGCGAGCTCAGGACTCTTACGGGCCCGAACTGAGGACGAATCCGCTGGACAAGCTGCGCAACTTTGAGCCGCCCGCGGATGAAGAGTACCGCCTGGGCAAAGGCGACGAGATCACGGTAGATTTTTCCGGACGGCCGGAGATGATGGCCAAGCTGGTGGTGGGTCCGGATGGACGTATCACGTTACCCCTGGCTGGAGAGTTGATGCTGGCGGGGAAGACGCGCAAAGAAGCGGGCAAACTCATCGACACTCTGCTTGCGCCGTACTACACCAACCTGCAGGCGCAGGTGACGGTGACCAAATACACGGCCAACAAGGTGCTGGTATTGGGCGCGGTGGAGAGGCCGGGCGAGGTGACGTTTGACGGTGCGCCGACGCTGCTGGAGGCTCTTTCGCGGGGCGGCCTGGCGACCGGGCCGAACAAAGCCGCGCAGATACCGGAGCGCTGCGCCATCTATCGAGGACAGAACGAAGTGGTGTGGGTGGATTTGAAGAAACTGATCGATTCCGGCAATGCGCTGGCCGATCTGCGCCTGCGCCGCGACGATGTGGTCTATGTTCCCAACGGAGGCGAGCGATTTGTCTCAGTGCTGGGCCAGGTGCAGCACCCCGGCGCGATTCCGTTGACGAGCACCTCGACGCTGGCCAGCGTGCTGGCCGAGGCAGGCGGGTTTGCCGGACCGGCGGGGAACAAGCCGCATATCCAGATTGTGGACCCGGAGACCGGCACTTCAGTGATCATCTCGACCAACGACCTGCTCAACCCGGACAAGGCCCTGGAGGTCATACCCAAGCCGGGTGAAATTATCTTTGTGCCGCAAAGCGGCCTTTACCGCGCCACCTACGTGGTTGAACGGCTGAGTCCGCTCATCACGGCGGGGGCCTTGGTTACCGTGGGGTTGCCATGAGCCAGCAATTGGGTCGTTTTGAGGATATGGATCACTCCAGCGATGCGGGCTTCGCGCCTGCCGCAAGCGGAGTGCGGCCCGTGGCGGCGAGCGCCGAGCCGGCGTTTTTCCAGTTGAACGTCAGGCGCAGCCTGCAGCTGCATTGGCAACTGGCGCGCGCGGTGGCGCTGGGCGGAGCGGTGCTGGCAGTGGTGTATCTGCTGGTGCAGGTGTTTGTGCTGAAGGCATGGCCGGCGTACCTGGCACAGAGCATTGTGTACGTGCAGCCGACACCGTCGAAGGTGCTGGAAAGCCCGGGCGTGCCTCCGCGCTGGCCCTTCGACAGCAATACCTACGAGACCTATATCCAGCAGCAGATGCTGGACGTGAGCCGCGCTGATGTCCTGGCCGGCGCGCTGCACAAGCTCAACGGATTTCAGGAGCCCGGCGAAAGCGACCAGGCTGCGGCGCGGCGGCTGGTAAAGAAGCTGGAAGTCGCTCGGCAGGGGGCGACGTACCAGTTTTCGATCGGAGCCCGCGCGAACGATCCCGCGATGGCGGCACAGATCGCCAATGCGGTGACTGCCAGCTATATCGAGAGCACGACGCGGGATGAGCGGTCAGGAGACGCGGAGCGGCTGTCGATGTTGCGCGAGGAGCGGGACCGCATCCAGAATGCGCTGGCCGCCGACCGCACCGAACAGGATGCGCTGAACAAGCAACTGGGAGTCGCGGCGGTGAGCGCGACGGCTCCCGATCATTACGACGCAGACATCACGCAGATTCGAGCCGATCTGATGAAGGCGCGCACGGATCACGATGCTGCCGAGGCCAGGTTCAACTCGCTGGACGCGGGGCATGGGCCCTCGTCGGCGGCCATCGACGCCGAGGCTGACCAGATGATCGCCAGCGATGCGGGGCTGGTGAGCATGAAGACGGCGCTGAATGCGCGGCGCTCTACGCTGATCTCGCAGATGGCCAACCTGACGCCGCTGAATCCTCAGTACAAGCAGGATGAAGCGGAACTGATGAAGATCAACAACACGCTCGACGCGATGCTTAAGGACCTGCGCGCCAAGGCTGCCGCACACATCCAGATGCAGCTGCGCACGGAACTGGAGCGGACTGGAGCAATGGAGGCGCAATTGAACGGGCAGTTGCGCCGGCTGGTGGGCACTGCCGGCGGCGCTACGCCAAAGCTGCAGCGATCCAGCGACCTGGCAGCCGACGTTACGCGTCTCCAGGCCCGCTTTGCCACCGTCGACGAACAACTGCACAACCTGCTGCTCGAAGCCAACGCACCGGTCGCGGCTTACCAGGCAACGCCCGCGGTTGCGCCGATCTACCGCGCCAAATCCGGGGTGTTGCGCAACGCGGCATTGATTGTTCTGGCGGGATTGTTGCTTGGGATTCTGGCCGCTGTGACCGCGCACAAGCTGGATCCCAGGATCTATATCGCCTCCGATGTGGAGCGGATTCTGGGTTTCGCGCCGCTGGCGCAGCTGCCGGACTTCAGCGAGGTCTCTGACGCTGCGGCCGAGGAGTATCTGCTGCGGCTGGCTTCGGCGATCGAACATGGCCGCAAACAGGGCAGCATGAAGAACTGCGTCTTTACCGGAACGGGTCCGGGCGCGGGCGTGACCACGCTGGTGAACCGCATACGGAAGATGCTGGAGGCCATGGGCAGGCCGACGTTGCTGGTGGATGCCACGGGCGCGCCGGGGCCGGCCTCCCACGCCGGTTCCAACGGACAGGAAGATGCGCAGGGACTGGTGCCGGTGGAGCGCGTGAGCCGTTCGACGGCCCTGCTGCAGCAGATGGTGGAGGAGACGGGCGAAGACAGCCTGGTGCTTGCGGACACGGCGCCGCTGGCTGTCTCCGCGGAGACGGAGTACCTGGCGCGGTTTGTGGATTCCGTCATCCTGGTGATTGAGTCGGGAGTGACTACGCGCGCGCAACTGCGCGAGGCTGCTTCCACGCTGCAGCGGCTGCATCCCGGTGCGGTGGGATTTGTGCTGAATCGGGTGGGGCTGGCCAAGGCCGATCCAGCGTTTCGGCAATCGATTGAAGCCGTGGAAAAGCATGTCCAGGCGCAGAGCGACAACGCGGCGCGACGGGCAGAGAAGGGCAACTCCTCTGCGCCGAATACGCCGGCAGACAGGGACGCGCCGCCTGGGGCACCCTCCATTCGCTCGATGTTTGAGCCGGAGGTGGCTGCGGCCGCTGCTGCAGTGGCCCGAGTCTCAGCCCCGGCTGCACCAAGACATGCGGATGAAGCGGCTGCTGCCGAACCAGGGCAGAGAATCGCCGCGCCCGAGGTTGTTGCCGCGGCGGCTGAGAACGCAAAGACAGTCTCTTCGGCTGCGCATGGAGCACCTGCGGAGCCCGCTCCAGCCGCTGCGGTCGCTACGCCGAAGGGAGCTTCGGAGGCGACTCAGGCTGTTGGTCAGGAGCCAGAGGTCTCCGCGGTTGCCGGCGAACCTCTGCCTATCCGGCAAGAGCGGGCGATGGAGGCGGAGCCCATGCAGCCCGCGGCGAATCCTGCCGCCGATGTTCCATGGTGGTTGAGCGAGGCCGTGCGGACGACGGAGCCGTCTCGTCCGCCGGTTCTGTGGCAACCGGCAAAGGTGTGGAACGCACGTGGCACGGCCCCTGCCGGGGAGCCGTTGCCGGTGGGTCCGAATGCGAATCCGGAGCCGCAGCAGCCCTGGGAGAGCGGGGCTGAAGCGCAGCAGATGCCGAGGCCTGAGGCCGCGGCGGAAGAGACGCAGGGATCTGGGGCCGAGGAAGCTCCCAGCAATCTCAATTCGAGGCTCAGCGGGCTTAGGAATCTTCTCTATGCGATGGGCGTGAAGAACGCGAATGATGGTGGGAATTCGGCTGGGCAGGCGGGTGGAGCCGGATCGGACTACGATCTCCGCACTGAGCGGGCGAGCTTCGAAAGGGGCGGTCCCCAGACTCCAGTGGACGCAGCGAGCGGCATGCGCGGCGCGGCGCCTCAACTGGTGACTGCGCCACCCGAGTTCCTTCCGCCGCGGCCGGTGGTGATCGAAATTGACAAAACGGACCCCCACACCGGAGAATCTTCCACGCGCCAGGACCGCCGGACACCCTATGACAGGGTTGACATTCTGCCTTCGAAGCGCGGGCAATACAAGAAGGTATGAGCGGAGGCTAGAGCATTTTCGGAATACACGTAGACTTCTTGAGAGCATTGAAAGGTGGCTTTTTCTTGAGGAAAAAGCCACTTGGCATCGTGCTTTCGGTCTACACCAATTCCGAAATTGCTAGAGTGTGGTGAGTCTGGAGTTCATTGCATTTTTCTGAAGCAGAGTCCCGGGCCGAGAAGTGCTCCAAAAGCAGATCCTTCGACTCCGCTGAAGTACGCTACGCTACGTTGCGCTCAGGATGACAGTTCGTTTTTTTGAGATGAACTTTGGACTCAGGACAATCGATCGGCACAACTTTCATTTGGGCCGCACAAGCTCGATGCGGTCGCGGGTCCGGACCCAGGTGTTGCCGGCCATGCGGCCCATCGCGTCGAGGCCCGCCGGGTCGACGCGGAAATCGTCCACCAGGTTGCGGCGGATGTGAAAGCGAACGATCTGTCCCAGCACAATGACGCCGCCGCCCGGCTCGCGGCTGGTGTAGATGACCTGGAGGAGCTTGCACTCCATCTGCGCCGGCGACTCGGCCACACGGGCAGGGCGCACCAACTCGCTTGGTTGCGGAGTCAGGCCGGATAAAACAAATTCATCCACTTCCGGCGGGACCTCGGCAGCCGTGGCATTGGCAGCAGCTGAAATCGCCTCGCTGACAATATTGACAACGAACTCGCCCGTCTCCTCGACGTTGCGCAGAGTGTCCTTGCGAAATTCAGGCTCTCCGCCGGCGGTCACGGCGGCATGGGCGCGGATGGCCGGGCAGAAAAGGACCGTGGGGGGATTGGAGCCAACGCCGGCGAAGAAGCTGAACGGGGCCAGGTTATGCACTCCATGGCGGTCCACGGTCGAGACCAGCGCGATCGGACGCGGCACGATGATGCCGGTCATGAGCTTGTAGACCTGGCGTGGTTCCCAGTCGGCGGGATTGATGGAGAGGAGGGGGTCTTCCGAGGCGTTATGCGAGGCCATAGGGATAGCCTAGCAGGCTGCGGAATGGACATCTTTTCAATAGGCATGTCCAAAAGACGCCCGGAGAAAGAGAAGAGGCTGGAATCGGGCCGGAACTTGAGGGGCTTTACGCGCGAGGAGCGGGGTTGGGAGTGAATTCAGCAAGTTAGCGTCCGCTTCGCGGGCACTGGCGAGTTGGCAAGTTAGCGGGAGCGGCGGACGCCCCGCGATTGGACGACGCCCAGGCTGAAGCAGCTGGTGAAATAATCGATTCAGCAGGTTGCCAGAACACCTTACCGGCCCCGGCGCATCCAAGGCTGCAGGTTCCATAACGGGAGTGGGGCATTCCGGTGTGACACTTCTGGTGCATAGCGGGAAATTCGTTCTCCAGTAACAATGGATGATGCACAATCGATGATGAGGGAGAGACTCGCGTGCCGCGCATTCATTTTCAACAGCAACTCGCCGAGCTCAAGGACAAGCTCCTTGCCATGGCTGCACTATCGCAGCAGGCCGTCGAGTCCGCAGTGGATGCCTATCTGCAGCGGGACAAGGGCCTTTGCCAGTATGTGAAGCAGAACGAAGCGGCCATCAACACCGCCCAGCATGAGCTGGACGAGATGGCCTACGAGCTGCTTGCCAAGGAACAGCCGATGGCCATCGATCTGCGCTTCATTCTGGCGGTCATCAAGATCAATGGCGACCTGGAACGGATCGGCGATCAGTCGATGGGAATCGCGCGGCGCACCAAGGAGATTTTGAAGCTGGGCGACGTGGATCTGCCGGTGGATTTTGCGGCAATGGGGGAGTTTGCGGGACGGATGATCCGCTCGGCGGTGCAGTCGCTGCTGGAGGGGGACGCGCGCCTGGCCAGCTCGGTGCGCGACATGGACGACGAGATCGACCGCATGAATCGCCGCGCCCATTCCGACCTGCTGGAACTGATCCAGGAAAAGCCGCAATACACGCAACAGGCGATGAACGGAATCCTGGTGGCGCGCAACCTGGAGCGGATTGCGGACCATGCGTCGAACATTGCCACGGATGTGATCTTCTGGATTCGCGGTGCCGATGTACGGCACCAGCTAAGCGTCTCGATGGATTGACGCGAGAGCGATTCGGCAGGGGAACATATCCCGGTTCACCCGGCAATAGAAACAGGCGGCTTAACCGAAGGCAGCCACAAGCGCTGGAACTCCTCCAGCGCGACGGGCCTGCTGAACAGGTAGCCCTGGAAGGCATGGCAGCCGATACGGGTGAGAAACTGCCGCTGCTCCTCGGTCTCAACGCCTTCAGCGATCACGGGAAGTCCCATGGCGCGGCTCAGGGAGATGATGGTCTGGGCGATCGCGGCGCTGCTCTCATCGGCCAGAATGTCGCGAATGAAAGAGCGGTCGATCTTCATCTGATCGAGGGGCAACCGCTTCAGATAAGCCAGGGACGAGTAGCCGGTGCCGAAATCGTCGAGAGAGAACTTCAAGCCATGCGACTTGAGTTCCTTCATCTTGTCGATGACTTCTTCGACATTTTCCACGAGGATGCTTTCCGTCAGTTCCAGCCGCAGGTTGCGGGGATTGGCGCCAGTGCGTTCGAGGGCGGAGAGCACCTGTTCGACGAAGTCCGTCTGATGAAACTGGCGCGCGCTGATATTCACGGCGACAGAGAGAATAGCGCTCTGCTTGCGCCCTGCCCAGGCGGCGATCTGCTTACAGGCGGCTTCAAGCACCCACTTCCCGAGGGGGAGAATCAGCCCCGTCTCCTCGGCCAGGGGAATGAATTCGCTGGGGCCTAGAATGTTGCGCCAGGGGTGGCGCCAGCGAAGCAGGGCTTCAACGCCCGCCAGACGGTTGCGGTCGATCTGAGGCTGATAGTAGAGAACGAACTGGCCGGTCTGTATGGCCTGGCGAAGGTC
Source organism: uncultured Occallatibacter sp. (assembly GCA_964445025.1). GTDB lineage: Bacteria > Acidobacteriota > Terriglobia > Terriglobales > Acidobacteriaceae > Telmatobacter. The sequence continues at coordinate 17,114 of CAYUJM010000012.1, read as the reverse complement.
TTCTTCCATTGCGGCGCGGGCGTTTACGGCGGCCTGCAGGGCAGGGGCGAAGAAGCGCAGCGTATTGCGTCCCGCGGCCTTGGCCTGGTACATGGCGATGTCGGCCTGCTGCAGGACTTCGTTGGTGCTCTCGCGCTGGTCACCAAAGACGGCGATGCCGATACTGGCGCCGGAGCGGCACTCGCGGCCATCGAGGAGAAATGGCTGGGCGATTGTGGCCAGGATCTTTTCGCCGACCACCTTGGCCTGAGCGGCCGCATCTTCGGGAGTTTCGGCCAGATCCTCCAGCATCAGGACAAATTCGTCTCCACCGAGCCGGCCCACGGTGTCTGTGTCGCGCACACAGCCGGCGAGGCGGCGGGCTGCATCCTGCAGCAGCAAGTCGCCAATCTGGTGGCCGAGCGTATCGTTCAACGTTTTGAAGTTGTCCAGATCGACAAAGAGCAGGGCGCGCAAGCGGCCGCTGCGGTGACTGGCTGCCAGGGCCTGATGCAGGCGCTCGATGAGCATCCGGCGGTTGGGCAGACCCGTCAGCGGATCGTAGAAGGCGAGATTGTGAATCTCGTCCTCCGCGGCCTTGGCGTTGGAGATATCGCGCGCGACTGAAAGCACGCAGGGCACGCCATCGATCTCCAGGAGCGACGCCGACATCAACGCCCAGATGGTTTCACCCGACTTCTTCAGGAACTGGAACTCCAGGTTCCGGCATTCTTTGGAGCGCTCGAGGATTTTGAGCATGTATTCCTGATCGCGGGGATCTGCCCAGATGTTGAGTTGCAGGCTGGATTTTCCAATGACCTCGTCGCGCTTGAATCCCGTCAGATCGAGGAACGCCTGGTTCACATCGAGATACTGCTCGGCGTCAAGCCGGCTGATGGTGATGGGATCCAGGCTTGTCTGGAAGACCTTGCGGTAGCGCTCCTCGCTGACGCGCACGGCCTCGGCTGCAGCCGTGAGAAGCTCCGCCGCGGCTTTGGCCGCGGAGATATCACGCGTGATGGAAAGGATGCAGCGAACGCCGTCGACCTCAAGGACCGAAGCCGACATCTGCCCCCAGTAGAGCTCCCCGTTCTTCCTTCTGAACTGGGTTTCGAAACTGCGGCAACTGGAGTCGCGTCGCAGGATTTCGACCCAGCGCCGGCGGTCTTCCGGGTTGGCCCAGATGTTCAGCTCGAGCGCGCTCCGTCCCAGGACTTCTTCGCGTCTGTAGCCAACGATATCGAGGAATGCCTGATTGACTTCGAGGTACATCGCGTCGCTCTCGCGGGTGATCACGACGCAATCCACGCTGGTGTCAAAGGCGAGGCGATAGCGAACCTCGCTGGCCTCCTGGGCTTGCCGAGCCGTGGCGAGACTCTCTTCGGCGGCCCTGGCGGCAGAGAGATCCCGCAACACTGTGATAGCGCACAGAACGCCCTGAATCTCGATTATGGATGCGGAAGCGAGCAACCAGATCGGCTCGCCGTTTTTTCTTGCATAGTGCACGGTAAAGTCGCGGACACTGGAGTGCTCGCGGAGTTGCGCAGCCATTTGCAGGCGAGCCGCCGGTTCGACCCAGATGCTGAGCTCCAGGGATGTGCGCCCGATGACCTCTTCACGCTCGAACCCCATCAGGTCGAGAAACGCCTTGTTGGCATCGATCATCCTGCCGTCTTCCAATTGGCTGACACAGATGCCGTCGACGCTGGTCTGGAAAAGAGTGCGATAGTAGTGCTCGCTCAGGCGCAGCGCCTCGGCGGCGGCAGCCAGGCGGTGTTCGGCAGCTTTGGCGGCGGAGATGTCCCGGGTAACGCTCAGGACACAGGGGACGCCCCCCAATTCAATGGGCGAAGCAGACATCAGCCCCCAGAAGGTCTCTCCGTTTTTCTTCCTGAATTGCGCCTCGAGATCGCGGCAACTGCCATGATCGCGCACCAATTCTGCCATCTTCTGCCGATCGCGAGGGTCGGCCCAGATCCCCAATTGCAGCGAGGTCCGGCCAATGACCTCGTCGCGGGAGAATCCGATGATGTCAAGAAACGCGTTATTGCATTCGACGTACGTTCCATCGTCGAGGCGGTTGATGTTGATGGCGTCGATGCTGGTCTGGAAGGCGGTGCGGTAGCGTTCCTCGCTGGTCTGCAGGGCCTGCTGAACCGCGGTCAGGCGCTCCTGAGCCGCCTTGAGAGCGTTGATGTCTTCAATCAGTGCGATGAAGTTCAGGGCGCGCCCATCGCTATCCCGCTGGATGGAGATGGTCACCTTGGCCCAGGTCAAGCTGCCATCTTTGCGGATGAAACGCTTTTCCCAGGTGGCAGTCGGGGCGGGGCTGGTGAGGACCCGTTGCCGTGCAACGAGATTGGAGGGGCGATCCTCCGGTGCGGTGATCTGGTCGACGCTCAATCCGGACATCTCTGCAACGGGGTAGCCGAGAAATTCGGCGAAGCAGGCATTGGAACTGAGAAGCTTGCCGTCGAATGAAGAGCGGGAAATGCCGACGGCGGCCTGCTCAAAAGTCGCGCGATAGCGTTCTTCGCTCCCGGCGAGCAGCAAGTCTGCCTGCTTGCGCAGGGTAACGTCCTTGATGATTCCGCGCATCCGCACGGGCCGGTTCTCGCTATCGAATTCCAGCGTGCCCATGCCATGCAGCCATCGCTCCTGCTTGTCGTTGGCGCGGATGATGCGATATTCCCTGTCGAAGGCCTTGCCCTTGCCCAGCACCTCGCTGGTGAAGTAGTCGGCCATCATAGTGCGGTCATCCGGATGGATGAGTTCGAGCCACGAGTCGACGGAATGGCTGTACTCACGGTCGATGCCGAACAACTCATCGAGGACTTCAGACCCGATCCAAACTCCGGCAGGGATGTCCAGGACATAAGAGCCGAGGGCGCCGATCCTCTGCGACTCTCTTAGAGATTCCTCACTCTCGCGCAGTTCCTTCTCTGCAAGGCGGTTTTCGGTGACGTCTCTTCCAAACATGGAAATGCCCGTTGCGTGGCCATCGACACGGATGGGATGGAAGTACATTTCCACGATGCGGTTGCCGGGAAAAGGCATTTCGGCGCGAAATGGGCCCTGAGACAAAGCGCGTTGAAACAACGGCGGCCAGATCGCAGCCCTTTCCGGCGGAAGCAGATCTTGAGGGCGCTTGCCGACCGCTGCGCGGGTTCCCCAGTTACGCTCAACATGATGCCGCAGGGCACTATTGAAGGTGAGCAGGCGAAATTCGAGATCAACCGACCAGATCAGATCTTCCGTGCTTTCAAGCAGGGCGGAGAGGTTCGCCGCGGCCTGGTGATCCACAACGGTGATTTCCGACTCCTGTGATGCCTTGCTTGGCATAGCAGACTCTTTCCGGTTCAGCTAGATCCTGGGCTATCTCTTCTATCGGCCAGTTGCCCGATGCATTTCAAAGCGAAGTTTACCTTCTCCGGCCTGGCACGCTCCTGCAATGGGGCACGCGGGCACTCTTTTTAAGAAACGGCCGGAAACAGCGAAGATTGCCTTTGAGTGTACGACGGGGCGATTGATTTGTGGAGTCCTTTGCTCGCCTCCGCTCTGCCGCGAGGCAGATACGCCAATCTCCTAGTCGAAGTAGGCGCTTACGCCGGGAAAACCCGGGCCGGATTGCGTGACCCGGGCATGCACGTCCGCGGGGCGGGCAGCGATGGCGTCGGCCTGCGCGCACTCTTCGGCTGGGCCGTATCCCCACGCGGCGGCCAGGCAGCGGATCCGGTTGGCGCGGGCGGCCTGAAAGTCGTAGATGCGGTCGCCGATCATCCATGCGGCGTCAGGGTTGAGGGAGTGCTGGCGCAGAAGCATGGTCAGCAGGTCGGCCTTGCTGTGGCTCGGGTATTCCGCCTTGTCGCCGTAGATGGCGGTGAAGAGACCGGAGAGGGAGAAAAAGTCGAGAATGCGGATGGCAAAGTGCTGATGCTTGGAGGTGCAGACATAAAGGGGAAATCCCCGGTGGTGAAGGTCGGTGAGCATTTCACGCACGCCAGGGAAGACGGAGTTGTTTTTCCAGCCCTCGCGGTCGTAGCAGGCGCGGTAGTCGCGGGCCAGTTCCACTCGCGCCTCTTCGCTTGCATCGGGTAACAGCGCGGCGGCCCACTCCTCGACGGGAGGACCAACGAATCGCTCGAGCGGGCCCTGGTCGCCCATGTTGCGTTCGTCGAGCACCTTGCGCAGGCAGCCCACGATGCCAGGTTTGGAGTCGGTGAGGGTTCCGTCGAGATCGAAGATGAGAGCGGGCAATGGGGTTGACACACTTCCAGTTTCGCAGAGAGGGGCGCGTGAGCCTCGGCCTTTCCAGACGGAGGCGCAAATCAGCAGGCCAGAGGTGGCGGCCTGCTGATTTGCATTCTTGCGGCTAGACCTTCAACTGCGGGTTTTCGGCGTAGTGGAGCAGCACGGCGACGGCGCAACTGGTGAGGCGCGTCTCGGCCGAATCTGCCCGGCTGGTGAGGATGGTGGGCACGCGGGCTCCGAGGACGATGCCGGCCAGTTGCGCGCCGCCCAGGTACTCGAGCTGCTTGGCCAGCATGTTGCCGCTTTCCAGATCGGGGACCACCAGGATATCGGCCTGGCCGGCGACGGGCGAGACCAGATTCTTGATCGAGGCCGCCTTGACGCTGACGGCTGTGTCGAAGGCCAGCGGGCCGTCGAGTATGCCACCGGTGATCTGGCCGCGGTCGGCCATCTTGCACAGAGCCGCTGCATCGAGCGTGGACTTGATTTTGGGGTTGACGGTCTCGACGGCGGAGAGCAGCGCGACCTTGGGCTCGGGAATGCCCAGGGCATGGGCCAGGTCGATGGCGTTCTGCACGATGTGGACCTTGTCCTCGAGCTCGGGCGTAATGTTGATAGCCGCGTCAGTGATGAGCAGCGTCCGGGCATAGGCCGGTGTATCCATGATGAAGACGTGGCTGATGCGGCGGGCGGTGCGCAGGCCGGTGTCGCGCGCCATGGCGGGCTTGAGCAGTTCGTCGGTGTGCAGGCTGCCCTTCATCATGGCCTGGGCTTTGCCGGAGCGGCACATGACCACGCCCAGCTCGGCGGCCTTGGCCTGCGTGTCGGCCTGAAGAATGGGGTAGGGGCTGATGTCTACGCCGATTTTGACGGCCAGCGCTTTCATTTCCGCCTCGTCGCCGATGAGCGTGGGCTCGATAAGGCCTTCGACGGCGGCTTCCACCGTGCCACGCAGGGCCACGTCGGAGAGCGGCCAGACCACCGCAGTGGCAATGGCAGGAAGCGCTTTGCAGCGCTCAATGAACTGGTGAAAAACGTGGTAGTCGGCGGGATGACCAACGAGGGGGTCAAGGGCAACGGCTTCAGCCAAAGTAGCTAGATCGCTCATGCGTGTTTTTCTCCATGGCCAGCGCAGCGAATGGCCCGCCGAGCCTCACGAATTCATTGTCGCCCCGATGCCGCTGAGGGCCTGTGTTCCGGGTCACAGTTTGGGCTTATGTCTCGCATAGTGGTAAGGATTCAACTGGATGGACGGGGCGGATGGAACGAAGGGTGGAGGCCTGTTCATTTGCGAACAGGGAATTCCGAGTTTGAACGTTCGCGGACCGAGGTGGTGGGAGATTCAGAACCGATTTGGCTGAATTTGCGTAGGTTAGGGGGAGCCCGGTTTGGCTGTTCAAGTGCAAGTTACCGGCATCGCGGCCCCGGTGAGGAGACCCATGCAAAACTTCCTTTTCGATCTTAGATTCGTGTTGCGGCAACTGCGCAAGTCCCCCGGATTTGCGGCGACGGCGGTACTGATGCTGGCATTCGGCATCGGTGCAACGACGGCGATCTTCTCGATCGTTGAAGGCGTGCTGCTGCGGCCGCTGCCGTTTCCCGATTCGGGTAGGTTGATGGTTTTGGCCGATCGCCTGGAGGGGGCCGACATTGGCGGCAGTGGCGAGGCCGGCGTGACCGTGCCGGATATTCGCGCCTACAGCCGCGAAACGAAGTCCTTCGACGCGCTCGGCGGGTATACGTACTCCGGCTATGAACTCTCCGGACCAGCCGAAGCCGCACAGGTGAATGCCGCACGCCTCACGGCAGGAGTTTTTTCCGCCCTCGGCGTGGCGCCGCAGCTGGGGCGCGTGTTCACGGCTGAGGAAGACGAAAAGCGCGAGCAGGTCGTGGTGCTGAGTTATGCCGCCTGGAAGAACCGCTTCAACGGGAATCCGCAGGTACTGGGGACCAAGATCCTGCTGGACCGCAAGCCCTATGTGGTCATCGGCGTCATGCCCAGGAACTTCGAATTTCCACTGGTGACGGGACAGCTGAATCAGAGTGAGCTGTGGGTCCCCATGAGCTTCAGGCCGGACGAGCTTACGCCGGCGGCCGGAGCGAACTGGAGTTACGCCATGGTGGGCAGGCTGAAGCCGGGCATATCGGCTGCGCAGGCGCAGAGCGACGCGCAGCGCGTGGCAGTGGAGATCATGCGCGGCTATCCGGCCATGATGGCCAGCCTGCGCATCAGCTCCGCGGTGCGGCCTTTGCAGGAAGAAACGGTGGAGCAGACGAGGCCATTGCTGCGTACGCTGTTTCTCGCAGTCGCCGTGGTGCTGCTGATTGCCTGCGTCAACCTGGCGGGCATTATGCTGGTGCGCGCCATCCGCAGGCAGAGGGAGGTCGCGGTGCGGCTGGCGCTTGGCGCGCGTGCGACGGCGCTGCTGCGGCAGGCGATTCTCGAGAGCCTGGTGCTGAGCGTGAGCGGTGGCGTGCTGGGGCTGGCGCTGGCGGCGCTGGCGCTGCGGGCGGGCAAGAGCCTGCTGCCGGAGAGCCTTCCGCGCATCAACGAGATTGCGCTCAACTGGAATGTGGTGGGCTTTGCGCTGCTGCTTGCGGTGGTCACCGGGATGCTGTGCGGACTGGCTCCGGCCTTTGCCGCCCTGCGCACCAACGTGAACAGCAACCTGAAAGAAGGAGGCCGCAGCGGCTCGACCGGCGGAGGCCACGCTCGTCTTCGCTCCGCCCTCGTGGTCGCGGAGATTGCCATTGCGCTGGTTCTGCTGGCTGCTTCGGGGCTGCTGCTGCGCAGCTTTGAAAAGATGCGGACCGTCGATCTCGGATTCCGCCCCGACCACGTGGCTACGGCCTCTTATTCGTTGCCGCAGAAGCAGTATTCCACGCAGGCATCCGTGAACGCGTTTAACGACGAGTTGCTGCGCCGGTTGAAGCAGCTACCGGGCGTTGAGGGCGCGGGGCTGACCAGCTTTCTTCCCGCCTCGGGAAACAACAGCAACGAGACCTTTGTGGTGGAGGGTTATGTTCCGCCCAAGGGCGCAGGCATGAACCTGGCCACGCCGGCGCAGGTGATTGGCGATTACTTCCCGGCCATGGGCATTCCACTGCTGCGCGGCCGCGCGTTCACAACCGCGGACAAGTCCGGCGCGCAGTTGGTCACGATTGTGAATCATAAGTTCGCAGAGCACTATTGGCCCGGCCAGGACCCTATCGGCAAGCGGATGCGCGTCGGCACGCCGGAGATGCAGACCCCCTGGCAGACGATCGTAGGCGAAGTGGCCGACGTGAAGCAGGGCGCACCCGATGATCCCTCAAAGGAGCAGTTCTACAACCCCGTGGACCAGGCGGAAGACGATTTCGGCTCGCTCGCTAACCCCGCCACCGATCTCAACGGCAACGGCGGCTATATTGTGCTGCGCTCGGCACTGCCGCCGGAGCAGATGGAAAACGCGCTGCGCTCGACAGTGCGCGCCATCGATCCGCTGCTCCCCCTGACCCAGGTGCAGACCATGGAGCACGCTGTCTCAAGCAGCGAAGCGCCGCGACGCTTCAACACGGTGCTGATCACAAGCTTTGCCGTTGCAGCGGTGCTGCTGGCGGTGCTTGGCATTTACAGCGTCATTGCCTTCTCGGTTGCCGCGCGCGTACAGGAGATGGCCATCCGCATGGCCCTCGGTTCGCAGCGCGGCGGCATTGTCCGCCTGGTTCTGGAGTCCGGAGCAAAGCTGGCTGCTGTGGGCTGCGTTCTTGGATTGGGCGGCGCTGCCGCGGCGTCGACCCTGCTGCGGTCCATGCTCTTCGGAGTGAGCCCGTTTGATCCTGTCGTGCTCACTCTGGCTGCCTTCGGCGTGCTGCTGCTGGCACTGGCTGCTTCCGCGTTGCCGGCATTCCGCGCTGCGTCGATCGATCCTAATCAGGCGTTGCGCGGAGAGTAATCGCCTCAGCCTGCGCGGAAACGCGGACAGTCTTGCTAACAAAGCAAGCTCTGAGCGAATGAGCCCGGGTATCGGCGGCTACAGCGGTTCCAAAATCGCTGTGCCCCGGCAGCTCGATGTCCAGTGGCCTTTTTCTAAACGGGGGTGGAAGAAAAAGCCACCCTGCGCAAAGTTAGAGAGGCCACGTGAATTGTGGAGCCGCTCGAATGGAAGCTGGCCTTGCAGCCCTCTACGCCACAGCTCTCTTTTATCCTTGATTGGTAGAAATTGCCGGAGCCCGTTCGACGTGTATGTAGAGCGGCAATGCAGCTCGAATCCATGACGAGGAGTGAGAGGTATGCGTTTCATGATGATGGTGATTCCGAAGGGATATGAAGCGGCGGCCCCGGACACGGTCCCCGACGCGAAGGCTGTGGCCAAAATGATGGAGTACAACAGAAGCCTGCAGAAAGCGGGCGTATTGCTTGCGCTCGATGGACTGCTTCCCCCTTCGACCGGCGCGCGCGTTGCCTACACCGACGGCAAAGCCACAGTGACAGATGGTCCCTTCGCCGAAGCCAAGGAGGTTATCGGCGGGTACTGGATCATCCAGGTGCGCTCGCGGGAAGAGGCGATCGAATGGGCCAGGCGGGCACCGATGTCCAACCACGAGATGATCGAGGTGCGCCAGATCTTCGAGATGGGCGATTTCCCCGCGGACGTACAGGAGGCAGCGGAGGGGTTCAATGATCTCAAAAACGCCGCAGCCGACAAAGCATGAGCGACATTCACAAGACGATTGAGGCGGTGTGGAAGATCGAGTCTACACGTCTCATCGCCGGGATCGCCCGCGTTACCCGCGACATCGGCATAGCCGAGGAACTCGCTCAGGACGCGCTTGTGGCAGCGCTTGAACAATGGCCTGAGGAAGGGATTCCGGAAAAGCCTGCCGCGTGGCTGATGACAGCAGCGAAGCGGCGCGCCCTGGACTATCTGCGCCGTGGACACATGCTTGAAATCAAGCACGGAGAGATTGCGCGCGACTTGGAATTCCAGCAGCAGCGGCTCGGGGAAGCGATGGATCAGGCCCTGGATCAGATGATCGACGATGACGTCCTTCGCCTCATCTTTACCGCCTGCCATCCGGTGCTGGCCGTCGAGGGCCGCGTTGCGCTCACGCTGCGCGTGGCCTGCGGCCTTACCACAGCCGAGATTGCTCGAGCTTTCCTGGTGCCGGAGAAAACCTTAGGCCAACGCATCTTTCGAGCCAAAAAGACACTCTCGGAAGCCCATGTTCCGTTCGAGACCCCGCGCGGCGACGAGTTGAGAAAGCGGGTTGAATCTGTTCTGTCCGTTGTCTATCTGATCTTCAACGAGGGATACACCGCAACCTCTGGAGAGGAATGGATGCGCGCCGAGCTCTGTAATGAGGCACTACGGCTCGGACGCATGCTGGCGGAGCTTCTTTCATCAGACTTTTTGGTGTCTGAGGTTCATGGCCTGCTGGCGCTGATGGAATTGCAGGCTTCGCGCACCGCGGCGCGTCGCGGACCAAGCGGAGAAGCCGTTCTCTTGTCGGAACAGGACCGTTCCTTGTGGGACTATGCACAGATCGAGCGGGGAATGGCTGCGCTCCATCGCGCGCAGCAACTGGGTGGCGGCGCCCGGCCCTACGCCCTGCAGGCGGCCATCGCCGCTTGTCACGCGCGCGCCAACACCCTAGCGGAGACCGACTGGGAGCGGATCGTTCTTCTCTACGACGCCCTGCTTCAAGTCGGCCCATCTCCCATCGCGGCGCTCAACCGCGCGGTAGCAGTGGGAATGGCGCCCGGCCCGGCATACGGCCCAGCCGCCGGGCTCCAGGCGCTCGATGCTCTCGCCTCCGAGCCGGCGCTGACCAACTATCATCTGTTCCCCAGCGTCAGGGCAGATCTGCTTGTAAAGCTGGGACGCTATGGCGAAGCTCGCGAGGAGCTGCAACGCGCAATCGCGATGACGGACAACGTGCGGGAACACGAATTGCTGTCGAGAAGACTAGAGCAGGCGATGTCCGTAGACGAATGAATGCGGTGATACTTTCTGATTGTCGAAGATAGGCAGCAAAGACGCGACTGCAATGTCGCCGTCCTCTGCTATGATTCTGCCCGAAGCCCGGACAGGCCTTTGCGATATGGACGAGAATCAACAGCCATCGCATAGAGGCATCAGCGTCCGGTTCTACATTGCCGTTCCCTATATCCCGTTCGAATTCGCGATCGGCCTCTGGATTCTCATCAATGGAGTGAGATTCACGGCTGCTTGAAGAGGGCGGGTGACACATATCCCGATCCTTTGCTGCAGGCGGGTGCCTCGCTTCTGGATTTTCAGACTTGGGCTCCGACCGATCCCCGACCGGCGACGGATCGAGGCATGGGGCACCCCGTTCTTTTAAAAATGCGCGAAAGAGCAGACGCAGATCCTTCGACTCACCACACCCAAACTGAGAGACGTTTAGGACCCCGTTCGCTCAGGATGACAGTTCTTTTTTTATGAAGTTTAGAGGCAGGACGCTATCAATCCGTCTCAGTTTCCGAATTCTCGTTTCGAGGGAAGCCTTCTAAAGCGTCGTGCAGCGAAAAATCTTGGGACCTTTGTAGAATTCAGGTCAGGCCATTCGTCGTTATAGTGAAGGCAGGCCAAGGAATGCAAATCAGACAGGCCCGCCCGAAGACTACGACAGGATAAAGGAGAAGCTATGCCAAAGTATTTCGTTACGAATTACCTTCCCGACGACTTCGACCCGTCGACGATGACCGAAGCTACAATCCAAGCTATCAACGATCTGAACGAAGAGTTGATCGCTGCCGGCGCCAGGCTGGTGGCTTGCGGCATGGCTCCGGCCAGCGAGGCAAAGTCGTTGCGGGGGCAGCCCAATGGAGAAGTGCTCATCACCGACGGCCCGTATCTGGAAGCCAAGGAACACATCGGCGGTTTCTGGATACTGGAAGCCGCTGACATGGACGAGGCGCTGGCATGGGCCCGCAAGGCTTGCCTCGACCCCCAGTCGCGGGGCGAGGTGCGCGAGATCCCCTACAGCAGCCTGCCGAACGGCACAGCTCACCCATCGCGCCGACCCCAGCCAAAGCCGTAAAGTTCGATCGGCAAAGCGAAAGTGAGGGACCTATGACAAGTCGACGTGAATTGATTAGGCAGGGCATTGGGATGATGGCTGCAACCGCCGTCCCCCGTTCGTTCGCGGCCCAGCCAGTTGAAGGGCAGGCCACGCTGGATACTTCCCCGGTAAAGCCCGTTGCATCCCCGGTAGACCCGATGCAGCTCGTTAACCCTGAGTTTCGTGCCGTCCTGCAGGCGATGGTGGGGCCAGATTCACCCCCCACGGAGTGGACGACCGCAATGGTGCAACCGATGCGCGAGGGATCGAAGGGGCTTGCCCGGCCACTGCTGCCCGCTCCGGCAGTCGTCAAACGAGTGATTCCTGGACCCAAAGGCGCGCCCGAAGTCGCGCTGTATATAACGGGTGCTGCAGCCGGAGCTTCCAAGCCGGCGGTGCTGCATTTCCACGGTGGCGGATTCATCGCAGGATCTGCGGCCTATAGTCAGCGGGACATTCAAGAGCTGGCGGCGAATTACGATTGCGTAGCCGTCAGCGTGGATTACCGCCTCGCGCCCGAAACCCCTTTCCCGGGTTCGCTTGAAGACAACTACACGGCCCTGCTTTGGATGTATACCAATGCGGCGGAACTGGGGATCGACCGAAGCAGGATCGCGATCAAAGGCGAGAGCGCCGGGGGAACACATGCCGCAGCTTTAGCCATAGCAGCGCGCGACCGGGGAGAAGTCCCACTCTGCCTTCAGGTATTGATTTATCCCGCGCTGGATGACCGCACCGGTTCGACGATGCCTGTACCGCCGTATATCGGACATTACATCTGGACTGCTGCAGCCAATCGATTCGCCTGGACGTCGCTTCTGGGCAGACCGGCTGGATCTATCGCTGGCTCTGGGCAGCCGCCGGCTGGCTCCGTTCCAGCACGGGTCGAGGATCTTGCCGGGCTGCCTCCTGCATGGATTGGTGTGGGATCCGTCGATCTATTCGCGAGCGAGGACGTGGAGTATGGGCGCCGGCTTCTTGAGGCGGGTGTGTCCACGGAACTGCACCTTGTCCCTGGCGGGTTTCACGGGTTCGATCTTTTTGTGCCGCAGGCCCCGCTGACCGCTGCCTTTACAGAGGGATGGAGTGCGGCTCTTCGTCGCGCTTTCGCTGCGCGGGCATGACGCCCGTTTCTTCCAACCCGAGCAGCTGAGCGGCGAGTGGCAACGCTGCCGCCCTCCAACCGATGTCGGCTTTCGGAAGCCGAACGGATTCGTACCGATAAGCGTCCATGTCGCTGGGAGGGATTCTGGCTCTGCGCGGGGTGGCCGATTTGCCCGTCGAGGAATCCGGCGAACGGTTGGGGGGGGCGAGGCCCAATTCAACGTACGCTCTCTTCAGGGGCATAAATGCCCCTGCTCCCTCCGAGAGAACAAAAGCCGGCAAGGGCAATTGCCCTTCCTGCCTGGAGTCTGTCGAGAAATCAAGACGCGTGGCCTGCCTCCGCGCTCCTTTCCCTGTCCCCGCATCGGTTCGGGGTGATATGCTCTGTGCGCCGGGAAAAGCGATTTAGCAAGGGAGGGAACTTATATGTGGTTCCTGGGAATGGATGTGGGCACGGGCGGGACGCGGGCGGTGGTGGTGGATGAGGCCGGCAGGCTGATTGCGGGGGCTTCAAGCGAGCACGCGCCGTTCAGGACTGAGCATCCGGGATGGGCGGAACAGGATCCGGAAGACTGGTGGCGAGCGGCGCAGGAAGCGATTCAGATGGTGTTGGCCGCGGCGCCGGAGCCCAAGGAGCCGATTGCGGCCATCGGGCTCACCGGACAGATGCACGGGGCGGTGATGCTGGACGAGAACGGCGCGGTGCTGCGGCCGGCGCTGATCTGGTGCGATACGCGGACGCAGCCCGAGTGCGACTGGCTGACCGAAAAGATCGGCTACGACCGGCTGATTGAGCTGACCTGCAACCCGGCGCTGCCCAACTTTACGGTGACCAAGGTGCTGTGGGTGAAGGAGCACCAGCCGGAGATCTTCGCCAAGATCCGGCACATTCTGTGCCCCAAGGACTATGTGCGCTACCGGCTGACGGGCGAGTTTGCCATCGACGTGCAGGAGGCCTCGGGAACGTTGCTGCTGGACGTGACGCATCGGCGCTGGTCGCATGAAGTGGCGGAGGCGGCGGGAATCGATGAGAGCTGGCTGCCCAAGGTGTATGAATCGCCGGAGGTGTGTTCACGAATCAGCGAGACGGCGGCCGGGCTGACCGGGCTGGCGGCGGGTACGCCAGTTGTGGCCGGGGCGGGCGACCAGGGAGCCGGCGCAGTGGGCATGGGGATTCTGCAGCCGGGCTCGGTGTCGGCCACGATCGGCACGTCGGGAGTGGTGTTTGCCGCAACGGCCGAACCGACCAAGGACCCGCATGGACGGCTGCACACGTTCTGCCACGCGGTGCCGGGGCTGTGGCACGTGATGGGCGTAACGCAGTCGGCGGGGTTGAGCCTGCGCTGGCTGAAGGAGACTTTCTTCAGAGGGCTCGATTACGACGCGCTTAGCTACGCGGCGGGGAAGATTCCCGCGGGCAGCGAGGGACTGCTCTGGGCGCCTTACCTGCTGGGCGAGCGGACGCCTCACCTCGATCCGCAGGTGCGTGCGGCGTTTGCGGGCATTTCGACCGTGCACACGGAGGCGCATTTCATTCGCGCCGTGCTGGAGGGGGTGGCATACTCGCTCAAAGACACGTTTACACTGTTTGCCGAGTTGGGGATTCCAGTGAGCGGGATCAGGCTGGGCGGCGGCGGGGCGCGCGGGCCGTTGTGGCGGAAGATTCAGGCCGGTATCTACGGGCACGCGGTGGAGGTGCTGACGGCCGAAGAGGGCGGCGCGTTTGGCTGCGCGCTGATGGCCGGGGTGGGCGCGGGGCACTGGGCGAATCTGGATGAGGCGTGCGGGCAGGCGATCGAGGTGGCGCAGCGCATCGAGCCGGATGATGGCGACGTGGCCGCCTACAAGACGGGATATGCGGAGTGGAGGAAGCTGTATCCCGCGCTGAAGAGCTTGCGGTGAATCGCCGATGAATGCAGGTGAGCGCGGGTTCGGCGAATCGAAGGGGCGATGATAGGCTAGGGTCACTGGAGCCTATAGCCAAGAACGGGCCCTTTGAATCCCAATCCCCCTGGGTGTGTCCATGCGTCTTCGTTCTGCCCTTGTATCAATTTTGTTTTGTGCAGGAGCTGTTGTAGCCGCGCAGACTCCTGCTGCCGTTCCCACCTGTTCCGAGCTGCACCTGGTTCCGGCCCCGCGCGAGTGCGTGGCGGTGGGAACGATTCCGATTGATGGCGTCGGGTTCTTTGTGGTTGCCTCCGACGCGGAGGATGGGTTTGCGGCCGAGGACCTGACCGAGCAGATGCTGGGCAAGAGACAGGTGAGGCAAGATGCGCCGCTTATCCGCCTGGAGAGGGCGAACGCGGAGCCCGCCAAGGCGCTGCTGGAGCGGAATCATCTGCACTTTGACCCCGAGATGCACGACGAAGGCTATGTGATTGTGCCCGACGGCGAGGGCGGGCTGGCGGTGATTGCAGAAACGTCAGCCGGGGTCTTTTACGGCGCGCAAACGGTGAAGCAGCTGATTCGCGGCAGCGGCAAGGAGCAGGTTCTTCTGGCGCCCACGTTGCGGGACTGGCCGGCGATGGCGCATCGGGGACTTTCCGACGACTGGTCGCGCGGGCCACTGCCGAATATGGATTTTCTGCGGCGCGAGATTCGTACCCTGGCAGCCTACAAGCTGAATACCTTTTCGCCGTACTTCGAGCACACGTTCGCGTATGCAAGCACGCCGGTAGCGGCTTTTCCGGGCGGTTCGATGACGCCGGCCGAGGCGCGCGAACTGGTGGAATATGCCGCTCAATATCACATCACTGTCATTCCCGAGCAGGAGGCGTTTGGGCACCTGCACAACGTGCTCAAGTTCGAGGAGTACTCGCCGCTGGGAGAGACGCCGCATGGCGCGGTGCTGGCGCCGGGCGACGCCAAGACGCTGCCGCAGATTGCCGGATGGTTTGATGAGCTGGCCAAGGTGTTTCCCGGGCCTTACGCGCACGTCGGCGCGGACGAGACGTTTGAGCTGGGGCTGGGGCGGACGCGCGAAGAGGTGAAGGATCGCGGGCTGGGCGCGGTCTACATGAATTTCCTGACCAAGATTCACGCGGCGCTGGAACCCAACCACAAGCAACTGCTGTTCTGGGGCGATATTGCGGTGAACTCGCCGGATCTGGTGGCAACGTTGCCCAAGGACATGATCGCCGTGCCCTGGCGCTACGACGCGGAGCCGGATTTTACGCCGCTGATTCTGCCCTTCACCAAGGCTGGCCTCGAGACCTGGGTGGCGCCGGGAGTGAACAACTGGAACCGGATCTACCCCAACAACAACGAGGCGCTGGGCAACATACGCGCGTTTGTGCGCGACGGGCAGAAGCTGGGTGCGAAGGGGATGCTGAACACGGTGTGGAACGACGACGGCGAGGGCATCTTCGACGAGGACTGGTTCGGTGTACTGTTTGGCGCGGCGGCAAGCTGGCAGGCGGGCGAGAGCCCGGAGGACGCATTCACTGCTTCGTACGGCGCGGCGTTTCACGGCGACTCGACAGGGAAGATCGATGAGGCGCAGCAGGCTCTGATGGCGGCGCACGCGCTGCTGAAGAAGGCGGAGCTGGGCGATGCGCGGGACAGCTACTTCTGGGTCGATCCGTTTTCGCCGGAGGGCCAGCGACTGGCAGTGAAACTGCGTCCGGTGCTGAGCGAACTCAGGCTGGATGCGGAGCAGGCTATTACCTTGCTGGCCGAGGCGCGTGCCGCGGCTGCACGGGAAGGCCGGCAGCTAGAGAATCCCGAGGCGCTGGACGCGCTGGAACTGGGCGCGCGCCGCATTGACTTTGTGGGGCTGAAGTTTCAGGCCGCGGACGACTGCGTGTCGCTGTATGAGGAGGCGCGGGCGCTTGCGGCCTCGGGGGACAAGACGCGCCGCAGCGAGGTTTCGGAGCTGCTGCACACGATCGGATCGAACAACGGACGGATGCAGGACATTCGCGACGGCTACACGCTGCTGCGCGACCTCTACCGCCAGGCCTGGCTGCGCGACAACCGGGTCTACTGGCTGCAAACCAACATGGACCGCTATGACCAGTCGGCGCAACTGTGGATCGCGCGCGGCGACCGCTGGCAGAGCCAGGTGATTCAGCAATGGCGCGACACACACACGCTTCCCACGCTGGAAGAAGCCGGGTTGACGGCCGAGCCGCAAAAACCTGCGACCAAGCCGAAGAGGTGGTGGCGGAGGTGACGAGAGGCAGGGAATAGGGAATAGGGAATAGGGACTAGGGAATGGAGAATAGAGGACTGGGACCAGCCTCTGTCTGATTATTGGCCGGTCAGACTGGTTTCTTGTTCGAAGTCGGCGAAGACGAAGCCGTCGCGGTTCACGACCTCTCCGGGTTCGAGGCTGAGCGGGGCGGCGAACATGGGGCCGGCGTAGACGCAGGTGTGAAACTCGCCGCGCTCGCCGCAAGGGTCGGTCTCAGCCGGCAGATCGCGCAGAAGGGCTTCATCGAAGTCGCGGCCGGCGAAGGACTCCGGCAGTTGCTTGAGGTCGATGCAGGCCAGTTTGGCGCGCAGGCCGCCGGCGATCATCTCGCGCGCCAGCGCGTCGGTGGGGATATCCCAGAGGGGAAACAGGGGCTCGAGGCCGGTGGGCTGGAGCTGCTTCTCGCGATAGGCGCGCACGTCGGCCAAGAACAGATCGCCGAAAGCGACCGCGTCAACGCACTCGGCGACGGCGCGCCGGCAGACCTCGGCCATGCGCTGCTCGTAAATTTCGTTGGAGC
>CAYUJM010000011.1:0-52998 GCA_964445025.1 uncultured Occallatibacter sp. | reverse complement strand
CATGCTGGGCAGCCGGCGCAATCCCAACGTCTGGCTCAAGGAAGAAGGCGCCAACCCCACCGGAACCTTCAAGGCGCGTGGGCTGGCGTTGGCCGTGACCATGGCGCGCCACTACGGATTCAAGAAGCTGGCAGCGCCCTCCGCAGGCAATGCCGGCGGAGCCCTGGCGGCCTATGCGGCTGCGGCGGGAATCGAAGCCCACATCTTCATGCCCAAAGACGTGCCTCTTGCCAACCAGGTTGAGTGCCATGCCTATGGCGCTCATCTCACTCTCGTCGATGGCCTCATCTCCGATTGCGGGCGCATCGTTGCCGAACGCAGGCAGGCCGAGGGGTGGTTCGACATCTCCACGCTCAAAGAGCCGTTCCGCGTGGAGGGCAAGAAGACCATGGGATACGAACTCGTGGAACAACTGGGCTGGGAGTATCCCGACGCGGTCTTTTATCCGACCGGTGGAGGTGTGGGCCTGATCGGGATGTGGAAGGCCTTCGAAGAGCTGGATCAACTGGGCTGGGTGACCGGCAAGCGGCCAAAGATGATCGCCATCCAGGCTGCCGGGTGCGCCCCGGTGGTTCGCGCCTTCGAGCAGGGCGAGGCGGTGAGCCGGATGTGGCAGGACGCGCATACGTTCGCTTCCGGCCTGCGTGTCCCCAAACCCTACGGCGATGCGCTGATCCTCGAAATCGTTCGCGCTTCCGGCGGAACCGCGCTGGCGCTCAGCGACGACCAGATCTTCGCATCGCTCAAGGATTGGGCCCGGCACGAGGGTCTGCTGCTCTCGCCGGAGGGCGCCGCAGCCACAGCGGCCTACGATCACCTGCTCGCGACAGGATTTCTGAAGCCCGAGGACAGCGTGGTGCTCTTCAACACCGGTTCAGGCAACAAGTACACCGACGTGATTGCAGAGAAGTTGAAGCGGGAAGGAACCGTTTAAGGTGTTCTCAAGAAAGATGTAATCCATGGTTGCCCCATCCTTGCCGCGTCGTTGTTCTTGCGGCGAGGGTGGGAGAGCACTCCCACTAAGAGGTCGAGCTCGTGGTCGTCGAACTCGGCGTCGAGGCAGGCGCAGATGCCGGGGCTGGCGCTGCAGCAGGCGCAGCCGTACTGTCAGTCTTCGGGGCAGGAGCTTTTGTTTCGGACGGAGCAGACTCGGAGGCCGGCTCGCTGCTCTTTGCGGCATAGTCGTTCACATACCAGCCGGCGCCCTTGAAGTGCAGCCGGGGCGCGGTGAGCGGGCGCTCCAACGGCCCGTGGCACAGCGGGCATTCCAGCTCCGGCTCGGCCGAAAAATTCTGGATCTTTTCAAATCGATGGCCGCACTGGGTGCAGCGATAGGCATACAAGGGCAAGGCTCAAATCCCTCCGGGGAGAAATCACCCACTATGCCTATTGTATCGGCAGGGCCGCAAAGGCCCGCAAAATGCCGCCCTGCCATGGGTGCTCAGCGCACCTCTGGGTTCTCAATGAACCGCGATCATCACCGATGCTGAATGATTCTCCCACTCCAGCGTCAGCTTGCCGGTGGTGCCGCCCGTCGCGTCGATCGTGTACTTCAGGTTTTCCACCATCGCCAGCGGCTTGGTCATGGTCATCTTAAACCGGCCCAGGTCCTGCGCCTTGTCGTACACCGTGCCCCACTGGCCGGTCTGTTTGTTGACAATCAGCACCCACGCCGCCGGGTCGGAAATATCCACGTAAAGCGTGTAGTCGCCGGCCGGCACATGCGTGCCCTGGATCATCAGATCGGCGTCGGTGTGGAACTTGGTGGCACTATTGGCGCCCGCGCGCCACACCGGGTAGGTCGGGTCCTTGCCGATCTGGCCGTCTTTCGTGAACAGGTGTCCTTCGCGGCCCTTCACGCCAGGCGAGCTGTACGTAATGCTGATGGTTTTGCCGGCGATGGTAGCCGTTGCCGTGGCGGCTGGGCTCTTGGGGGGAGCTTTGGGCGCGGGCTGCTGGGCAATAAGTGTGGCGGCGGCAACGAGCAGGCCGGTACAGACGAGAAGGCGTTTCATGGCAATATTTCTCCTTTAGGCGGAGTCCCCTGATGGCTTCGGACGGCCCCGACCGGATGATTGTCGCACCGGGAGGGCCGGTTGGGAAATAGGGGCCATCCGGCTGTTATGATGCGCGCAAGGCATTGCATGCAGCAGAGACAAAACCGAGTATCGGCTGGTGAAAGATTCCGCGCCGCGGTTTGCGAAGAGAAGCCGCTGCAGGTGGCCGGAGCCATCAACGCCTATACGGCGCGGCTGGCGGAAGCCACCGGCTTCCGGGCTCTCTACTTGTCCGGCGGCGGGGTAGCGGCCAACTCGCTCGGGATTCCCGATCTGGGCATCAGCACTATGGAAGACGTGCTCACCGACGCGCGCCGCATTACCGATGCAACCAGCCTGCCGCTGCTGGTCGATATCGACACCGGCTGGGGCGGGGCGTTCAACATTGCCCGGACAATCAAATCCATGATCAAGGCCGGCGCCGCGGCCGTTCACATGGAAGACCAGGTGGGCCAGAAGCGCTGCGGCCATCGTCCCGGCAAGGAGCTCGTCCCAGCCGCCGAGATGGTCGATCGCATCAAGGCCGCTGTGGACGCGCGCAGCGACGAGCAATTTGTGCTGATGGCCCGCACCGATGCCTTGGCGAATGAAGGGCTTGCCTCGGCCATCGCCCGCGCGCAGGCCTATGTAGCCGCCGGCGCAGACATGATCTTCGCCGAAGCGGTGACGGAACTGCGGCAATACACGGAGTTTCGCGCCGCTGTGGGCGTGCCCATCCTGGCCAACATCACCGAGTTTGGCCAGACGCCCCTATGGACGCGCGACGAGCTGGCCCGCGCGGGCGTGGATATCATCCTCTACTGTTGCGGGGCTTACCGCGCCATGAACGCCGCGGCGCTCAAGGTGTACGAGGCCATCCGCGCTGAAGGCACACAGAAAAGCGTGCTGCCGCTCATGCAATCCCGCGCCGACCTCTACAAATATCTGGACTACCACGCATTTGAGAAGAAGCTGGATGAACTTTTTGCAAAAGGCAAGGAATAAGCAGGCCCTCCGCATTTCCCCTGTCCCGCTCACCCCAGGAGGTTTTTCATGAGCGAATCGGCAATTACCCCCACCGCTGCATTCAAGCCCAAGAAGTCAGTTGCCCTTTCCGGCACGCCGGCCGGGAACACGGCCATCTGCACCGTGGGCCACAGCGGCAACGATCTGCACTATCGCGGCTACGACATCCGCGACCTGGCCGCGCACTGCGAGTACGAAGAGATTGCGCACCTGCTGGTGCATGGCAAGCTGCCCAACGTGGCCGAACTGGCGGCCTACAAGTCCACCCTGCGTCCCCTGCGCAGTCTGCCCGCGGCCGTTAAGCAGGCGCTCGCACTGCTGCCGCCTTCCACCCATCCCATGGACGTGCTGCGCACCGGCGTCTCAGTGCTGGGCTGCGTGCTGCCGGAGAGCGCGGACCACAGCGCGGCAGGTGCGCGCGCCATCGCCGATTCGCTCCTCGCTTCGCTGGGATCGATGCTCCTCTACTGGCACCACTATGCCCGCAACGGGCGCCGCATCGAAGTCGAGCGCTTTGAGGACTCCATCGCTGCACATTTTCTGCATTTGCTGCACGGCGAAAAGCCAAGCCTGGAGTGGACCCGTGCCATGCAGACCTCGCTGATCCTCTATGCCGAGCACGAGTTCAACGCCTCCACGTTTGCCGCGCGCGTCATTGCCGGAACCGGCTCCGATCTGCATTCTTCCATTGCCGGAGCCATCGGCGCGCTCAAGGGCCCCAAGCACGGCGGAGCCAACGAAGTGGCCCTCGAAATTCAGCAGCGCTACAGCTCGCCCGATGCCGCCGAGCAAGACATCCGCCGCCGCGTGGCCGAGCGCGAAGTCATCATCGGCTTCGGCCATCCGGTCTACACCATCAGCGATCCGCGCAGCGATATTGTGAAACAAGCCGCACGGGATCTCGCAGTTGCCGCAGGAGATACGCTGCTTTTTGATGTGGCCGAGCGCATCGAGAACGTGATGCGCGACGCCAAGCGCATGTTTCCCAACCTCGACTGGTACTCCGCGGTTGCTTATCATCAGATGGGGATTCCCGTCGACCTGTTTACGCCCCTGTTTGTGATTGCACGCACGGCCGGCTGGTGCGCGCATGTCATTGAGCAGCGCCAGGACGGGAAGATCATTCGCCCCTCAGCCGATTACACCGGGCCCGAGAACCTGAAATTCGTTCCGATAGAAGACCGGGAATAAAGGGAGAGCAAGTGTCCTCGCACATCAGCAATGAACGTCCGGCGCCCGACAAAGTCCTGACCGATATCGCCGACTATGCCCTGAATTATGAGATTAAGAGCGAACTGGCCTATGCCACCGCGCAGCATTGTCTGATGGATACGCTGGGCTGCGGCCTTGAAGCGCTGGAGTACCCGGCCTGCACCAAGCTGCTGGGGCCTATTGTGCCGGGAACGGTGGTTCCCAACGGCGCGTGCGTGCCCGGCACCATCTATCAACTCGACCCCGTGCAGGCGGCCTTCAACATCGGCGCCATGATCCGCTGGCTCGACTTCAATGACACGTGGCTGGCTGCCGAGTGGGGCCATCCTTCCGACAATCTCGGCGGCATTCTGGCCACTGCCGACTGGCTCTCCCGCACTGCGATTGACGCGGACGGCGCCCCGCTGGTCATGCGCGACGTTCTCACGGCGATGATCAAGGCCCACGAGATTCAGGGCTGCATCGCGCTTGAAAACTCCTTCAACAAGGTCGGTCTCGATCACGTTCTGCTGGTGAAGGTGGCCTCAACCGCCGTGGTCAGCAAATTGCTTAGCCTGAGCCGCGACCAGACCATCGCCGCGCTTTCCCTGGCCTGGGTGGACGGGCAAAGCCTGCGCACCTATCGTCACGCGCCCAACACCGGCTCGCGCAAGAGCTGGGCTGCGGGCGACGCCACCAGCCGGGCCGTGCGCCTGGCGCTCATGGCCCAGGCGGGCGAGATGGGATATCCCTCGGTGCTGACCGCCAAGACCTGGGGCTTCTACGACGTTTCGTTTCAGGGCAGGGAATTCCGCTTCCAGCGGCCCTATGGCAGTTACGTGATGGAGAACGTGCTTTTCAAGATCAGCTACCCGGCCGAATTTCATGCCCAGACCGCGGTCGAAGCGGCCATGGCTTTGCACGCGAAGCTCGGACGGCTGGGCAGGAGCGCCGAAGACGTTCGCGCCATCAGCGTTCGCACCCACGAAGCCTGCCTGCGCATCATCGACAAGAAGGGTCCCCTGGCCAATCCGGCCGACCGCGACCATTGCGTACAGTACATGATCGCCATTCCGCTGCTCTTCGGCAGGCTGACCGCAGCCGACTACGAAGACTGGATCGCTACTGATCCGCGCATCGATGCGCTGCGGGCCAAGATGGAGTGCGTCGAGGTCCCGTCCTTTACACGCGACTACCACGACCCGGAGAAGCGATCGATCGCCAACGCGCTGAAAGTGGAGTTGAACGACGGGACTGTGCTCGAGGAGACGGTTGAGTACCCCATCGGCCACCGCCGGCGCCGCGACGAGGGGTTGCCGATGCTGATTGAAAAGTTCCAGAATAACCTGCGCCGGTGCTATACCGAAGATCGCCAGGAGAAGATCCTCGAAGCGTCGCTCGACCGCGAGCGGCTGGAGCAAATGCCCGTGAACGAGTACGTGGATTTGTATGTTCTCTAGATGTGCGCAACAGGTGCATCGGAGGGTGCGGTATACTCCGATACGCAAGAGAAAGAGGGAGGCTACACAATGCGTGTACCGGCAATTCTGAAGTTTTTCGCGGCAGGCACCATGGCCGTGGCAATCATGGCAGCGCCGTTCTCGGCGAAGGCGCAGGGCGGCGATACGGTGTTGAAACCCGCCGACATGCAGAAGCTGCTTCCAGCCACTGTCTATTACAAGGGCCAGTCGGCCACCACGCAGTTGCGCAACTCGGGCGGCGTGAAGTTTGCCGATGGTTCCTTCGTGCTGACTACGCTGGTGGATACCAGCGGCTATTCGACCGGCATTGCTGCAAAGTACCAGGCCTATTTCATCACCGAGGAACCGATCAAGATCGGTGGCCAAAATCTGCCGGCGGGAATTTACGGAGTGGGATTTATCGCCGGAGACAAGTTTGTGGTTACCGATGTAGGTGCTCATGACGTCTTTACCGTGAGCTCGGGCAATGACGATGGGCTCAAGCGGCCCACGCCCCTGCAGGTTACAGCCGACCCCGCTGGAGGCTTTCGTCTCTATGCCGGCCGCAAGTATGTTGTTTTCAGCCGTTAATGCGTTGAATTACTTCTGAATGCCCCCGGTCTCACCTGGAGAGACCGGGGTTGGATCCCCGAAGCGGGCGGTCCTCGTCTATATTGGAAGCAACCCGGCCCTGCACGCCCGGGCAAATTCCTGTTCCCCTGAATCCGTTCTTATGAGTTCAATTGCGTTGCAAGTCCGCATTTTTCCTAATTGAAAGTCATTTCAACTTGAGCCGAACAGTGAGGTGCGTTTATGGCGCTGCAACTGACAATTAATGGCGTCGACAAGACGGTCGACGTTTCGCCCGACACGCCGCTCTTGTGGGCGTTGCGGGATGTTCTCAACTACAAAGGAACCAAATACGGATGCGGCATGGGCCTGTGCGGCGCATGCACCGTGCACTTGGATGGCAAGGCAACCCGCTCTTGCATCACCCGCGTGAGCGCCGCGGAGGGCAAGGCCATCACGACCATTGAGGGGCTCTCCGCCGACGGCTCCCACCCCGTGCAGATTGCATGGGAGGCGATGGACGTGCCGCAATGCGGCTATTGCCAGGCCGGCCAGATCATGTCAGCCGCTGCTCTGCTGGCCCACACGCCCCATCCCACCGACGCGGAGATCGATACCGCCATGAGCGGCAACTTGTGCCGCTGCGGCACCTATACCCGAATTCGCCAGGCGATTCACGAAGCCGCGGGCGCAGTCACCACTGCCAGCAAATAGAAGGGAGGCTCGAACCATGCGTATCGATCGCAGATTGTTTCTTCAGTTGAGCGCTCTCGCCGGTGGCGGCCTCGCTCTGAACCTTTATCGCGCACCGCACGCCGCCGCCCAGCGGCCGGATGCGCCGCCCGACCTCACGCCGCAGTCCTTCATCCACATCGCGCCCGATGGGATTGTCACCATCATGGCGCGCGCCTCGGAGTCCGGCCAGGGCATGCGCAACATGCTGCCCATGCTGATTGCCGAGGAGCTGGATGTCGATTGGAAAGACGTCCGCGTGAAACAGGCCGAACTGGACGAGAAGAAATACGGCACGCAGTTTTCCGGCGGTTCCGCCAACACCCCTGAGGGCTGGGAGCCGATGCGCCGCGTGGGCGCCGCCGGCCGCCAGTTGCTCATTGCCGCTGCAGCTCAAACGTGGGGAGTGCCGGTTGCCGAATGCTCCACCGACTCGGGCCGCGTGCTCCACGCCGCCTCCGGAGGTCCGTCACAGCCAGCTTCCGGTGGCGTGGTCCCGGTCGCCTCCGCACGCGTGCTCCATGCAGCTTCCGGCCGCTCGGCGGGCTATGGCGAGCTGGCTGCCAAAGCCGCGGCGCTGCCGCCGCCCAAGCTCAGCACGGTCAAGCTCAAAGACCCCAAGGATTACCGCATCATCGGCCACTCGCAACCTGGCGTGGACACTCACTCCATCGTGACCGGCAAGCCGCTGTTCGGCATCGACGTCACATTGCCCGGCATGCTGTACGCATCTATTGAAAGGTGTCCGGTGTATGCCGGCAGGGTGAAGTCGGCCAATCTCGACGAGATCAAAGCGCTTCCCGGCGTGCGTCAAGCCCTGGTCATCGATGGCGGCATTACTCCCGCGGCGCTTACGCCCTGGGAGCCGGGCATGGAAGCGGGCGTAGCCATCGTGGCAGACACCTGGTGGCAGGCGCAGCAGGCTCGCAAGCAGCTTAAGGTCGATTGGGATCTGGGCCCCGCCGTCTCGCAAAGCAGCCAGAGCTTTGCCGCGAAGGCCGCCGATCTGCTCAAGGCCCCGCCTGCAAAAACGTTGCGCAACTATGACGATGTTGATGCCGCGCTCAAGTCATCGGCCAAGGTCGTCGAGGCCACATACGAGTATCCATTCATCGCCCATGTTACTCTCGAGCCGCAAGGCGCCACGGCGCACTGGAAGGACGGCAAGCTGGAGATGTGGTCCACCAGCACGCTGCCCGGAAACGGCCGGGGCCTGGTCGCCAAGACGCTCGGCATTCAGGAGAGCGACATCACCACCCACATGGTTCGCTCGGGAGGCAGCTTCGGCCGCCGCCTGCAGAACGACTACCTTGCGGAGACTGCCTGGATTGCCAAGCGTGTCGATGCGCCGGTCAAGCTGCTCTGGTCGCGCGAGGATGACGTTGCCCACGATCCATTCCGTCCTGGCGGAACGGTCGGTCTGAAGGGTGGTCTGGATGCGCAGGGCAAGCTCACCGCCTGGCGCCATCACTTTGTCACCTATGGCGATCAAAAACAATCGACCTCCGGCGGCGGCATCGGCCGGGATGCCTATCCCGCCGGCTTTCCACCGTCATACGCGCTCTACACCTCCGCGCAGCCGCTCACGCAGCGCACCGGAGCGCTCAGGGCTCCCGGTGACAACGCCTATTGCTGGGTGGCGCAGTCTTTCCTTGACGAGCTGGCCGCCGCAGCAGGCCGAGACCCTCTCGAGTTCCAGCTCGAACTCCTGAGCAACAAACAGGCTCCCTGGAAGTCGGACGGCGAAGACGCGGTCGGCGACCACGAGCCCACCGGACCTTCCGTCCTGATCCCGGAGCGCTACAAAGGCGTGCTGGAGCTGGTAGCGGAAAAATCAGGCTGGGCCAAGCGCAGCAAGGAACCCGGCCGCGGGATAGGCATCGCCGCCTGGTTCTGCCATCTGGGCTACTTTGCTGAAGTTGCCGAAGTGAGCGTGGATGCCAACAACAAGGTCACGGTTCACCGCGTATGGGCGGCCGGAGATGTCGGCAGCCAGATCATCAATCCCGCCGCGGCGGAGAGCATGGCGCAAGGCGGCATCATGGAAGGCATGGGCCACCTGGCGCAGGAGATCACCTTCGCGGATGGCAGGGTGCAGCAATCCAACTTCCATAACCACCCGCTCATGCGCATGCGGCAGGCGCCCAAGATCGAGGTTTACTGGCGCAAGACCGATTACGCTCCGACAGGACTGGGCGAACCCACGCTGCCGCCGATATTGCCTGCGGTGACGAACGCTATCTTTGCCGCCACCGGCAAACGGATCCGCACTCTGCCGCTGCAGAAGAGCGGGTTCAGCTGGGCGTAACGGTGGTTAGAGAGGCTGCGGAAAAAACTCGACGGTAGAGGCAAGAAATGTCAGGGCACGATCTTCCAGGTTGCGGAATAGCTCGAAACGGAGGGAGGTGGGGGTTTTAGCCCCCGCATAAAGCGCGCAGAATCACCTCAGGCTTCAGCCCCTGCGGTGCGTTCTTCGAGCATTCCTCTCGAATCAAGGCCATGTTCCGCAGCTCGCGCAATCAGTTTGTAATATTGACAGCTAAGACGGTAAAAACTACACGGGGGATGCTTCTCCAAAGGAGTTCCGCATCCCCTGTATCCCCCGAAAGTGCCATCCAAGCCCTGCCTTTCAAGCCGATATAATCCACGCCAATTGAGGTGCGCGTTGTGGCAGTGAGATTGCTGTGCTGTTTGAACAGCAGACTACTGTTCGGTGCGGCTTCTGCCGAATATCGGTAGAGAGCCGCATTCGCTGGCTACCCCTCGGAGATCTTTGCCGCGACGCGATTCATGCATTCCCGTGTGGCTCGATGGACTCCGGACGGTCGGGCATGCATCGGCCTGGTGCACCAACGAATGGGCAAAACGAAAGGTAAGTGCGCGGACATGCGAAATCTCGTCAAATGCCTGATCATGGGAGCGGCCATCGTGCTCGCCGGCTGCACTTCCTCCCCCAAATCTTCCAGCGGTTCAGCCACCCTCAACGGCCTCGCCATCACAACAAGCTCGCTGCCAAATGCAAGCACCGGGATTGCATACACCGCATCGGTTACCGCGACGGGCGGGATCGCCCCGTATACCTTCAGCGCGAGCGGCCTGCCTAGCGCCCTGACAATCAGTGGCACCACGGGCGCAATCAGCGGCACTCCTGCCGCGAACACCGTGGGAACGGCCGCGGTGGTAATTACCGTAACCGACTCCACCCAGCCGACGCCGCAGTCTGCAACTTCACAACTGAGCCTCAACGTCAATCCCGGCGGGCCGTCCATTACCACGGCATCGCTTCCGGGCGGCACGGCTGGTGATCCGTACAGCGCCTCGATCACAGCCACCGGCGGCACAACCCCATATACCTACAGCGCCACCGGCCTGCCCACCGGCCTTTCAATCAGCAGCGGGACGGGCGCAATCACCGGCACACCCGCCGTAAGCTCCGAGGGAACCGCGAACGTCACATTCACGGTGACAGACTCGACCAAGCCCACGGGGCTCACAGGGACCGCCCAACTCAGCATCAACATTGGAGCACCCCCCGTCTCAGGCACACTTTCGATCACAAACACCTCGCTTCCAGGCGGAACGGTCGGCACTGCGTACGTCGGCGCGACGATCGCGGCGACCGGCGGCATTGCCCCGTACACCTACAGCGCCACCGGCTTGCCGGGCGGTCTTTCGATCAATGGCGCGTCGGGCATCATCTCCGGCACGCCCGCGGCAAGCTCCGTAGGAATTGCGTCGGTGACCATCACGGTGAACGACTCAACTCATCCGACGGCGCAATCAGCATCCGCCGACCTGAGCCTTGTGGTGAGCGCGGCCACCGGCACCCCCACATGCACGGGCATGAGCACGGGAGATAATGCCAGCCTCAACGGGTTCGTCCCATTCCCCACGTCGGCTGCCTGGAACACCGATATCTCCTCGGCTCCCCTCGACCCCAACAACACCGCTATCACCACCGCGGCCGGGTTTGCCGGTCTGCATCTGCACCACGACTTCTCTTCCGTAGCCGGCGGAAACTACGGCATTCCCTATGTTGTGGTCGATTCCAGCACGATCCCCCTGGTTCCCATCAATGTAGTCTCGTATGCCAGCGAGAGCGACGTGGCTGATGCTCCATTCCCGCCCACCGCTCCCATCGAGGGTTCGCCGGCCGCCTGCACGGGCGGGCCGAACAACTATCAGGGAGATCAGCACGTGCTGGTGCTCGACCGCAATCGCTGCATGCTCTATGAGACCTTCAACTCGGTCTATTGCAACGGGGCCTGGAGCTCGGATTCCGAGACCATCTGGGACATGAAGAACTTCGAGCAGCGTCCATGGAGCTGGACCTCGGCAGATGCCGCCGGCCTGGCCATCTTCCCCGGCCTGGTGCGTTACGACGAAGTTGCTGCCGGCGCCATCAACCACGCCATCCGCTTCACCATGCAGCAAACCAAGAACGACGCCAACGGCGGCTACTTCGTGGAACCGGCCAGCCATGCCGCGGGAACGGTTTGGGGCGTCAGCAACGTGATGGGAATGCGCATCCGCCTCAAGGCCAGCTTCGACATCTCCGGTTTCTCTGCGGCCAACCAGGTCATCCTCACCGCCATGAAGAAATACGGCATGATCCTCGCCGACAACGGCGGCTACTTCTACTTTCAGGGCGTTCCCGATCCACGCTGGGACGACAACGACCTCATCAATCTCGACGCCATCCAGTCATCCAACTTCGAAGTGGTGCAGATGAACCCCACGTTCCCCGGATGGGATGCCAATACCGCGCCCACCGGCGCGCCGCCCACCATCAACAGCTTCAACGCCTCCGCGTCCACCGTTGCCGCGGGAACACCCGTGACGCTCACCTGGAATACCACCAACGATTCTTACGACTACATCGACGTGCTCGGCGGAATCAGCGGCGGAACGGTAACCATCACACCCGCTGCAACCACCACCTACACGCTGAACGCGACCAACCAGTACGGGCGCTCCACCGCGCAGGTTACGGTGACGGTGCACTAAAGGGATTCAACCGAACCCCGGGTCTCCAATGCCCTGGGGCCTCGCATCAGGGCACGGCTTCAATCGCGCCGCATACCCGGCGTCAGCCAACGTCGCCCGCTGACTCGCTAGTGACCGCGAGGCGGCGCCATCTCGCTGATTCCTGCCAAAGCAACGCCGGCACTCCGCAATTTCCGCGCCCCGGCCCTCCGGCTACGACGCACGCGCCGTGCCTTGGCGAAAGGGAAGATACAGCAGCAGGAACAGGCCCAGAGCCACGGGCTCGCTGGTCAGGATGTACCACGGCCATGGCCCGAGAAACGTCAGCAGCGTCACCGCCTGGGGCTTGGCGCCCAGGAACATGTAGTCGGTCTTGAAGAAGAAGTCGAAGGCACCGATGAACGCGGCGTAGATGTTCACCCCCAGCATGACTCTCGCCACCGACCGCGGCCGCGGGCGCGCCTGCCTCGACCACACCAGGTAGAGCGCCGAGGTCACCATCAGCCCATGGTTCACGAAGTACTGCACCGTGATGAACGAGGGGAATGGTTCATCGAGATTCGGCGTCAGCAGCGACATCGATGCGCCGGCCAGCACCGTGTAGTACGCCAGATCGAAGACCGTCTCGTTTAGGGTGAGCAGCGCAATGATCGTCAGAAACAGCGAGGCATCGCAGAGTTCCAGCGGCATATGCGTTGGAAACAGCCGCTTGCCGTGCCAGACGAAGTTCAGGTAATACGAAGCTCCCTCCACGAAAAGGGCAACCGCCAGTCCATAGCGCAGCCCGCGCGCGCCCGGCGCGAGCCTCCGCTGCGCCGCCGCAAGCACCGCCGCCAGCAACGGAACCGCAGCCAGGATGGCAAGGTGCACCGGTCCAAAGAGTTGAAGATTGGTCGCCATGCCGCTCCGGGCTCACGCTTTTGATTTGGATCAAGACTGGCGGAATTGTAAAGCCTCCGTGCAAAACCCGGCCAGATGCATGGGGATGCGGGGCATGAATAGAGGCGCTTCCTGCGCTCTGATCGTCGAGTCCGCTTTACGCGGCCTTGTTGATGCGCATCGTAACGCGCAAGCCGGCAGCGGTAGCCATCTTGACCAGCATATCCAGCGCGAAGGCATCGATCTTGCCGCACATGAGGTTGGAAATGCGCGGCTGGGTGACGCCAAAGACCTTTGCGGCCTGGGCCTGGGTCAAGCCTTCGCTCTTGATGTAGCGCTTGAGTGCCAGCATGAGCGAGGAGCGGAGCTTGAGGTTCTCCGCTTTGACCGGATCGGGCTCGAGGGCGTCCCAAACGTTCTCGTATGCTTTGGCCTTCGTCATCTTCCAAGCTCCCTTAACAGCTCTTTGTAGCGCTGCTTTGCCAACTCGATATCTCCTACGCTGGTCCTTTGCGTCTTCTTCTGAAAGCAATGCAGAACGAAAACAGCGCGGGAGAACGTCGCCAGATATATCACGCGAAACGCTCCGTCCATCTCGCGAATCCTGATTTCTCTTACGCCTGGGCCAATACCGGACATAGGCTTCCAGTCATCTGGATCGTCGCCTTACTGCACCTGAAACAGTTGGAAGCCCGCTTTTCGCCGGGCCATCGCCGGAAACCGGGACAGATCCTCCAAGGCACGGCCTCGGAACTCGATGGGTCTTGAAGGTCTGTCCACGACGCCATTATACGGAATTTCGCATAATTTAAGAGAAAGAATTCTCGTGATGGGGTTCGAGCTATCCCAGATCGAAGAAGTTGGGCTAAGGGTCGATAGCCATCTAAGATGGAGAAGCTCTCCCGTGAAACGCACGAACGCGGACCTAAGGGTCCGCGTTCGTGGTGGTGAAGCTGAGTTAGCGACTTATGCCTTGACCAGCACCCCGCCGCTCACGCGCTCCTTCAGGATTTCGTGAGCGTGCGCCAGGAACTCGTCCATCGGAATCTTGCCTGCGTCCACATCGGCAAGAATCGCCTTCTGTGCCGCGTACTCCTTGTTGACGATGCCCGCCTTCGATTGCAGCATGCGCCAGGCCTTGCGGCGCTCCACGCAGAACATCACCAGTTGGCGGCTCAGGGCGCGGTACTCGACCTTGCCGTTCTCCTCCCAGGTGATGTACACGCCGAAGTCGGGGATGTAGGCGCGGTGGCCGGGCTGCACGTAGCGCCGGTAGACGACATCTTGCTGCGTGATGCGGACCAGCATGTTGTCGAGGTGGATCAGCTTGGCCGCGGCCTCCGGCTTGATCTTCTTCAAGTGGTTGCGGAAGCGCGCCTCGGTGGTGCACCAGTGGGCAACCGTGTAGCGCTGCGTCTCGCCGGTGGTCTTCGACTTGGTCTCGTACCAGTCCAGATCGATGGACGGATTGCCCTTGATGTCTAGCGCTTCCTGGTAGGTCTCGCCCATCCGCGGGTTGAAGACGAACTCCGGCACGCCGCGCGAGTCGCGCACGCGCTGCGCCTGGTGCAGAGCCATGTCGTCGGCCACGCCGTGCTCCGGCTGGCAGGTGGTGAATGCCTGCAGGAACATGGTGCCGCGATACTCCAGACCATCGAGAATCGCCCGGTAGAGCTTGGGCGCGTTGGCCATCGAGACCTGCGCGACGAACGGCGAACCGTGCCCCGCCAGGAAGGTCTCAGCCACTGTCTTCTTCTCCGTGTTCTTGCCCTGCGTGGCGGAGCCGAAGACGTTCATGTCATTGCCGCCCAGCATCGGCGTCGAGTCGGAGTTCTGTCCGCCGGTGTTCGAGTACACCTGTGTGTCGAGCATCAGCACCTTCACGTTGGGCCGGTTCTGCAGAATCACCTTCGACGTGTTCTGGTAGCCGATGTCGCCAATGCCGCCGTCGCCGCCGACCACCCAAACCTTGGGCAGTTCGATGATCTCCTGGTCGGTCATCAGCGCGTCCGTGAAGTGCGTGAAGTGATAGTACACCTCTTCGTTGATGACATTCGAGTCGCGCGTCAGCAGAATATCGGCCAGCCGTTCAGGCAGAACGGAGCGCCGTGCGTGGTCGACGATGAAACTCTCGCCCATCAGCCAGCCCACCGTCACGCCGTCCTGGAAGAGCGAGTTCATCCACGGATAAGGATGCGGATTGTTTGGCGCCGTCGAACCGTAAACCGTGTTGCACCCCGTGTGTGCGGCCATGGCCATCACGCTCATGCCGTTGGCCAGGCGCCCATCCACCGGCTGCAGGTTCTTGTGGTTGAAGGCCTCGGTCAGCAGCACCGCGGAGATGGCCTCCACCAGCTGCGCATCGCTGATGGGGCCATTTGCAGCCTCATACGCAGCGATGCGCGCCTTGGTGTCCTTCACGTCTTCGCCGCCCAACCCGAGAACCAGGTGCGCGATGGCCTGCCGAAGCAGCGCGTATTCGCCGGGGTTGCTCTCCTTGAGCGCTGCCAGCCTGGCTGCGCCGTTGTTATCCAGGTTGGATGCCTTGGCAACAAAGCGGTCGCTCTTGGCGTGGAAGACGGGGCGCATGTACGCCTCGGTCACAGCCGCAATCGAGCGCAGCACGCTCTTTTCGCCGCAGCCCGCGCAGGCGCCGTCGCCGGCCACCAGCGCGTCGTAGTTGGTGCGCACCATCAGCATATTGCGCAGCGTGGCCGTCTTCGAGTCGGCCGGGTTCGCCGCGTTGAACAGGCCAAGATACTTCTGCGAAGTGTCGGGCAGCAGGTCGAGGAAGGCCGTGCCGGTCTCGTGCTCGGCGTTCACCTCTTCGGTCTCCTGCACCATCTTGAGAGCCTCGTGGTCGCCGCAGGCCGTAACGCAGGCCGCGCAGCCCTTGCACAGGTCGCTGACAAAGATCGAGAAGACGCCGCCCGAGCCGGGGCTCTTGCGCTCCGGCGACGAAAAGATGGCATTCACCTTCTGGTAGGCCATCGGCACCTTGGCGATGATGTCGAAGAACTGCTGCTTCGACTGCTGCGAGAATCCGGCATCTTCCGTCGCGGCCAGGCTTTCGGTTACCTCGCGCAGAATCGTCGGCAACGGCGTTCCGGTCTTCATCTCCGCCACCATGCGGGTGCGAGTGGCCTTTTCAATTGCGGGGAGCGCGCGCATCAGCCTGGTGCGGTCTTCTGCATTGGCAATGTAGTAGGAAACAGCCGTTGTGAGCAGCGTGCTCAGGTCCTGCGAGGTGTTGGGCAGCGCCGTATCCGGGCAAACCGAGATACACTCCATGCACTGCGTGCAGTTCTCGGGAATATAGAGCGGCGTCTCGCGGCGCGCGACGTATTTTGAGGCCGTGTCGCCTGTAGCTGCCGCGATTACGCCCATAGCCGAGAGCGGCGTCGCCGGCTGGTTGTAGCCGTAATGCGAACGGAACTCCGCGTCGAAGACAGACACGCTGTCAATGGGTGCTCGCTTGGCCTGGCCGGCGGGAATGGGTGTGGAACGGCAGCCGGTGCCACAAGAGCCGCCGGCAGTGGCCAGCTCAAGAATGGGTAGCAGCGCCTGGCCGCGCAGGCTGGAGCGGTCGGCCGCAGCCAGCGCGCCGATCTTGATCTCCTTCACCTGCTCGAAGCCCTGCGTCATCACTTCCATGTTCGACTGCACCACGGCGTCGCCCAGCTTGCCGAATTTCTTGACGTACTGCTTGTAGACCACCTCGCGATACTGCTCCGGCGTAATGCCGAATTCCTGCAGCAGGTTGCTGACGGCGAAAAACGCGCCCAGGAAGGCGTTGCCCTGCATGCGCAGTTGCAGATCGCCGCGGTCGGTAGCCTTCTTTGCAATGGCGAATCCGGGCAGAGTGAACACGCGGATATTCTTGTCGATGATCTGCTTGCGCGCCCACTGCGGCAGCCGTTCCCACGCCTGCTCGCCCTCTTCATCCGACTCCCACACCAGGCTTCCGCCCTCGGCCATGCCGTCCAGCGGATTGGTGTGCGTAAAGGCCTTGGGATCGCAGCACAGAACCGTGGTCACGTGGCGCAGGTCGCAGTTCACGCGGATGCGATCCTTGGCCGCGACCATGAAGTAGCTTGTTGGCGCGCCCTTCTTTTCCGAACCATATTTCGGATTGGCGCTGACGTGGATCACTTCCTTGGGGTTTCCCAGTTCGTCGCGTTCGCCGTCGCGCTCAAAGATCAGGTCGTTCAGGTCGCCCAGGATTGCGCCCAGGTTTTTGCCGGTGGTGATAGCGCCCCATCCGCCAATGGAGTGGAAGCGCACCGCAACCGCGCCGTCGGGCAGCAGCGACGGGGTTTCGTCGGCAACCACCGAATAGGGATGGTCGATGCCCAGCACCATAAAGTTAGCGCCGTCCGCGGCCGTCTTGCCGTCCTTGCGGGCGCGGTTGCCGGTAACAAACTCGTAGGCGCCAATAATGTGCTCGGGGCGGAAGTCGCGCGAGCCCAGGCCGTAGGTGCCAGAGAAGATCTTGGGCACGTCGTTGATCGAGAGCGCAGGCAGGCCTTCGGCAGCCGGACGGCCCTCGGTCTGAATCGCCTTCGACAGTGCCGTGCGGATATCGCGGCCCAGCGGGTTGTCGCCGGAAAGTGCCTCGTCGGTCCGCTCCAGGATGATGACGTTCTTCTTGCCCTTCAGCGCGGCCACAATGGCAGCCTCGGGGAAGGGACGAATGACGTTCACATGGATGGAGCCGACCTTGACGCCGCGCGTCTGGCGCAGGTAGTCGACTGCGGCTTCGATGTTCTCTGCGGCCGATCCCAGGGAAACGAAGACAGTGTCTGTGTCATCCGTCTTGTACTGGGACAGCAGGCCGTAATGCCGGCCGGTCAGCTCGCCGAAGTCCTTGTAGGCAGCTTCAAGGAACGCAAGAATCGGCTCGGCAAAGTTGTTGCGCCGCGCCACCACGCCCTGCATGTAGTGCTCCTGGTTCTGCACCGGCCCCAGCAGGATTGGGTTGGCAAGATCCATCATCTTGGGCACGCGGCGGCGCGTTGGCCCAAACAGAACGCGCTGCGCCTCGGTGGGGCACTCGATGATGTCATCGGGCGCGCCCAGATACTCGCGAATCAGCTCCGACTCGTGCTTATAGAAGGTGCGCTCCAGGTGGGTGGTAAGGAACCCGTCCATGATGTTCATACCCGGGGTGAGCGAAAGCTCGGTGACGCGGCGCAGGATCAGCGCCTGGTCGGCGGCTTGCTGTGCGTCCTTGCCGAAGAGCATGATCCAGCCGGTATCCAGCGCGCCGTAAATGTCGTCGTGGCCGCAATGGACGTTGAGAGCGTGCTTGGTCAGCGCTCGCGCGCCCACCTCGAGCACCATCGTCGAACCTTTGCCGGGCGCATGGTAATACTGCTCCACGCCGTAGACTACCCCCTGGCCGGAAGTAAAGTTGACCACGCGCTTGCCGCACACGGAGTGTGCGATGGCTCCGCCCTGGGCCGCATGCTCGCCTTCCGTCTCAATGGCTATCGTGTTGTGGCCAAAGACGTTCAGGTGCCCCTCGGCGTAAGCCTGCTGGAACAGCTCGCCGCCTTCGGTAGAAGGCGTAATGGGATAGAACACGCCGGCGTCGGCGATCCGCGTCTCCGTGTAATAGGAGACAAGCTGGTTTCCGTTTGCGGTAAGACGAATGCCTGGATAGCGCGCAGCAGCGGTCATGAATCCCTCTCAGTAAGCCTTATTCGTATGTCGATGTCCTGGCCGTGCGCGAGCGTCTGGATTCGGGAGAAGTCGAATCTTCGAGAATCCTTGCCGCAGGCCAAATTCTCTGGTGCCCCGGTCCGCATAGGAGCGCGGCCCCAGTTGAATGCCCCTGCAAGTGTAAAGGCCGCAGTGGAGAGGAGGAAACCCAAGGGGAGGGTTGAACCTCAAAAATCAGCTAAAGCGACCCATACTGTAGTATGCTCCCTCGCCATAGAGACGTTGTCCCACAACGTGGAATACCTGGCAGGATTTCCCTGATCGTGGCCTCTTAGCGTCCCGGAACGGGCCAACAACGAAGTGATTCCTGTCGAAGTTCCCGGTCCCGAATCCAGGAGAGAATGCCCCCGTGCCCCATCCTTGAGCTTTTTTTCTGGCGCATGGATGGGAATCCATAAAACCTCAACTCCAAGACACCATCACCGGTTTATTCCCATCACCCCACCGGTTGTATAGTGGCACCCATGGAGAAACGCAAGCTTCGCTCGCAGGCTTGGTTCGGCGGCAACGACAAAGACGGCTTCATCCACCGCAGTTGGATGCGCAACCAGGGCTTTCCCGGCGATGTATTCGATGGACGTCCGGTGATCGGCATCTGCAACACCTGGTCCGAACTCACTCCCTGCAACGCCCACTTCCGCGAACTGGCCCAATGGGTAAAGAACGGCGTCTGGGAAGCGGGAGGATTTCCGCTGGAGTTTCCCGTAACCTCAATGGGCGAGACCAACATGCGCCCCACGGCCATGATGTTTCGCAACCTGGTCAGCATGGACGTGGAAGAGTCCATCCGCGCCAACCCCATTGACGCCGTTGTGCTGCTGTGCGGCTGCGACAAGACCACGCCCTCGCTGGTGATGGGGGCGGCCAGCTGCGATGTGCCGGCCATCGTGGTCTCCGGCGGGCCCATGCTCAACGGGCGCTATCGCGGCCAGCCCATCGGCTCTGGCACCGTGGTTTGGCAGTTCAGCGAAGCTGTGAAGGCCGGGACGATGACCCAGCAGGAATTCATGGACGCCGAAAGCTGCATGAGCCGCTCGCCCGGCCATTGCATGACCATGGGCACGGCCTCGACCATGGCCTGCATGGTTGAGTCCCTTGGCCTTTCGCTGCCCGGCAACGCGGCCATCCCCGCCGTCGACTCGCGCCGCAAGGTACTCGCCCACGAGACCGGCCGCCGCATCGTGGCCATGGTCCACGAAGACCTGCGCATCTCCAAGATCCTCAAGCGCGAGGCCTTCCTGAACGCCATCCGCGCCAACGCCGCCATCGGCGGCTCGACCAACGCGGTCATCCACCTCATTGCGTTTGCCGGCCGCTTGGGCATTCCGCTCACCCTCGACGACTGGGACAAATACGGCCACGACGTCCGCACCATCCTCGACCTGCAGCCCTCGGGCCGTTTCCTCATGGAAGACTTCTACTACGCCGGCGGCTTGCCGGCGGTACTCGCCAAACTGGCTGAGCACGGCCAGCTCGACGGCCACGCCCTCACTGTCAACGGACGCACCATGGGCGAAAACGTGAAGGACGCGCCAATCTGGAACAGCGAAGTGATTCACGACTTCGACAAGCCGCTGGTCGAGTCAGGCGGCATTGCCGTGCTGCGCGGCAATCTTTGCCCCGACGGCGCCGTGCTCAAGCCCTCGGCCGCCTCGCCGCACCTGATGAAGCACCGCGGCCAGGCCGTGGTGTTTGAGAGCATCGAGGATTACAACGCACGCATCGAAGACCCCGATCTCGCTATCGACGAAAACAGCGTGATGGTCCTAAAGTACTGCGGTCCGAAGGGCTATCCCGGCATGGCCGAGGTGGGCAACATGGGCCTGCCTCCGAAACTGCTGGCCCGCGGCATCACCGACATGGTCCGCATCTCCGACGCGCGCATGAGCGGCACTGCATACGGAACCGTGGTCCTGCATGTTTGCCCGGAAGCCGCCGTGGGCGGCCCGCTGGCCCTGGTGTACGAGGGCGACTGGCTCGAACTCGACGTGGAAGCCCGCCGGTTGCATCTCGAAGTGGACGACGCGGAGCTAGCCCGGCGCCGCGCCGAGTGGGTCGCTCCCGAGCCGGCTTTCAAGAGCGGCTACCAGTCTTTGTATGTGAAGCACGTGATGCAGGCAGACAAGGGCGCCGATTTCGACTTCCTGCAAGGCTGCCGCGGACACGCCGTGCCCAGAGAGTCCCATTGAACTAGACTCTCCGCTCGGGTGCCCCACCCTTGGCGCGTCTCTGCTTTTGTGCCCAGGGTGGGAAAGCTCAACTCTCGATCAGCCGTTTCACAAACATCGGAAATGCTGGAGGAGTAGCGAGACATGCAAGACGCCAACTCAGCTTTCGCCCGCTATCCCAGCCTTCAGGGCCGCGTAGTTCTCGTCACCGGCGGAGCCACCGGCATTGGAGAGTCCATTGTGACCACCTTCGCCCGCCAGGGCTCCCGCGTGGCCTTTTTCGACATTCAGGACGAGCCCGCGCAACGGCTTGTCGAGAACCTCACCGCGGAAGGCTGCCCTGCTCCGCAATATCTTCACTGCGACCTGACCGATCTCTCAGCCCTCAAGAGCAAAATCGACAAGTTCATCTCGGTCTGGGACACCATCGACGTGCTCATCAACAACGCCGCCAACGACCAGCGTCACTCTATCGAAGAAGTCACGCCGGAGTACTGGGACAAGTCGATTGCCATCAACCTGCGTCCGCAGTTCTTCATGATCCAGGCCGTGCTGCCCGCCATGCGCAAGGCCGGACGCGGTTCCATCATCAATATGAGCTCGATCTCCTGGATCATTCCCTCCACCGGCGTCCCCGTTTACATCACGGCCAAGGCGGCCATTGTGGGCCTCACGCGGACCATGGCGCACGAACTCGGCCCCCACAACATCCGCGTCAACGCAGTCCTTCCCGGCGCCATCGCCACCGAGAAGCAAAGGAGCTTGGTGTATACGCCGGAGTACAAAGCGGAGATCATGGCCAGCCAGGCCCTCAAACGCGACATCCTCCCCGACGATGTGGCGCGCCTGGTTCTGTTTCTGGCCGCCGACGACTCCAGCGCCATCACCAACCAGAGCTACATCATCGACGGCGGATGGGTGTAGCGCGGACGGAGGCGGGGATTTCAACCCCCGCACAAAATCAACCGGATCTGGGCGGGCTTCAGCAGCAATTCATATAGGAGAGCGCAAATGCAGATGTCGAGACTGAAACGGATTGTCCTGGCTGCATTCACTGCCTCCGCGTTCCTGCTTGCGTGCTCTCCAACAAAGGCCCAGGCACCGTCTGCCCCTCCCGCACCCGAGTCCCCCGAATACAAACAAGTGCAGCAGCGCTTGTCGCACGGCTGGAACACCTGGGACGTACACAGCGTGACGACGCAGGTCCTGCTGCCCGAGGGTCTCGCGATTCACGTAGGGATGAAGCACAACACCACCCTCAATGGCGACGGATTCTTATCGGATGCGTTGATCGGCAAGCAGGAGAAGGGCGCAGAGGTAGTGACGCCGGGGCCGCACTCCTGGGATGGGAGCTACACCGACCTGACGGTGGAGTGGCAGGGGCACAGGTGGCGCGTCGAGAGCGCGCATGATGGCGAAGACCTGGTTATGCTGGTGAAGCCGCTGGAGTCGAAAGGCGGAGCGCTGCCACCGACGGTGGTGTTCAGCGTGGGCACACTATGGGACCTGCGCGCCGGTATGGTCGTCTTTGGTGGCCCGGGGACGATCACGACCACTGGAGTGAATGGGGCAATACAGGTCGACTGTACCTGCGCGGAGAACGCATCATTTCCGGTAGTGAACGTTCCCGTTGACACTCCGTACCTGGCAGCGGATCTGACCGGTCCCGTAGGAATCAGCGCGCAACAGGTGGACGTGGCAAAGGAAGAGAAAAAGCAGCCGCGCACGCTCGGACAGATCCAGAGCGCGATTGATCGCCAGCGGAAAGCATACGAAGAGTCGATTAAGACGGCGGGGAAGAACGGCCCGATTGTCGATGCCATCGAGACCACGCTCGGCTGGGACACCATCTACGACCCGGAAAAGCAACGCGTCATCTCCCCCGTAAGCCGCGTCTGGAGCGTCGGCTGGGGCGGCTACGTTCTCTTCGACTGGGACACCTTCTTCGCCGCCACGCTGGCCTCCATCGGCGACAAGGATCTGGCCTACGCCAATGCCATCGAGATCCTGCGCGAGTCTACGCCCCAGGGCTTCGTACCCAATTATGCGCGCGCCGGTGGCTGGAAAAGCTCCGACCGCTCCGAGCCGCCGGTTGGCGCCATCACCGTGCTCGGCCTCTACAAAAAGTTCCACGACCGCTGGTTTCTAGAAGACGCTTACCAACCGCTGCTCAAATGGAATCGCTGGTGGGCCGCGCATCGCGATACCCAGGGCTATCTCACCTGGGGCAGCGACGGCGGCAACCAGCCCGCCAACCTCGACGACGACTCGCGCGGCACCTGGCAGGGCGCCATCTTCGAGTCGGGCCTCGACAACAGCCCCATGTACGACGGCACCACCTACAACGCCCAGACACACTTGCTGGAATTCGCCGACGTCGGCCTGATGAGCATGTACATCGCCGACTGTGATGCGCTGGCGGAAATCGCCGATGCCCTCGGCATGCCTGCAGACGCAAAGCAACTCCGCGACCGCGGCGCCCGCTATCGCGCCAAACTCGCAACACTGTGGGACGAACGCGCAGGCATTTTTCTGAATAGAAATCTCCATACAGGAGAAAACAGCCTACGGCTCTCACCCACCAACTTCTACCCCATGCTGGCCCATGCCGCTACCCCTGCGCAGGCAAAGACCATGCTGGAAAAGCATCTGCTCAATCCTGCCGAGTTCTGGGGCGAGTGGGTCATTCCCTCCATCGCCCGCAACGACCCAGCCTTCAAAGATCAGAACTACTGGCGGGGCAGAATCTGGGGCCCCATGAACTATCTCGTCTATCTCGGCCTCAGTAATTACGACGATGCGGAGATGCGCAAGCAGTTCGCAGAGAAGTCCTACAGCCTTTTTCTGAAGGAATGGCGGGAGAAGGGACACGTGCATGAGAATTACAACGCCATTCTCGGCACCGGCGACGATGTATCTTCCAGTGATCGCTTCTACCACTGGGGCGCATTGCTTGGATATGTGGACTATCTGGAGCAGAGCAGGGAAGAGAAGCCGCCGGCAAATTAGAACGCTGCAATCTCAGTTGCGCGGCCGAGCGAGAGACCTTCTTACAACCATGCCGGGACTTGACCTGGGCCTTCATTCCAGCCACCCACCGTATTGCCTTTCGCAGCGGTAATTGGACAGATTCCTGAGTTTTGTTACTCTTACCAGTAGGAGCCAGCGCTATGCACTTGACTTCCCCGTTCTTCGTCGTCCCCGTCATCGTCGTTGTCTTCTTTGCGTGCATTCTGTTTGCTACCAGCACCAAGGAAGACGGCCACTCCTCCCACTGATTCAGGCACGCATCCCGCCTCTACGCTGGCAAGGCCGTCGCATTCGATCTCGCCTTAGCCCGGGCCCTCGCTCCTCGCCGGACCCTTCCATTTCCCATCGCTGCCAACCGATTCCAGGAACCTTTCCGGCGATTCGGGCGTATAACAGGGGCATGAGGGCGACAGCCATGGTGCGGAATGAATTGCGGAGCGTTACAGGTGTGCTGGCAGGCCTGGCGCTGATGGCCGGGATGACCGGCTGCTTCAGGGTGCATGTCGATAAGGACGCGAACGGCGAAGACAAGAATGTGCAGGTGGATACGCCATTTGGCGGCGTTCACGTGAATACCAATCAAACTTCGGCCGCGGACCTGGGCTTGCCCGCCTATCCCGGCGCCAAGCAGGTAATGGACGACGACAAGCACAAGTCGGCGGACGTGCATCTGGGCTTTGGCGAGTGGGAGTTGCGCGTGCGCGCGGTCAGCTACGCTACCTCCGATACCCAGGACCAGGTGGCCGCCTTCTACAAGAAAGCTCTCGGCCGCTACGGTGACGTCATCACCTGCCAGGGCCATGCACCGGTGGGCACACCGGCCACAACCTCTCAAGGGCTCACCTGTGCCGATGACGGCAACGGCAATCATGTGAAGGTTGACCGCAACGACTACGGAACCGGCAACGACAGCCTCGAGCTGAAGGCCGGGTCCAAGCGGCATCAGCACATTGTGGGTTTTGAAAACCCCAAGGACGGGCAAACCCGCTTTGCCCTGGTGGCGCTCGATCTCCCCGGCGGATCGGACAAGAGCTCGGACTAG
Source organism: uncultured Occallatibacter sp. (assembly GCA_964445025.1). Classification (GTDB taxonomy): domain Bacteria; phylum Acidobacteriota; class Terriglobia; order Terriglobales; family Acidobacteriaceae; genus Telmatobacter. Next base: position 28,154 of record CAYUJM010000011.1, on the reverse strand, counting down.
AGCGGCTAAGACGGCTCCCACCGGCTCGCCTTCAGGCGTGTGGCTTCCCTTCAACGGAGGATAATCCCGGTAGTTGCTGCGCGGTCCGCCTGCTGGATGACCTACAATTCCAGCAAACAGCAAGCAAAGTCCCCACAAACCGGAGATTTCCATGCCAGTGAAGTTCCTTCGTCTCTCGCCGGCGGTTTTTCTCGCCGCGGCGCTTCTTCTTCATGCTGCCGACAAAACAAAAACACCGCCTCCGCCGCCCGCCGCGACCGATCCCTACGCCGAGGTACAGCCGGCCAACGAGAAGCTCGACCTCGATATGTATCAGCGCATTCGCGATGAGGGCCTGAACCACTCCCACGTGATGGACTTTGCCGTTGCGCTCAATGACGGCATCGGCCCCCGGCTCACCGGCTCGCCCAACCTGGCCAAGGCCAACGCCTGGACTCGCGATACGCTGGCCAAGATCGGCCTGGAAAACGCGCACCTTGAAGACTGGGGCGAGTTCGGCCTGGGATGGCAGCAGCTCAACACCTGGGCGCGCATGGTCACGCCGGATACTGCCGTGCTCATTGTCCAGGCCACGCCCTGGTCGCCCGCCACTCCCGGCCCGGTCACCGGCGACGTGGTCTATGTGAATATCCAGACGGAAAAGGACTTCGATCAGTACAAGGGCAAACTGGCCGGCAAGGTGGTTCTCTTCGGAGCCATGCGCGAGGTGCCCCCGGTGGACAAGCCCCTCTTCGAGCGCTACACCGACAAGGATCTGGATGATATCGCCGAGTTTCCGGTCACTGCCGGCGCAGCCGGCCTCACTCCCGAGATGCAGGCGCGCATGCGCGAGCGTATGGAACGCCTCCGCCTGATCGACAAGATTGCCGAGTTTTTTGCCGACGAAAAGGTGGCCGCGGTCATCGAGCCCAGCCGCGACGGCAAGAACGGCGGCGGCTCCGGCGGCACTCTTTTTGACGACAATGGCGCCACCCTTGGCCGCACGCCCTACCTGGCCGACAAGCGCGTCAAGATTCCGGTCGTTGTTGCGGCCATCGAGAGCTACGGCCGCCTCTTCCGGCTCGTCCAGAACCACGCTCCGGCCACTGTCGAGATCAACGTCGACACCAAAATTACCGGCGAGCATGAGCATGGCTTCGACACCGTTGCCGAAATTCCCGGCACCGATCCCAGGCTGAAAGACCAGGTGGTCATGGTGGGCGGCCATCTTGACAGTTGGATCGCCGGCACCGGCGCCACGGACAACGGCGCCGGAACCGTCGTCGCCATGGAAGCCGTTCGCATCCTCAAGGCGCTTGACGTCAAGCCGCGCCGTACAATCCGCATCGCCCTGTGGACCGGCGAAGAGCAGGGGCTCTTCGGTTCCCGTGGCTATGTCAAGCAGCACTTCGGTTCGGCGCAGCTCTCCACCGCTCCTGACCAGGCTCAGCTCCCCGAGTTCATGCGCCGCGCCTCGGGCCCGCTGGAAGTGAAGCCGGAGCAGAAGCTCATTTCCGCCTACTTCAACGTGGATAACGGCACCGGCAAAATCCGCGGGATCTACACGCAGGGCAACACGGCCATCGCGCCCATCTTCGCCCAGTGGATCGCCCCGCTCAAGGACCTCGGCGTCACCACCATCACCAACCGCAATACCGGCGGCACCGATCACCTCAGCTTCGACGCCGTAGGCATCCCCGGCTTCCAGTTCATCCAGGACATGCTCGACTACGAGAGCCGCACCCACCACTCCAACCAGGACGTCGTCGACCGCCTGCAACCCGCCGACCTGAAGCAGATCGCAACAGTGGAAGCGATCTTTCTCTACAACGCAGCGCAGCGCGACCAGATGTTGCCGCGCAAGCCGCTGCCGCAGCCCGATCAGGAAGAAAAGAGGCGCGCGCCCCTCGAGGGCATCTTCCCCGGCGTCGTTCCGCCAGCACCGGCAGATAAGAAGTAGCAGCCTCTAACCGGGGTCCCACCCGCGGCGCGTCGTTGTTTTGCGCCTGGGGTGGGATGCCCGCATCGCCCTATCGCGTGTCGATGAAGCTTGCAACCTGCGAGGCTGCCGCTAACTCGCCAACTCGCGAGGCCCGCAAAGCGGGCGCTGGCTTGCTGTATTGATCTCTGCGGAGTGCCGCGCCTCCCGCAACACCCTGTTTCTGCTACACTGATCCAAGCGCATTCAAGGGGACAACGCGCCAGGCCGCGCCCCAGCGATACGCTCCTGCAACCCATGTTCGGGGAGTGGCTCAGCCTGGTAGAGCACCTGGTTCGGGACCAGGGGGTCGGAGGTTCAAATCCTCTCTCCCCGACCATCAAATCTCATAGAATCATTGAATTAGAGAGCCGCCAACTCCGAGCTGGAGCGGAACTTGGGTCCAATAGACCCCTCATGGGCTTCCAGTTCGGCTATCACCAGGAATGAACGGCGAGAATCGAAGGCGCTCCGGTTTTTCCGTCAATGACGCTCACCTTCAGAACTGCCTCGATATTCCGGTTGGAGAAGTCACTTCCGATCTGCTCTCGAAGCAACTGCATGTAGTGGGGGCTGCTCGCAAATTCGGCGGCAGCTTCGGTGCCATTGCGTCCCACGCCGGCGAGGGCGACGACCCAGCTGTCTGTCGTGGTGTCGCGATACCGCGCCACCAGGGCGTAATCGTCAGCGCTGGAATAAGGAGTGGAGGGATCGCGCGCCCAGCGAATCTGGGGCTGCATCTTGTCCGTGATCGACTCTACCGGATTCGGATCGAAATGGAATCGCAGGGGGGCCAGCAAACGCAGCGACCACTGATTGTTGAAAGCGCCCAGCAAAATGAATGAATGTTCACGGAGTTCCGTCAGGGGAGTGGCGCCGGCTGACTTGAGCTGCGCCTGTACTCCGGAACTTTGCAGCAGGCCGCTCACATGCGAAATGGCCGAGGCTCCCTCCATGGAAACAAACGGGTACTCAATATCCTTGCCGGCGGTGAGAGTTCCTGAAGCCCTCTCCGGCGCAAAGATCACGCTCCCCGTGCAAATCAGGACTGTACGCTGGTCGTGCAACACAGGATTCCAAAAATCATCCAGGGCCGATTGAGGATGTACGGCGCGATTCCTCCACCTCAGTCCGGTTAAGGCGAGCACCACGAGAACGACTGCACACCCCATCCAAAACAGGCGGCTATAGGGCAATCCGCCGCGCCGGGACACTGAGTTGGGGCTCACTTCGGCTACTGGAATGGTCTGAGCCGCGAGCGTGGACGCTGCCAGCGGCTCCAGTTCGCGCGTCCCGCCCGCCAGCCCCGGCGAGAGGCGCTCATCAGCCATCGGAGCCGCAGCTTTGGTTGGGACCTCCCCCAACTCTTCGGGCGCTTCGTGCCCATGCGCGAACTCCGGAACATAGGAACCGGCCGGGAGCGAAATCCGAATTGGGGAGCTCCGACCCTCCTCGTGATAGTAGAGGGAGAGGCGTTTTCTGACTTCCCCGGCGGTGTATCGAACCACAGTGTCGGTGTTGGTGTCGTAGGTTGGCGGCCTGTCGAAGACCTCAACGCCCAGGGTCCGCTCTTTCAGGCGATCCGACTTGCCCTCAAGGGTATTCTCGACCACGTACTGGAGTAGAGCGGGGTAGCGTTTGCTGCTGGCGAATTGCGGGCTGGCCAGAACGTTCTTCAACTCCCGCAGGACCGCGTCGCGATCCTCCTTCGTCTGAGGTTGCCATGCGTCCGGGCTTGCACCTGAGCGATTCATGCGTTTCTCAGGATGATACTCGTCGCTTTCGATGGCACGCAAGGACGTTTGACACAGGAAAACAGCACCCGCTATAGCCCTCATTTCAAATAAGATGCCAACCCCAGTCGGTGCCAAACGGTGAGTCACTTGTCAACCATGCGTGCAGAGACCAGCATTGGGTCGTTTTCGCGAAGCACCCGGAAAACCGCAGAGAAATCGGTCGAGTCGCGCCCCAAATCAAGCGTTGCTTGCCCAAAAAGGTCGAAGTAACAACAAAATCGATTTACAAAAATCACGAGGCATACTTGTTCGATTCGTTGCGACGCCAATTCCTGTTTTCGGCATCCTGCCCGTCTGAGCCGGCTCAAGCGCGAAGATGCAGGCAGAACTGGTTCAGGATGGCCATAAAGTCGCGCGCAAACCTGAAGACATGACCGAGCCGGTTATGTCTTCAGGTTGAAATCACGAACGTCATACTTTCGCGTATGATCGCTCGCTACTTGGGAAGAACGTCAACACGGACAGAAGCACCTTGCTCAAATTCGATAACGATACTGGATTCACCGAAGATTTTGGAGGCAGCATGAACACTCGCAAATTGACAGAAACTCTCATGAAAGGCACGAGCGCGCGGTTCCTCATGATGGTGCTCGCTTTCTTTCTCGGCGCAAGTCTGATCGCGTCCGGACAGCAGACTACCGGGTCCATCGTCGGCACGGTGAAGGATCAACAAGGCGCGGTGGTCAACACGGCCACCGTGAAAGCAACCAACCTCGATACCGGGTTCTCCCGGTCGGCACCGGCAAACGGTTATGGCGAGTACCGAATCGATTACCTTCCCGTGGGCAGGTACGCCGTCGAGGCGACGGCTCCCAGCTTTGAGCGATTTGTGCAGGAGAATATCGCCCTCGACGTAGACCAGACGCAGACGGTTGAAATCAAACTGGTGGTGGGCGCGCAAACTCAGACCGTCACGGTCGATGAGGCTCCTCCGCTGGTCGATACGTCTGACGCGGTACTGGGCAGGACCATTGAGCCCACCGAGATTGTCGGCCTTCCTCTGGTCAATCGCAACGTATACTCCGAACTCTCTCTCACGCCGGGCGTTATGTACAACAACATGAGCGCCACCTCAAACCCCTCCGGCTCTCCGGGCTTTACCACTGGGCTGCCGACCACGGATGTCCAGGTCAACGGCTCCATCGACGGCGGCAATCCCGAGGTCGCCTTTTACCTGGATGGCGGCAACAACATCACCGGTATGCGCAACTACGGAAACCCGTCGCCCAACCCCGACGCGGTCGAAGAGTTTCGCGTCGAGACCAGCGCATTCTCGGCGCAATACGGCCAATTCTCCGCTGCGGTCGTCTCGGTGATCACCAAGTCCGGAACAAATCAGTTTCATGGCGGATTGTTCGAGTTCAACCGCAACACCGACTTCAATGCCTATCCCTGGGGCTCGACCATCAAGAACCCTTACCACCGCAACCAGTTTGGCGGTAACGTCGGCGGCCCCATCAAGCACGACAAGGCCTTCTTCTTCTTCAGCTATGCCGGTCTGCGCCAGGTCGCCGGACAAGCGCTTACGGGCGCTGTCGTGCCCACGGCTAACGAGCGCCTGGGCGACTTTACCGCGGACACCTTCAAGGTCTACGCGCCGGGCACCAAGACGCAGGTGGACGGAACAAATAGCAGCCCCAATTGCCAGGTCGACACGCTGAACTGCATTCCCGCCGCTCTGCTGGACCCGACCACTCTCAACTTCGACAACACAAGCAACAAAATCGGCACCTCCATCCCGTTGCCCAACGGCGCAGCCGTGCCGGCGACCGGAGGCGCGCATTACACGGGCGTCTACACAGCCCCGACAGACGAAAACGAATACCTGGGCAAGTATGACGAGGCCCTCAGCCAGAAGGACCATGCGACAGTGGGCTACTTCTTTATTCGCAGCGTGTCAGGCCCCAACGGAGGCGGCAACATCCCGTGGACCATCAATCAGTCTGCCGCGAATCAGACCAATGCCAACATCAGCGAGGTTCACACATTCAACACCAGCACGGCCAATCAGGCCTGGCTTACCTTCACGCGGGCTGCGGGCGGACGCGTCAACCTGCCGGAGTTCGGCCCGGCGAACCAAACCCTTACCAGTTACGGCTCGGACTTCCAAATCCAGGGACCGAACGCACTGCCCTCCTTCAGCGTCGGACCCTTCAGCGCGACCACGACCAATGCCGGTCCGTTCACAGGGTCTGATAACTATGAGCTGCGCGACGTGGTCAGCATGACCAAGGGCAAACACAGCCTCTTCCTGGGCGGTGAGTTCGCTCTCGACAAGACCATGTTCTGGGCCGACCTGTTGAACTTTGGTTCCATCAGCTTCGCCACCTCCGCCCCCACCACCACGGGAAATCAGATGTCGGACTGGGTTACCGGCCAAATCTCCGCGTTTGAACAGGACACGCCTTATGTTACGCACCTAAGTACGTGGCATTACGCGGCGTTTCTGCAGGACAACTACCGCATCACACCCAGGTTCACGGCCAACCTCGGAATTAGGTATGACATCGATACGCCCCCGGTCGACGCCCATGACCGGACGGCGTCGTTTATTCCCGCCCAGCAATCCACCGTAAACCCGTCCGCGCCGGTCGGCATGATCTTCCCGGGAGACAAGGGTGTCACCCGCGGCATTATCGGCGTGCCGTACTACCATGTCTCGCCGCGTGTCGGCTTCGCGTGGGATCCGTTCGGGGACAGCAAGACCGCGATTCGCGCCGGCGCAGGCATCTTTTACGGCACCACAGCCGGCAACGAGTGGAACCAGCCCGGCAATGCCGCACCGTTCGCCATACGCGAGACCTTTGGTCCCCAGCCATCACTCACCAATATCTACGGCGGCGTGGCTGACAATTTCCTCAACACCAGTCCTGGTGGAGGTATCTTTCCCTACACCTATACGCCTGGCAGCCCCAAATTCTTTCCGCAAGCGGCCATCGAGAGCATCAGCACGAATATGAAGTATCCGTACATCTACCAGTTCAACCTTGCCGTGCAGCGGCAATTGCCTGGCAGGGTGAGCTTGACGGCGGCGTATGTGGGCACGATGTCGCATAATGTGCCCACCATGATCGACGCCAACTACGCGCCTTATTCGACGGCTTTCGGCGCACCCAGCACCGCGTCGAAAAGCATTGATCTTCGGCGCCAATTCGATGCCGGGCCCGCCGGCACGGCCGGCACCGTGGGTCAGAACATCTTTCTGATCCCAGGCCAGACCGCCAACTACAATTCGCTTCAAGTCTCGGCCACCAAGCCGCTGTCCCATGGCCTCACCCTGAGCGGTTTCTATGTCTGGAGCCACGCGCTGCAAAGTTCGAACGAGTCGGCGGATGGACAGATGACCGCGCAGGATTTCGGCTACTTTGGACAGCCTTTCACCGCCTCCAATAATTCTTTGGGCGCCCTTGGCGGCGGCCTCAAGGAAGAAAAAGGCGATATGGATGCCAACCATGACAGCAATGCGGCTATCTCCGGCTTGTGGAATATCGACTACTTCCGGGGATCGAACAAATTCATCAAGGGAGCCTTAAACGGCTGGTCGATCACATCGGTCCTCTATATGACCAGCGGCGGGCCGTTCTCGATTACCACCGGATCAACCAAGAACGATGACAGCGCGGGCGCTAACCGCCCCGATCCCGTTGCGGGTGTTAGCCCCAAACTCGACCCTCACCGCTGCCGGGTTTGCGCCGCCAATAGTGAGTTGTCAGCCTGGTTCAATACCGCCGCTTTCACTGCCAACGGGCCCGGCGTGGCCGGGGGCATCGGCCCCGGTGGCGCAGATGGCAGTGTGGGGCGCGACAGCCTGATAGGACCGGGGCTTCGCGATCTCGATGCGGGACTCTTCCGCGACGTCAGGTTCGAGCGGGGAATCGTGTTCCAGTTCCGCGCCGAGTTCACCAATGTCTTGAACTGGGTAAGTCTCGCCAACCCCACAGCGTCCCTCTCGTCGGGCATCGACGGCCATATCACCGGGGCGGCGGGCACCCAACGCCTCATCCAGTTGGGCGGCCGGCTGACCTTCTAAGACTGTTGCATTCGGCTCCTCTGCGCCTGCTCGAATGAGCAGGCGCATTTTTTGGTCGATAATAAGCTTCGAACTCACCCGGCCCGGATGGAGGATTATGGGGGAAAGTGGAGTACTTCACGTGAAGGCAGAGACCGCCGATGTGTCGGCCCCTGAGCAGGGAATGCTTCGCCAGGTTCTCGCCTATAGCCCGAACATGATGTTGGTGCGGCATCAACTCACCAGGGGATGGGTTGGATCCAGTCACAGGCATCCCCATGAGCAGCTTATCTATGTTGTTTCGGGGCGCATCGAGTTCGTTGGCGACGGTGAGACGTTTGATTTGCGCCCTGGCGACAGCGTTCTGGTGAAAGAGAACATCGAACACCAGGCAATGGCTCTGGAAGACTCAGAGGTGCTGGACGTATTCGCGCCCTATCGAGAGGACTATGCGCCCTGAATGCCGGGCACAATGCACGATTGAATCATGAAGCTCCCTCACCAGCTCATGTCGGCGCGAGTCATTCTCCCTCACCCTCAGCCGCAGTGCTGGCGCCGCGAATTAGCCGCAGCCACCCGCGTTCCCCACTCCAGCAGTTCGCGCGTGCAGTCATCCCTTTCGATCGTGCATTCGATCAGCGTTGGGCCCGCGGTATGGGCAACGGCCTTCTCGATGGCCGCAGCGAGTTCTCCTCCATTGGTCGCCAGCAGCCCAAGACCATCGCCATCCTTGGCGTTGAATACTTTCATCAGGCCCGCGTAGTCCCAGTTCTTGATATTGTTGTAGGGTCCGTCGTGGATCTCCACTTCGATTGTGTAGCCGCGATTGTTGACCAGAAAGAGGATCACCGGCAGCTTGTGACGAATCATCTGGCAAACTTCTTGCGCGGTCAGCTGGAACGATCCGTCCCCAACCATCAGCACGACCCGCCGGTCCCGGGCCTTCATTGCATAGCCGAAAGTTGCCGGCACCGACCAGCCGATATGCCCCCACTGCATCTCAATCTCGAATTTGGCGCCGTCGGGAAGCTTCATCTTCAACCCGTTAAACCATGAGTCTCCGGTCTCAACGAGCAGCGTTGTGCCCGCATGAATCAGGCCTTGAATCTGCCGGCACATTTCAACTCGCGTCAGTGCAGCGTCAGGCGCCGCAACAGGAGTCTCTGTGTGCCCGATCTTGGTGCGATTGAAGGCGACAAGTGTTGCCGTGTTGGTTTTTGCAACCTTCGCCAGTGCGCTCAGGAATTCGCTCATGTAGACCCCCGAGAACGTCGTGCCCGCCACGCGGACACGATCCGGGTCCACCTGAATCAACCGTTTCTCCGCGAGCTGCGCGGTCCATCCGGTCGTGGTGTAGTCGGTAAACAACGGCCCGGCGGCCAGGATCGCGTCGGCGGCATCCACAATCTCGCCGCACCCGGGGCTGCTCGATGCACCGAGATAGATGCCAATGTACTGCGGGTGTTCTTGCGGGAAAAAGCTCTTGGCGCTGGGCATCACCGCCACTGCGCAACCGACCGCCTTGGCCAATGCCTTGAAGCCCTCCGTGGCTTCGAAAGACCGCAACTTCGGTCCACCCAGAAGCGCGGGCCGCACTGCATTCTCCAGGAACTCGGCTGCGGCTTCTACCGCTGCCTTCAGTGAGGCGGCATCGCTCTGGGGCTTCTCAAAAAGTGTGCTGGCGGGTCCTGGCGCGGCGCACGGCGCGTCAGCCATGTTGCAGGGAATCTCGATATAGGCCGGCTTCTTCTCCCGCAGAGCGGCGCGTATAGCCTTGTCGATGAGGTAAGGCGCATCCTCCGCAAACTGAATCGATACTGCCTCGCACGTGATCCGCCGGGCAAAATCCAACTGGTAGTGAAGATCGCGTGTGCCAAGCGTGTGGTGCAGCAGGTGGTTTGTACCCACGTCGTTTGTGTTGTAACTGCCGGAGATGAGGATGACCGGCAGGTCCTCGGCATAGGCGCCGGCTAGTCCATCAAACGCGGTCAGGGCTCCCACGCTGTACGTCACCACGCACGCGGCCGCGCCGTTTGCACGGGCATAGCCCTCCGCAGCGAAGGAGCAATTCAGTTCGTTGCAGCAATATACCTGCTCAATGTTCTTGTTCATCAGAAGCTGGTCAAGCAGAACCAGGTTGTAGTCCCCGGCCACCGCGAAGTGATGCTTGATCCCAACTTGTTCAAGCCGCTTCGCCAGATAGGTTCCAATCGTGTAATCATTCGCTTTCCCGCGGCTCTCAATCGACATTCAATTCTCCCTTGCAGGTTTTCCGCATATTGCCTTCAATCACATCAGGTCCCGCAATCAATGGCCGGGGCTACACATCCTCATCCGGACGAATTTCGTGCAGCGATCCCCTCGCGATCCTGCCATGCGAGCAGCAATCGGTTCGCCAAACGAGCATCGCATAGCCGATCTACCGGGCCTCCGAAATGCAGGCGATGATGCCATTCAGAGCTGCCTATCTTCAGCCATTGCATTTCGGCTATTTGGGCTGTTCACTCCGATCTCAGCCGGAGTTTGAAAGGCCGCACCATCACGTCGGATGGAAGCGCGTCGGGCGCTGTCGGCAAGTAGTCAACCGTGACGACATTTCGACATCGCAGCCCCGGCCGAACGCCACATCCCCCGCTTTCTCCTCAGGATTCCCGCGTCCCACTCCGAGTGAGGTTTGGTTAGGAGATTGCTAGAAGTCGAAACAGATAAGTCACGTCCGGCAGGAAGAACTGTCCGTGTGCGAGCCGGCTTTTTGCAGGGAATCCCTTGGGTTGTCCAGAATGAATCCCGCTCAGAAGCTCTCGGCGAATTTACATCGTCGACCATCCGGAGAAGGCGCAGGAGAGAGTCGAATGGGTCCAGCAGCAGCAACGGGCACAGCTAAGGCCAACGTTGTGAGTACGCGGCTATCAGGGTATGACCTGCTCAACAATCCGGGATTGAATAAGGGGACTGCCTTTACCGAGCTAGAGAGGGACGACTTAGCGCTCCACGGCCTGCTGCCGCCGCACGACGGGACCTTGTCGGATCAGCTTGAGCGCCGCACCAAGGCCTTCGCAGGGAAGACCTCGAATTTCGAACGATACGCCTTCATGCGCGAGCTGCAGGACACCAACGAGACCCTGTTTTACGCGATGATTGCCCGCGACGTCGAGAAGTTTCTGCCGGTCGTGTACACCCCTTCGGTCGGAGAAGGATGTCAGCGCTTCAGCGAGATTTGGCGCAAGCCGCGCGGCCTCTTTATCAGCTACCCCAACAAGAATCGCATTGACCAAATGCTCTCCGATCCCCGTTATGACAGCGTTCGATGCATCGTTGTCAGTGACGGCGAGCGGATTCTCGGTCTCGGCGATCAGGGGGCCGGAGGGATGGGCATCCCCATCGGGAAGATGGCGTTGTATACGGCTCTTGCGGGAATCCATCCGGACCATTGCCTGCCGGTGCTTCTCGACACGGGCACTGACAACGAAGAGCGGCTCAACGATCCGATCTATATCGGTTGGCGTCACAGGCGCGTGCGCGGCCAGGGGTATGACGACTTTATCGATGCCTTCGTCTCCGCGGTCAAGCGCCGCTGGCCGCACATTCTTCTGCAATGGGAAGACTTCGCTGGTTCCAATGCCGGCCGTCTCCTCGCCCGGTACCGCGACCAGCTCTGCACATTCAATGACGATATCCAGGGAACGGCCGCTGTAGCCACGGCCACCGTGTTGGGCGCCGTCACGGCCACTGGCATTCCGATGCGGGAACAGACCATCGGATTCTTCGGCTTCGGTTCGGCCGGTATCGGCATCGCCGATCTGCTTGTCGCGGCAATGAAAGAAGATGGCCTGAGCGATGCGGAGGCCCGTAAGCGGTTTTACGCAGTCGACCGTCACGGTCTGCTCGTTGAAGGCCGGCCTGACATCCGTTCGGACCAGGCGCCCTTTGCGCACAGCAAGGACGACTTGAAGAGATGGCGGCTCTCCAATCCTGATTACGTCTCGCTGCTGGATGTCGTCCGTAATGCCAACCTGACCGTCCTGATTGGAGTCTCGGGACAAGGCGGCGCATTCACTGAGGAGATAGTGCGTGAAATGGCCAGCCATGCCGAGCGTCCCGTCATCTTCCCGCTTTCCAATCCAACTGCTCTTTCTGAAGCAGTGCCCGAGGATCTTTTCGAGTGGACTGGCGGCCGTGCTCTGATCGGAACGGGCAGTCCATTTCCGCCGGTCCAGATTGACGGCAAACCCATTCACTTTGCGCAGACCAACAACTCCTACATTTTTCCCGGTCTTGCACTTGGAATCCTCGCATCCAAAGCGAAGCGGGTTACGGACGCGATGATTATGGTCTCCGCAAAGGCTCTGGCTGCGCTCTCTCCAACGCAAAAGGATAAGAACGCATCGCTCCTGCCGCCCATTGCGGACTCCCGTCAGGTCAGCCTGAAGGTTGCGGAAGCTGTTGGAAAGCAGGCAATTGCGGAAGGAGTCGCCGGTTTGCCCGACGCTGCAAAGTTCGAGGAAGAGCTCCGCCAATACGTTTGGGAGCCGGTGTACTTGCCTTACGAACGGCTCAAGGACTGATCTGGAAACCCGAGACATTCAAGGCAGACGCTCGGTGCCTGATCGTCTCCGCAGGTAGAATCAACCGCGGCATAGTGCTGCAACAAGAGTCGGCGTTCACGTCGATCGAAGAGGATGAGGTCACTTATGGCAACGCAGAGTGTGCACGCATTGAAGCAGATTCCAATCGGAATCGCTGCGACAGGGAAGCGGAAGGAAACCGACTCGATGGGCGAGATTGACGTCCCGGCAAACCACTACTGGGGCGCTCAGACTCAGCGTTCACTGATCCATTTTGCTATAGGCGATGACCACATGCCCAAGCAGGTGTACCACGCCTATGGCTTCGTGAAAAAGGCGGCCGCACTTGTAAACGCGGCCGCAGGTCGCCTCGATCAATGGCGGGCCGACGCCATCTCAACGGTTGCCGACGAGGTCATCGGCGGGAAACTCGATAGCGAGTTTCCGCTGTACGTGTGGCAAACAGGATCGGGCACCCAATCCAATATGAATGTCAACGAGGTCATCTCCAACCGCGCCATCCAGCTGCTCGGCGGGGAGCTCGGCAGCAAATCTCCCATCCATCCCAACGATCATGTCAACATGGCCCAATCGTCGAATGACACGTTTCCAACTGCCATGCACATCGCCACCGCTCTCGAGATTAGAAACTACCTTCTGCCCAGGGTGGATGCGCTTGCGAGCACGATCGAGGACAAAGCGAAACAGTGGCACAATGTCGTCAAGATCGGCCGCACGCATCTTGAAGACGCCGTGCCTCTGACCGTCGGCCAGGAGTGGTCTGGCTATGCTGTTCAGCTTCGCAACGCGATCGCGCTGATCGAGCAGTCGCTGCAGGGGATCCATCAGTTGGCGGCCGGCGGCACTGCGGTCGGAACGGGACTGAATGCGCCTCCGCACTTTGCCGAGGAGATCGCCGCCAAAATCGCGGGACTCACCGGGCTGCCCTTCATTACTGCCCCGAACAAGTTCGCTGCGCAGGGCTCGCTCGACGCCATGGTGAATGCCCACGCCGCGCTACGTTCCTTAGCTGTCGCTCTCATGAAGATCGCCAATGACATGCGGTGGCTGGCCTCAGGGCCGCGTTGCGGACTCGCGGAACTGGTGCTGCCTGCCAACGAGCCAGGCTCCTCCATCATGCCGGGTAAAGTGAATCCCACGCAGTGCGAAGCAATCGTGATGATCTGCATCCAGGTCATCGGAGACGATTCGGTCGTGGCGTTTGCCGGCTCTCAAGGCAACTTCGAACTCAATGCAATGCGCCCCATCATCATTAACAACTTCCTCCATTCCGCGCGCATCCTCGCCGACGGATGCGAGAAGTTCAGGACCTTCTCCGTGCAGGGAACCCAGTTGAATGAAAAGCGCATCGCGCAGTTCGTCCAGAACTCGCTCATGCTGGTCACCGCGCTCAGTCCGGTCATTGGATACGACAAGGCTTCGAAGATCGCGCACAAAGCCCTGGATGAAGAGAAAACCCTGAAGGAAACAGCGCTTGCAACCGGATGGATCGACGAGAAGACCTTCGATAACGTTGTAGACCCGAAGAAGATGGTCTTCTTCAATGTCTAGCGTTTCTCAATTGCCTTGGTTGGCGGCGATCAATACGACTGCCGCCAGCCGTTTGCCTCCCGTTGCCTCTTTTCGCCTCAATTAGGACTGGGTTACGGAGCGGTCTCGCAGGTGCTCCGCGTGCTCCGATTGATCCCGGCTAGGCCGCAGTTGAACTATCGGGCACGAATTTGGACAAGCCCGTCGCGGGAGATACAAACACATAAGAGTTTGAAAAAGTTGTAACCCGGCGCGTGGGCTTTCCGTTGTCCTGATCGGTTTCCTCCAACTGGAACTGCAACAGGCCGATGTTGATGATCTCGCCGCTGACGCCGCCGATGCTCACGCGGTCTCCAACCTTGATTCCCCGCTTTCCGGCCAGCAGGAAATACCCGAGTACCGCCAGGATCACATTCTGCATTGCAACTGCGACGCCGGCCGAAAGCAGCCCCAGGTACGTTGCCAATGAGCCCAGGTCGGAAGCAAGCGAGAATGCGGCGACGAGAATGATCGCGAACCAGATTCCGATCCGCTGGGTCACGAGAAAAATGCGGCGGCGATTTGCATCGTGCACATAGCGGGCGGTCGCTCTCTCCAATGCCAGGGCGATGCCCGCCATGGACGCAATCAGTACCCCGAGAATCGCCAGGCGCAGGAGCAGATTCATCCATGCCTTTCTGTCTTCACCCAGGACCGCCGTTCGCCACCCGCCCAGGTGCGACCTATAAATGACAAGCAGAACCTGCTGTTTGTCCAATGCGCTCATGGCCGGAGAAAGCGATGTGACTTGCAGAGTGAGAGCATCGAGGCGAGTCTTTTCCTGTTGCAACACGCCCAGTTCGCTGGACTGCAGGTTGCTTGTCTCCACGCTTTCACTTTGGACCGCCCGGCGAACATATGCTGCCAAGGGGGCATGGAGGCTCTTTGAAGACTGCGCGAGCTTATTGGTCAACTGGATCGCCTGGTCAAACGTCCGAAGCTTTTTCCCCAGCCTCGATACCTCCGAGATCATGCCGAGAATTCCAAGGTTCGTTGGATGGGCAACCGAAGGAGAATTGGTATTCTGTGTCGTCGAGCCAATCTGAACGCCGTGCATGTTGGCTGCCTCGGGGACGGATCGCTCCAGACTGTCGATAATCAATCCCAACTCCGAGTCCATCGGTTGCCCGGCAACTGTCGACCGGACAAAGTCCACCAGATTCTTGAGGCCAGACGCCCTTGCCTGCAGCAATTGGATACGGCTTTGCGTGTCGGCTATGGCCGCCTTCACTTTTTCTCGCTCGGCGCCGTGCGCCGAGGGCAGAGCCTTCTGCAGCGATTCGAGATTCAGAGCCGTCTGCTTGGCTGCATCTTTGGCATCCGCTTCCATCCTCGCGAATTGCTCGAAATCGGAGGAAGTTACGCCAGAGACAGCGGCCCCCGTGGATTCGTCCGCCGGCGATTGAGACTTCGCGGCGAGCGAGGCATCCGCCTTCGCGAACTCGAATGAAAGCTGGAGAATCTGGGTACTGACCGGTTGAATGTCCTCAATGTACAAAAGGTCGTCCGGCTCCGTCGCCATCTTCCGTTCGGTTGCAAATTGACGATACCACTCGATCGAGTCCGTGAGGTATTGAATGATCTGCTGATCGGCAGGCAGAGGATAGGGGGTGTCCGACGATGCTGGTGAGCCTCCGGCAGCCGCGATCATGACGAAAACCAGAAACAATAAGATCGCGTTTCGAGACCTCATTCGAACCTCACTCTCGGAATGAGATCAGAAACTGCTCCTCTAATCGATCTCTCCGTGGCATTTCGCATGGCCGCACCGGCAACTGATATCCGGAGTTTCATCCGTTCCTTCGCATTCCGCACTGCAGTACTTTTCCCCCGCCGAGACCTCGCAGCCACATGCCGCGCGCCGGCAGCGGAGGTCCTTTGACTCGGTCTTCGAATCTTCTTTGAGAGCTGTCATCGTTTGTCTCCTGATTTGCGGGAGCGCATTCAAGCCCGGTCTACACGACACCCGCATCTCTACCCAGCAATCGATGCATGCACCGTTTGCTGCATTGAGTGTCAAAGTGCACGGCAGGTGCCAAAGTGTCGGGGAATGAACCTGGCAGTAAAAGTAGTTGAGCAAGCAAGAGTTGCGCGGGATAGAGGGAGTTTTGGAGGGATTGCCTTCAGGAAGCCATCTTCGACAGGTGTCGGCCCCGCGACACTTGCAAGCCCCGTCTGCCGAAAGGACGACCGTCTCTGCGCTGCAGTCTTAAGACGTGTGCCAACTACAGCGCACACCCTGAATCGCCTCACCGTCCATCACTTGTTCGTAGCGAAGCGATGGATGAGAAGCAATATCCCTCATCGACTTCTGAACGCATCTGACAGCCAACCTCTGCTGTATTTGTATGACGGCAGAGCGTCATTCGCTCGCTCGATTTCGTCAAATCCGGCGCTCGCTTGCTCCGCCTTCACTCGCGAGCGCGGGCCTCAGCCTGTAGCAATCCCTTGAAAATCTGGCATCTGGCACTGTTGTTCCCCCAGCCGTGCGAATGGAACAGAAATTGCTCTCTGAGAGACCGACGCTGCTCAATGAATCTCCGAGGCAAACAGCCCCGTGGACTTGAGCCGTCCTTGCAAGCAATGTGCAATCGGATTCTTTCGATGCTTATTGCAAGCTCCGCCGGGAACAAGTGACTGTCATCGCGGACGCATTTGCGGACACAACAAGATCGAGGGAATGGAAGATGGTGGATTTTATTTTGCTCGCGATGAATGCTGTCGCTCTGTTGCCGCTGCTGGTGACCGATCAGGCGAGTCTCCAGCAGTGCGTTCGTAGCAGGGGCAACGAGCACGTGTAGGAAATGTCATCTGGCGGCGCGTTCGAGAGTGCGCCGTTTGACGACAACGTCAGCGCAGAAGAATCGTAACTACGCCTGATGACGAGCCAACCTCAGAACTGCAGGCGCGGGATGCGATTGGTGGAATAGAGCGGAGATCGATTCCGCGACCGTTCGGCGGCAGCAACCTGGGCCGCTTCGTGATCGGCGAGCATGCCGTCTCAACAGGATTACAACAGCTGACCTGCTCGGCCTTCAGTCCAGGCAGGTAGCGCCCCCAACAACTGGTGAAAGATCAAGCTACCGAACGAGCCGCTTGAGTCATTCCACATCTTTCAATTCCTGGGAACGGGACAAATCCATTTTCATAGAGCGCCACGGAGAAGGAGCCATTATCTTGAGACTACTTGGAACAGAACGCAGCCTGTCCACCCTGCACCAGGATCCGAGTGCCATCAGCGATGCACTGCTGGTTGCCGCTGCGCGATCCGGAGACTCTCATGCTTTTGTCGAGCTCAGTAGACGTCACTCCAGGCGGATTCTGCATAAGATTTATCGCATCACAAAAAATTGGCAGGATGCGGAAGACGTGCTCCAGGACTCCCTGATGAAAGCCTTAATTCACCTCAACACCTTCCAGGGCCGGGCGAGCTTTTCCACTTGGCTGACGACTATCGCCATCAACACTGCGCTCATGCTTTTGAGGAAGCAGAAGGGAGTTGTGAAGTCCACGATCGATGGAATCCTCGACGATGGCACTCCTTCCGACAAGTGGGAGCTCAGAGATCGCAGGGAAACCCCCGAACAACACTACGAGCGGCAGCAGAGATCGGAACTGCTCCAGGAAGCACTGTTGCGGCTCCAGCCCGCATCGCGTCAGATCGTCGAAATGTACCAGACGGGCGAGTTGTCGACCAGGGAGATTGCGCAATCTCTCGGCGTTTCGGAGGCGACTGTGAAGTCAAGAATGTGGCGCGCCAAGAAAGTGCTGCGGACGTTTGTGCAAGAGGATTCTGCTCGGTACCACGCCTTTTCCGCACCCCCATCGGCGGTGGAATGCGGAATGGACTGACCCCGGCGCTGGCCCCCTTTCTGTTTCCCGCCGGTTACGCGGTTCCACTTTCTCTCAACCCGGTCTCAGCCAGTTTGCCAGTCCCAATCGCATTGGAGTTGAAGAATTTCGCTGCGTGGTCGAAACTGGTTGGGCCATGCGCAATGCACGTTGTCTCGCCCCTCTAGTCGCAACCGCCCTGCTGGCGTCTTTGCCGGCCGTTGCATCTCATCTCGTGACCGGCAACGGCTTCGGCTTCGCCGTGGTGTCGCCGGAGAGTGGCGCGGTGACCAGGTTCTACGCCCACCCGTACAGCTTTGCCCGTCCGGATCCGCAAAATCCTCTCAGCGAAGGAATTGAGACCGCCAACTTCATCAAAGCGCTCGATTGGCGGGATGCAACTGGGCAAAGCCCGTCCGCCCAGAGCGCTTCGGCCGAATACGACGACGATTCGCACGTGATCCAGACCCGCAGGAGCGATGGCGAGGGCCTTTTCTTCATGCCTTTCGGTCTGCGGCGGGACGCTCTTGTCGTGAATTGGGAGCCCAGGTCTGCGGAGACGCGTCGCGGCGGATGGCATGTGGAGTGGAACCGGCCGGTGCGCTCCCAAAAGGCCGTTCGGATGTTCGGCACTAAAGTGCATTTGCTGAAGTTCGAAGGCATCGAGGAGTCTTTGCTGCTTATTCCGCTGGACACGAACCGGACCGAGCCGGCGCAGCCGCAGCAGCCTCTGGCCACCGGCACAGCTTGGGCCCTGATTTCACTTGAAAGCGATGAGGATCTGGAACAGGCTGCGAGCGAATTCACCCGCTGGCGTGCAGGATTGGCTCCGCGTGAGTTGGCGAAGCGCGAAATTGCTGAGCTGGAGCGCTGGCGGGTCAAGCCCGCAGTGCATTTTGCGGGGGAAGAAGAACGGCATCTGTGGCGTCAGAGCGAGGTCATGCTCCGCGTGGCGCAAAGCCGTGAGCCCAACCGTCCGGGACGGAACGGCAACGGGCTCATCGTAGCGTGCCTGCCTGACGGGGTGTATTTCACGCCCTGGGTGCGCGATATGGCCTACGCGCTTGTGGCGCTTGCGCGCATGGGCCATCAGAGCGAAGCGCGCGCCGGGCTGCTGGCTTACTTCAACGCTCAACCCACTGGCAAGATGCGCGCCCAGACCGCGGGCGCCGATTACCAGATCTCCGTGGTGCGCTATTTCGGCGACGGCTCCGAGGAGCCGTTCTTCACCATGGAGGGCGCCACCAATATCGAGTTCGACGACTGGGGTCTCGCGCTCTGGGTCCTGGGCGAGTACCTGCGCAAATATGACGACCCCGCCCTGCTCAAGATGCCCACTTATCGCGGCCCGCTCTACGAGAGTGCACGGGACTTCATTCTCAAGCCCCTCCTCAGGAACACAGAAAGCTACGGCCCGGAGCAAGGCAGGATCGTCGCCGCCGACACCTCCATCTGGGAGGAGCACCAGAAAGATCAAAAACACTTCGCATTCTCCACCGCCATGGCCATTGTTGGGCTGAGGAACTTCGCCGAGGTCGCGCGCCGCGCCGGCGACGAAGCCACGCACAGCTACGCCCTCCAGCAGATGTCGCTGCTCCAGACTGGATTCAACTCAGCCTTCATCCGCGGTGAAAAGCTGCATGGAACGCTGGAAGAAGGAGTGAAGAACGACATCGACGGCGCCTTGCTGGCAATCATTAACTTCGGCGTCGTCACCGATCCGGCCATCATCCGCAACACCGTGGAAAGGATGGACCTCCTGAAAGTGGCCTCGGGCGGCTACAAGCGTGTCCGCAGCAATTACACCGATCCGGCCATCTTTGAGTATTGGTACGAGCAGGAGGAATTCCTGTTTGTCGACTTCAGCCTGGCCGAAGTGTATCGGCGGCAGGGAAGGAATGCCGAGGCGGACGCAATCCTGAAGCGCATTGCGGACAAGGCAGCCGCCGACCACAACATCATCCCTGAAATGTACGTTGCCGTGCCCTGTCCGCTGTTTCCCGGAAAGATAGGCGACCCCACGGGAGCCCTGCCCATGGTGGGCTACGGCGCGGGAGAATACATCCTGCACACGCTTGAACGTGAAGCTCTGGCAAGTAATGGCGTCCATTCTGCGAAATCGTTCTGAAGCGAGATGCGAGATGAATGACCGCTTCCGTCTCTCCACAATGACTGCGCCAGCCTGAGTTGCATATCTGGCGTTGAACCAACTCCCAACCGAATAGCGAAGCAGCAACCGGCGGATATATTCTCACGTGGTCGGGGAAGCAGTATGCAAATCCCAAGCAAGAGTCAATCCGGGAGCGAAGCCAAGCCAGTGCTTACAGAACCAACACCGCGCGTCAAGCGTATGCAGCGCATGGCTCTCGCCTTGCTCGTGCTTTCTGGAGTGGTCAACTACATCGACCGCGCCACGCTGGCCGTGGGCAATCCGCTGATCCGCCACGATCTCGGACTGTCTGTGGCTCAGATGGGATTCCTGCTGTCGGCCTTCCTGGTGGCGTACGCATTCGCCCAGTTGCCGGTCGGGGCGCTGGTCGATCGGGTCGGACCGCGCTGGCTGCTGACACTCGGTCTCTCGCTCTGGTCTGTGGCGCAGGGAATGGGCGGCATGGTGACAAGTTTCTCCCAATTCATTGGAGTGCGGGTCCTGCTGGGCATCGGCGAGTCGCCACAATTCCCGACCGGTGCGCGCGTGGTCCGCGATTGGTTCAATCAGCGCGATCGTGGCGTTGCGACCGGCGTGTTCAACTGCGCCTCCACGCTGGGCAATGCCATCGGAGTGCCGCTGCTGACCGCGCTCATGCTCGCGTTTGGCTGGCGCTGGATGTTCATCATCATGAGCTTTGTCGGCATCGTGGTCGCTCTTTTGTGGTTTGTCACCTACCGTAGTCCCGAACATGCGGCTCTCACACCCGATGAAAATGCCTATCGGATAGAGGGCGAACCGCCAAGCCGGCAGACTCACTTGACCTTCGACGCATGGAAGCAATTATTTAGGATCCAAAGCACCTGGGGATTGATCCTCGGCAGCTTCGGCTGTGTTTATGTCGTGTGGATCTACGCCAGTTGGTTGCCAGCCTATCTGGAGACGGAGCGGCACATGAGTATTCGCGCCACCGGGTTCTTCTCCGCCATCCCATTTCTGTGCGGTACGGCCGGCGCGCTGCTGGGCGGCTATCTGGTGGATTTTCTGGTTCGCAAGGGCATGAAACCCATGGCCAGCCGCAAAGTGCCCGCCGCGCTCTGTCTCTTCGGCACCGCGATCTGCACAGTCGCGGCTGCCTACACCACCAGCACTACCCTGGCAATTGCCTTTATCTCCGCCTCACTTTTCCTTCTCTATGTCACCACCACCTGCGGTTGGGCTCTGGCATCCGTGGGCTTCCCCTCCAACTGCGCTGCCTCCATCGGCTCAATGCTGAACTTCGGCGGCTATCTCGGCGGCGCGCTTGCTCCGGCATTGACTGGGCTGATTGTGCAGTCCACCGGTTCGTTCGTGTTAGCTCTCGTGGCCGGCGGGGCCATCAGCGTGGCCTCCGGTATCGCCTATCTTCTACTGGTGACGGAACCAGCCAGCGCGGTCGATTCTGCGTTGGATACCGCAACAGCCCAGCCGACTCGCGCTGGGGAAAACCTCTGAACCGCGTTCTTCCCACAAACGAGCCTGTGAAGATTTCGTTTCGGATTGTTCCAGCGCTTGCAGGCTACAAGCTTGGCACCGGCGGACACCCTGGCCACTCCGGCAAAAACGTGTTGCCCTTGTAACCCAGGTACTTGATGCCGATCTTGCTGGTGAAAAAACCATCTGCGGTGAAATTGCGCAGGAAGGAGAAAAACTCCACCGCTGGCGCCAGGCTTGCATCCTGCGCTGCGCTCTTGCGATAGGCAATAAGATCGAGAATCTCAGTCTGTTGCTGCGGAGTGCAATCCACATACGCCTTGCCATACCGGCTCGTGCACGTTGCGTCCAGCCACTTGAGCCCGCCGCCCAGCTTCGCCTGGTACTCCGTATTCTCGCCGGTCAGCAGATCGATGAACTCCGGAGCGCCGGCCTCAATTGCGCCTCCGCTATCCGCGTCCGCGGGAATGATCGTCTGGCACAGCACCTGCAGTGTCTTGTATGCGTGCGCGTCGAAATACTTCGGAACATAGCCCGCGGCTTTGGCATCGGCCCTTTCCGCCTCGATCATGTGGTGGGCATATGCGGCGGCCTCGATCGGAATCACGCGCAGAACCGAGCCCGCCACGGCTCCCATGCTCAGCGATTTCAAGACTGCGCGCCGTGTCAGGTGGTCTGATGCCATACGTTGCGCTCCCTCTTCATAAGAACCGTTGGGGTTCGTGCTATCCCACCCTTGCGACAAGGACAAAAACGTCGCGAGGATGGGGCACCCGGCGCGTTTCTACAACTCTCCTTTTTTGGCCTGGTCGAGCAGATACTCTGACGTCTTCCATGACAGCGCCATGATCGTGAGGGTGGGATTCTTGTCTGGGTTCGACACAAACGGAGCCGCATCGGCCACAAACACATTCTTCACATCGTGCGCCTGGCAATTGCGGTTCAAGGCCGACGTCTTCGCATCGTTGCCCATGCGCACAGTTCCCAACTCATGGATGATCGCGCCGCCTTCTGAAATCCTGTCGGAGGGCTGCCGCGACTGGTCCTGCGGCTGCGGATGACGTCGCGTGCCGCCGATCACTGTCCCTCCCGCGGCTTCGATGATGGAGCTGAACGTCTGCTGCATATCCGCGGCCATTTTCCTCTCGTTCTCGCCCCATTCCCAATGAAAGCGCAGCACGGGAATGCCCCACTTGTCTTTAACTGCGGGGTCCAGCTCGCAGTAGCTCTTTTCATTGGGAATCATCTCGCCGCGACCGCTGAATCCGATGACCGTGCCGTATGAGCTGCGGCATTTCTGCTTCAGGCTGACTCCATAGCCTTCATGCTCGCCGCACACCCCGTCAAAGTTGCCCACTCCGGGCATGTCACGTCCGCCGCCGAACTCAATGTGATATCCGCGCAGGAATTCGTTCTTCTGCCCGAATCGCCACCAGGGCATGTAGAGGTGCATGCCGCCCACGCCGTCATGGTTGTGCACCGGCATCTTTTCGAGTTGCGGAAAATACCCCGCCAGGTCGCTGCCGACTGAATCGGTAAGGTAGCGGCCGACAACCCCCGACGAATTCGCCAACCCGTTGGGAAAGCTCGGCGATCGCGAATTCAGCAGCAGCCGTGCCGACTCGCATGCGCTGGCTGCGAGAACAACGGCCCTGGCGTAAACCTGCTGCTCGCTCCCCGTTGCCTTATCGATGTAGGAGACTGCTTCCGCTTTTCCACCATCGTCCATCACAATCGCACGAGCCATCGCGTTGGCGATCATCGTAAAGCGGCCCGTAGCCATGGCCGGCGGAATCATTACCTGGCTGGAACTGAAATTCGACGCGGACCTGCATCCCCGCCCGCACTGCGCGCAATAGTGACAGGGGTCGCGTCCGTTCAACGGCTGGGTCAGGATCGCCAGCCGTGAAGGAATGCAGGTGATCTTCAACTGGTCGCAGGCTTTCTTAATGAGGGTCTCAGTGCAGCGCGGCTTCGGCGGCGGCTGGAAAATGCCATCCGGCGCGTTGGGGATGTTTTCTTTCGACCCGAATACACCGATGCACGATTCAACCTTGTCGTAATAAGGCGCGAGTTCTTCGTAGGTGATCGGCCAGTCGTCGCCCATGCCATCGGTGGAGTGCGCGCGGAAATCCGCCGGCCCGAAGCGCAGCGCAATGCGCCCCCAGTGATTCGTGCGCCCTCCCTCGATCCGAGACCGGAACCAGCGAAACGTGGACCCCGCCGCGGTCGTATACGGCTCGCCCTCAATCTCCCAAAAGCCATTGGGCGCCATAAACTCGTTGCCAATTCCGCTCTGTCTGCCGCCGATCCCAACGCCCCGATGGGGCAGTTGGTACGGCCACACATGCTCTTTGAAGTCCTTGTCCGGATCGAGCCGCGGCCCCGCCTCCAGCATCACCACATTCAACCCGCCCTCGGCCAGCACCTTGGCGGCAGTCCCGCCTCCCGCGCCGGAGCCAATGATGCAGACGTCGTAGACCTTCTTGCGCACGTTCATCAACTGCATCCCTATGCTCCTGCGCCTCCAGGTTCATGCGGCGCGAATGCTCCTGGCCCCATCCGTCCTCGCGGCATTCCAACCTATATGGCCTTTCCAGCGACGAACCAATATACCGCCCCGTGCTATCCACCTGCGATGCTTTTTTAATCGTCCTTCGCAAGAGCATCGGCGCGCCCCAGCGTGTCCGCTTCAAGGGCGTGCGCATTTCCCTCATTCCCGAATTGCCCTGGCGCCCATCTGGAAGCTTCCAGGCTGGTTCCGCATTACAATCGGATTGGAGATCCCCCATGACCCAGTTGAGCAGAACGGGCGTTTCGCTCGAAGACGACCTGTTGAAGGAATTCGATCGGCTCATTGCCAAGCGGGGCTACGCGAACCGGTCGGAGGCCTTCCGCGATCTGATTCGCGAGGCGCTTCTCTCGGAGATGGTCGAGTCGAACAAGCCGGTGGTCGGGACTTTGACCATTGTCTACGACCATCACGTTCCGAATCTTGCCCAGAAGCTGACCGAAGTTCAGCACCACGCAGGCGCCATGATTCTCGCTGCCACGCACATCCATCTCGACCACAACTACTGCCTGGAAGTGATCATCATGAAAGGCCGCGGCAAGGACCTGCAGGCGGTGGCCGACGGGATGCTTGCTCTGCGCGGAGTCGAACTGGGAAAACTCGTCCTGACCAACTCCGGCGCCAGCCTGAAGCATGCCACGCACACACACTGAGCGTTGAATTTGCCCGCGAGTTGCACCAGCCGTGGTGCAGCTGCGCTGACCATCCGGCCAAAGTCGCCCTCTTCAGCATGCCCCGCCTTCAGCGTGGCCGATTGAACCGGCCAAAACACCTTCCTGAACGGTCGCCCGCCTAGGATTCGACACCAGTTTTCCATCGGTTTCCCAATTTCGCCGGGCGCCGCTTTCGCATGGTTTTCACAATCGTGTTACGCTGGATCGAGCAGGATCCCCGGGCCGGGGAACTCCGGGGTCTGCCGCACGTCACACACATCGGAAATACGTGTCACCAAAAAACTGCGCATCGGATCATCGTCTCGCGCAATCCAAGGGATTTAGATGCGAACCTTCCTGATAAATATAGCCACTGATAAGCCGGGCAGCACCAAAGCCCGGGTAGTCGCCCTATATGTACTCCTCGCCGGCTTCAACCTGGCCGCATGGTGCTGGGCGTTCCTCGCATTTCACCGCTTTCCGGTGCTTCTGGGCACGGCCTTTCTGGCCTACAGCTTCGGGCTCCGCCACGCGGTCGACGCAGACCACATCGCCGCCATCGATAACGTAACCCGCAAGCTGATGCAGCAGGGCAAGCGGCCCGTCGCCGTCGGGCTGATGTTCTCCTTGGGCCACTCCACCATCGTCGTCGTGGGTTCCATCGCTATTGCAGCCACGGCGCTTGCCCTGCAACATCGCATCGATGCGGTGCGCGAGATTGGCGGTGTCATCGGCACGCTGGTCTCGGCCCTTTTTCTGTTCGCAATCGCTATTGTCAATCTCGTCGTTCTGCAGTCGGTTCTGCGCAGCTTCGTGCGCGTCCGCAGCGGCGCACCCTATGTGGAAGAGGACTTCGATCTGCTGCTGGGCAACCGCGGCTTTCTCTCGCGTCTCTTCCGCCCCATGTTCAATCTCATCCGCTGCAGTTGGCACATGTATCCGCTGGGAGTCCTCTTCGGCCTCGGCTTCGACACTGCCACCGAGATCGGCCTGTTGGGAATCTCCGCTGCCGAGGCCTCCAAGGGGCTATCGCTCTCCTCCATCCTGGTCTTCCCGGCGCTGTTCGCCGCGGGCATGTCGCTGGTCGACTCGACCGACAACATTCTGATGCTGGGCGCCTACGGCTGGGCCTTCGTGAAGCCGATCCGCAAGCTCTACTACAACATCACCATTACCTCCGTCTCCGTCGTAGTTGCCCTGGCAGTCGGCGGCATCGAGGCGCTGGGGCTGCTCGTAGGCCAGTTCCACCTCACCGGCGGACTATGGGACCTGATTGTCAGGCTCAACGACAACTTTGGCATGCTCGGCTATGGCATTGTCGCGCTCTTCGCCGCGAGCTGGATTCTGTCGATCGCCATCTACAAGTGGCGCAGGTTTGACGATCTGGAGCTTGGCGCCCGCGACGCGGCCTAGCGCGCAAAGCGCCTTTCTAAGGACCTGAGAACCTCTCCAAAAGCCAGACCCCTGGATTCTCAGCTTGCCGAAGCCGCTCCGTGCCCCGTCCTTTCGCGGTCGCCGCGGCGACCGAAAGGGCGGGAGACAACGAACCCCAACCGTCCTCTCTCGAACTCGGCACTTGCAAAGGTTCTGCGGGCGCAGCGCATTTCTCTCTTCCATCTTCCCAATCGTCCCCATGTGCTGCTATACATTTGGCAGACCGCAGCGCTTCGCCCGTTCGCGGCGGTTCGCTCCAGGTGCCGGGCTCCTCAACTCCCCATAAGCACCTGATCATCTCAGGAGGTTTCCGTGTCCGAGCATTCTCACACCCACTCTCACGACACTCTCAGCCACACGCACGAGCACTCCCACGACGATGGACACCATGACCACACCCACGCGGTGCCGCCGTCCCCCGGTAAAACGCACTCCCACGAACACACGCACGACGGGGTGACGCACTCCCATCCTCACGATCACGACCACCATCATGACCATGCGCATCAGTAGCATCGTGATCCCCTGCGTTTGTTCAGGTGGCTGACAGGTCCCTGGGCCGCCCGTTTGTCCCCAGCCGAAACTGCCGCTCTCGCACGATCAGGAATTGTCGATCGACGAGCAGCTTCAGCGTGCGTATTTCGTCGCACGCGCGCGCAGACGCAATGAGCAGGGCGCCACTCTGAGCCGCAGTCCGTGCGAAGAAGCCAGCTTGTCGCCAGGTCCTCGAACCACTCGCCTGTTTCGAAGCTTCAGGGAGGCTACCCAGCCCAGGGCCATGACCCACAGAACAGGAACAGTCCTCGCTGGAAGAGACTCTCAAAAACGGCTAGGGAATGCGCGGCTAATCGCGATATAAGCTAAACAAAATAAACATGTAAACTGTATGGCGGAGAGATGGGGATTCGAACCCCAGATAGAGCTTTTGACCCTATAACGGTTTAGCAAACCGCCGCCTTCAGCCACTCGGCCATCTCTCCGGTCTCAGTGGGATTATACCGGAATTCGCGCTTCAGGCGCTTCCGGCACGCAAAAGAACCACGTCTGTCCCCAACCGGTCGCCAAGCCCGATTTTTCCCTTTCTTGATGGGGCTGGTGTTGTTAGATTCGCAATTATGCAGTTGGTCCACCATCCCGTCCGGCGCAAGATGCGCTTTCTTCCTCTCATCGCCGCCACCTACTTCATGGTGTCCGGAGGTCCATACGGCATTGAGGACATCCTCGGCGGAGCCGGATTTTCCAAAGCAATCATCATTCTCCTCGTTCTTCCATTCCTTTGGTGCCTGCCCACCGCGCTCATGATCGGCGAATTGGCCAGCGCCATCCCCGCCGAGGGCGGCTTTTACATCTGGGTGCGCCGCGCCCTTGGCCCTTTCTGGGGCTACCAGGAAGGCTGGCTCTCGCTCTCCGCCAGCATCTTCGACATGGCCATCTATCCCGCCATCTTTGTTCTTTACCTGGGCAAGTTCAACCCCGCGCTCACCCAGGGCTGGAGAGGCTATGCCTGGTCGCTGGCCGTGGTCGCGCTGTGCTGCGCGTGGAATCTGCGCGGCGCTCCGGCCGTCGGCGAAGACTCCGTGTGGATGTTCCTGCTGCTGCTGGCTCCGTTCGCTGTCTTTATTGTGCTCGCTCTGTGGCGCTGGTCCTCGGCGCACCCGGCCGTGCAATGGAGCCAGCCCGCGTCTGAAGAGGCGCTGTCCACGGCGATCCTGGTAGCCATGTGGAACTACATGGGTTGGGACAATGCCTCCACCGTCGCCCAGGAAGTGGAGAATCCGCAGCGCAACTATCCCCGCGCTATTATCGCCGCCACCGCTCTCGTCGCGGTCACTTACATTCTGCCCCTCGCAGCCATGGCCGTGGCCGGCCTCTCAGCCGGCAGCTTCTCTACCGGCGACTGGACCACCGCCGCCCGCTCCGTCGGCGGCCCGCTGCTGGGCATCGCTGTAGTGGCCGGCGGAGCCATTACTGGCATCGGCATGTTCAACGCCCTGGTCATGAGTTATTCGCGCCTGCCCATGGCCATGGCCGAAGACGGCATGTTGCCGCTGGCGGTGGCCAAGCGCAACAGCCGCGGCGTTCCCTGGGTGAGCGTGGTGCTGTGCGGCCTGGCCTGGGGACTGGC
>CAYUJM010000010.1:0-55775 GCA_964445025.1 uncultured Occallatibacter sp. | reverse complement strand
GGATGGGCGCGCCGGTCAGGCGTTTGAGCTTCAGCGCGCCTCCGACATGGTCAATGTGCGCGTGCGTTACAAGAATCTGTTTGAGCTTCAGGCCGCGTTCCGTGAGGCGGCGGTGAATGCGCCCAACCTCGTCGCCGGGGTCAATGACAATGGCCTCGCCCGCCTGCTCGTCGCCCAGAATGGTGCAGTTGCATTGCAGCGGGCCAACGGGAAACGTCTCGATGATCATGAGCTCCATCTTACTTCGGCTGCTGGAAGGGCCAAACTCCATTCGCTAACTTGCCAACACGCCCACTCCCTGTTTGAGGACTGCCCCACTGCATTTGTCAGTCATCGCAGGTTTCCGAAAGGTGATCGCGTAAAACTTGCCATCCTTCAGCATTTCAAGATGAATATCCTCCATCCCCGTCGGCACCAGGTTGATGGGAACGGTTACGGCATCCTTGCGGTCTTTGTAGAAGCTGCTGGTAAACGGAATGTTTTCATACGTACTCTTCACGTACTCTTCGGTCTCATCTTCGATCATCAATTGGGCGCCCGGCTTGGCGACACGAATCATCTCACGGATCGCCTTCGGACGATCGCTGAAGAAATTGAAGGCTCCAGCCGTATAGACCACATCGAAGCTCGCGTCGGCAAAGGGAAGGTTCTCGGCATTGCCCAGGTAGAGATCGGCGTCCATCTCCCAGCGGCGCAGGTTCGCCTGGCAGTTGACCAGCATCTCGCGGGAGAGATCGAGACCGGAAAGTTTCACGCCGCGCGGCAAATATTGGAAGTTGAGGCCGGTGCCCACAGACGTCTCCAGAACCGAATCGCCGGGTTTTACTTCGAGCAGGCTCATGTAATTCTCGAAGTAGGAATCCACGCTCAGCCCTCGAAAAGCGCCGAAGAACCGCTGCGTATCGTCGTAGAAACCGCCGATCGTCTCATAGAGATGGTTGTATTTGCCGTTGTCGCCGGTCAGATCTTCCGGCCGGAGGAAGGTCGCAATTCCATTCTGCACGGGGAATCTCTCGCCGGCGCCGCTCATCAGCGTTTCCCGGCCATGTTCGCTAACGATGTGCAATGAGCTACCCGTGAAGGGACTCTGCAACATGCCCACAGCCTGAGGCCGCTCAGCCCACGGCGTGTATTTGTCGGGATTGAGAATGGCCCATACGGTCAGGAGGACGACGCCAGCCAGGCAAATCCACGCAAAGGTGGTTCCTGCCGGCGGGATCGCAGGAGCCGCGGCGCCCGTGACCTGGCGCATGAGTCCAAGACCGAGCGAGACGAAGAAGATTGCCGCAAAGAGACTGGCGCCCACCGCGATTCTGGCGCGACGAAACTCCTGGTTCCACATCCACGCAACAACGGACGCAAACCAGCAGACGAAAAAGACCATCGCGCTGGTCCCCAAAACCGCACCAAGCTCGAGCAGCGCCGTATTGCCCTTCTGGCTCTGAGCCAGCTCGTTCGCATTGAAGACAGTTGCAGGAATCCAGGGCAGGACCAACAAGCGTGCAGCCGCGGCTGCCAATGGAAAGGGAAGCGTGGACAGCAAACCAGGCAGTCGTGGGCTGGTGAGCCGGTGAAACGTGAAGGGCAAAATGCCGAGTGCGCAGATCAGCAGACTCAACCCCAGATACTCAAATGCGGGAACCGGGCCGTTGAGCGGAAGATTGCGCCAGTGAAACACAAGGCCGGGAAGGAAGGTGAGGGCGAGCATCCAGGCGAATCCACGCCAGGGCCGTTGCGTTCCCACGAACCAAACAGCCAGGATTGGGCCGGTCCACGCACCCACGGTGGGTAAGAAAAAGCCGAGAACAAACAAGCTGGAGACAATCCAGGCCAGGATCTGCGCAAAGCGATTGGAACGGACTTCGGTAGACATTGTGCGTTACTCCATGGTGCGCGTGTGCCGTAGCTCGACACGCCGGTTTGTGACCTCCGAGGTGAGTTTTCAGGGATGGTTGAGCTGGGAGAGACCCTCTGCATGGTGCGTGTTGGGTAGTTCGGATGCCTCCATGGCTGTGAGCGCGGCGAGTGCCTGGTCGCTCCACTCCAGGCTGGCGCGCAGGTGGGCCGCGCCAAATCTGAGCGTGAGCATCCAGTAGGGAAATCCGCGCTGGTGCGAACTGTGGGCGCGGGCCAGGGGTTCCAGTTGCTGCAAAGTCGCGAGCATGTTGCGGTTTTTCTCCTGGAATTTGCGGATGTGTGCGATGGAGATTTCGGGAGCAGCTTCCACGCCAAAAAAGAGCTTGAGCAGAAACTCATCGCGCGGCGGATCGTCGCGGTAGGGAATAGCAAGCCATTCCTGCAAGACGCTTCGGCCGGCGGGGGTGATGGAGTACTCCTGACGCCTCGACCGAGCCTGGGATGCTGACTTGCTGGGGACGATCAGGCCGTCGGCTGCCAGACGCTTGAGGGTGGGGTAGATTTGGCCAAAGCTCTCTCCCCAGAAGAACCCGACCGTCTGCTGGATGGTCTTCCGGATCTCGTATCCGGACTGGTCGTCGTGGATGGCGAGGATGCCGAGAATGACGAAGGCTGTTTGACGGCGTTCCATATATCTAAAAGATATATCTTCTAGATATAAATGTCAACAACATTCTCTCAAGACAAGCCCCGGAAGATATTTAGGAACGAAAAAAGGGCAAACCCGGTGGTCTGCCCTTAGTCGAACTGTGGTCTGGAGCCTGCGGCAGTTACTTTCCGGACTTGGCCGGTGCGGAGACAGGCGCCGATTTGGTCCCCGAGAGGACCGAGTGGGAGCCCGAGGAGCGGACGTAAAGAACAGTCAGGCTGATGGACGTGACCATGAAGATGACCGCCGACCAGGTGGTGAGCCGGGTGAGCACATTGGCCGCTGCCCGGGGGCCGAAAGCGGTTTGCGAACCCTGGCCGCCGAAGGCGCCCGCCAGGTCAGCCGAGCGTCCCTGCTGCAGCAGGACAACTCCAATGAGAAAGAGGCACACCAGCACGTGCACAACAACGACGAAGTAAAGAAGAATCTGCATTTCTTTCAGCTGCTTTCCGAGTCTCGTCCGGTTGACCCGGAGGAGGTCCTGGTGCGGAGGAGGGGACTTGAACCCCTATGCCTTGTGGGCGCCAGCACCTCAAGCTGGTGCGTCTGCCAATTTCGCCACCTCCGCTTGAGGTGAACTCATCGAGTATACCAAAGGATGAGTGGGTTAAGGAAGGTTGCGCCGGACCATTGGAGGGACGGATGTCAGGAAGCGATTCAGTTGGCTGGCTGGCCCGCCGCCTTCATCTTCGCCCGCATCCGCGCCTCCGCGTCGGCGCTCCAATACTTGCAGTCCAGGCGGATAAATACCGAAGTGTACGGGATCGCCATGTTGGTTTTGAGCACCAGCACATTGAAGTGTTTGCTCGCCTCTTCGATGTTGGCGATGATGCGGTCATGCCGCAGCGACTCGACCGGGTAGCCGCGCAGCAGGTCGGAGATCTCGGCCCGATAGGCCGCGGCGCCGGGAGCATCGTTATCTGGAACGAAAGGCAACTCTGCATCCATCAGGATATCGGGTCGCACATGAATCGACCTGTCGATGTTGTAGAGCACGTGACGAAGGACGTCGATTTGTCCGGCGTCGGTCTCGATGGTCTCAATCCCCGGCGCAGACTGCATCGGGTAGGCCGAGTCAACGATCAGAATCCAGTTGCGATGGCCGAGCAGTGGCATGGCCTCCGCGACTTTCTCCCTCCAGTTTGGTGCGGGGGGCGGAACGGATTGGGCTGGGACGATAGACGGAGCAAACAGGAGAAAGCTGAAAGCGAGCAGAGTCTTGCGCATGAGAGTGATCCTATCTTGCCTGACGCGCAATCGGGCGCAGGCGCTCGACAACGACTTGAACCTTACACGATTACCCACCCCGGTGTAAGTGTCCATCGGGTCAGCCGATAAGCCGCGCCATCCAAGCTGCCAGGGCTTGCTGGTCCGGTGTTCCTGCTGCGTGCGCTGCCTGCACGTTGACGCGCTCCTGCGGCGCTCGATTCTGGCTGATCTTGAATTTGCCCTCGATGCGCGCAATCGGGATGCGGAAGCCCTGAATTCCCGCCAGCATGGTGCGGCGAAAGCCATCGGGCATCGAGCGCCACTGCTCCGCGTAGGCTGGTTCATTCGCCTGGATCAATCCTGCGAGCAGAGCTGCTTTGCCCGCTTCGTCCTCGATCAGTTCCAGCGTCCCATAGGCGTGGATGGCAATGTAGTTCCATGTGGGAACGGAAAGCGGGTCGGCGTACAAGCTCGGCGAGACATAGCTGTGCGGGCCGGGAAAGACGACCAGCGTCTCGCGTCCGGCTAATGCCTGCCAGTGCCGGTTGGCCTTGGCGAAGTGGCCTTCGAGCACTCCATGCGGGCCCTCGTCTTTCACTACAAGGGGCAGGTGCGTCGCCACCATGCCGCTGCCTGGCTCCGCGCCTCCCTGCGGTCCGAAAAGAATGGCGAAGGAGTAAGCCTGCATGGCCTCAATGAGAATGGCCCGGTCGGTGACCAGGTTGAATTTGGGCGAATACATGCCGGCTCCTACTGGATCCGCTCGAAGCGGAAGCCTGCCTCGCGAAGGGCGTGGCTGATGGCGGTGATGTGGGTTGCGCCGCGGGTTTCGATGGTGACATCGATGACGGTCTCGCCCAGGCTGACGCCGTAGTAGGCGCGGTTGTGAACGGTCTCGACAATGTTGGCGCGCTCACGGGCAAGAATCTGCGTGAGTGCCAACAGCGCGCCCGGACGATCCTGCAGGTAGACGCGCACGCGCAACAGGCGCCCATCCTTGACCAGGCCGCGCTCGATGATCTTGGCCAGCAGGGTGACGTCGATGTTTCCGCCGCAAACCAGCACAACCGTGCGGCGATGGCGCAGGTTGGTCTTCGACTGGACAACCGCAGCCAGAGCCGCTGCTCCTGCGCCCTCGGCCAGTGTCTTCTCCTGTTCCAACAGCATGAGGATGGCGCTGGCGATCTCTTCGTCGTCTACGGTTACGATCTCATCCACGTAACGGGAAACCAGCGGCAGCGTCAGGTCGCCGGCGCGGCGCACGGCGATGCCGTCGGCGATGGTAGCCTCCGGCGAGATGGTCACCGGATGGCCTGCCTCCCGCGCCCGCAGCATCGAAGGAAGCTTCTCCGGCTCGACCCCGACGACGCGGATTTTGGGGTTGGTCTCCTTCAGCGCGCAGGCCACGCCGCCGATGAGCCCGCCGCCACCAATGGGGACTACCACGGCCTCAATGTCGGGAACCTGCTCCAGCAACTCCAGCCCAATTGTCCCCTGGCCGGGGATCACTTCCGGGTCGTCGAATGGATGAATGAAGGTACGGCCTTCTTCCACGCGACGGCGCAGGGCCTCTTCGCAGGCCTCGTCGTAGCTGGCGCCGTGGAGAATCACCTCCGCTCCGTAGCCCCGCGTGGCAGCCACCTTGATCTGCGGCGTAGCCAGCGGCATAACGATCTGGGCGCGAATCCCGCGCGCCGCCGCGTGAAATGCGACGCCTTGCGCGTGGTTTCCTGCGCTGGCGGCAATCACGCCGCGCTTGCGCTCGGTCTCGCTCAGCGTCAGCAGCTTGTTCAGCGCGCCGCGCTCCTTGAATGACCCCGTCCGCTGCAGGTTTTCGAGCTTCAGGTGCAGGGGCAGGCCGGTGAGTTCGGAGAGGTGATGCGAGAGCTGGCAGGGTGAGACGTGGATGCCGTCGCCGATGCGGGCGCGGGCCGTCTGGATGGTAGTAAGAGTTACGGGTTCCAAAGGTCGATCTCCTGAAGATGCAGGGAACAGATGAGGATCGGGTAAGGAATAAAAAACCACCAGCCGCGCTTGCGGGTGGTGGCCTGGATAGTGCTGAACTGCTGAATCTGCTCGATCAGGCTTCGATTCCCGCGCTTTGATTGGAGATGCTAATTCGCATGGGGGGAATCGACGCACTGCCACGCATACACAGACAACAGTGCGGGTTGGCGTTGGGGATTTGCATGACGTTGAGCCAAGTAGACCAGAGCAGTGAGGCGTGCGTCAAGGACTGAACTGGACTTGCGCAACGCATTACTCGCTCAGAAGATGGTCCCGAGCTTTGAGAAGGAATCCACTTCGATCAGGTGCTGGCCCTCGGGCGCGGGATCGAGCGCCGCGTGTTCCAGCACCCAGGTGTCTTTGTGGAACAGAAACACAGCGTGCAGCCCCGCGGCCAGCGCCGGGTTGATGTCGCTCTTGGGGCTGTTGCCGATCATCCAGCTGGTATGCGGCGTCAGCTCGTATCTCGCAATTACCGCCCGATACGTGGCCGGGTCCTTTTCCAAAACGATCTCAACGGCGGAAAAATGCTCAGCAAGCCCGGAGCGGGCAAGCTTGTCGGCCTGTTCCGCCTGGTCGCCCTTGGTCATCAGGATGAGCCGGTGCCGCGTCGCTAACTCGGCCAGTGTCTCAGCCACGCCGGGCAGTAATTCAATCTCCTGCTCGGCAATGGAGCGCGCGAAGCTTCGCACCCGCTTGATCTTGTGCTCGGTCACTGGAATTGGGCTGAGCCTTTCGTACGTAGCGACCAGCGACCGTGTAAAGCTGGTGAGCCCGTAGCCGTGAGCCAGGATGGTCTCGCGCTCCTGCGCATTGAGCGCCTGGCGAACTTCTGCGGGCGAGTACTCGTGATGGTTCAGATAACTGATGAATGCGGCGATGGCGCGCTCGAAGTAGACGTTGTTCTCCCACAGCGTATCGTCCGCGTCAATCAGGAGTGTCTGGCCGGCAGGGAATTGAGGCATGAATTTATGGTAACGGATCTGCCGCGGTGGATTACTGCGCTGGCGCGGGTAGCGTGTACTCAAAGTTGTACGAATGCTTTCCGTTGGCAATGATAATGGTGAGAGTTCCTTTGAGACCGGTGAGTTGCGCGGTCCCGGAGCCGGGCACAACTTCGACGGACAGCCTGTACCCGCCGTTCTCCATCACGCCGATATGTTGCAGCGCAAACGAGCCGGTGTGTCCGTTCAGGGTTCCATTCACCTGCTCAATCGCGACATATCCCGCGTTGCCGGATGAGGGCTCGCCGGCGCCCAGCATCTCGCCTTTGCTGGTTCCATCCAGATCGCCGTGGTACTGCTTAACCAGCGAGTAGCGCCCGATGAGCGTGCCCGCGGTGGCGTCGTCGGCCGCAATCGGCGTTGTTTTTACGTCGAAGGTTCCTTCTGCATGGCGGGTCATGACTGGGTCCTTGGGTTGCGTTTTGAAAGTAGGCGCCTGCGCCTGGGCGCAATGTGCGCCCACAACGAAGGCAGTGATTGCGATCGGGTTGAGAGCGGTGCGCATCATGATTGCATTGAAGGTATCACTGGCGCCGCCGCGTTACAAAGCAAAACCGCTCGCTCATCTACCAATGTGGGGGCCCGATCCTTGCGGCGTATTTGTCTTTGC
Source organism: uncultured Occallatibacter sp. (assembly GCA_964445025.1). Lineage (GTDB taxonomy): Bacteria > Acidobacteriota > Terriglobia > Terriglobales > Acidobacteriaceae > Telmatobacter. The sequence continues at coordinate 48,379 of CAYUJM010000010.1, read as the reverse complement.
CGCAAGGGTGGGGAGTACGAAATCAAATGACCAAAGTCCTTTCGATAATCGAGACTCGCCGCAGAAATTTACTTGCCTTGCGTCCACGCCTCTGGTACAAGAAGCCCAAGCGCGATGTCCGTACCAAGGCAGTCAGGAGAAGCTAATGAGCGCCACGATTCACCCCACGCAGCCGCTGCAGCAGTTGGACCAATGGGACGACTTTGTTGAGGGCCGCTACCGGGAAGGAAAGTCTCAGGAAGAGTTCCGCATCTACGACGCGGCTGCCACGCCGGGAGTAGCCGAGTTCTACCGGCTGAACCACGAGGGCCAGACGGTGGCCTACGTCCTTGAGAAAGAAAAGCAGTACTTCGGCCTCAACAAGGGCCTGAAGACCATCTGGGAAGCGGCTGAGTTCCTCAACACGCTGGTCGACGACAGCGACCCGGACACCGACCTGACCCAGATCGAGCACCTGCTGCAGACCTCCGAGGCCATCCGCCGCGACAACCATCCGCGCTGGATGGTGCTGACCGGATTCCTGCACGATCTCGGCAAATGCCTCTGCCTTTACGGCGAGCCGCAGTGGGGTGTTGTGGGCGACACGTTTCCGGTGGGCTGCGACTGGTCAAAGGACATCGTTTTTCACCAGTACTTCGCGAACAATCCGGACCGTGTCGTCCCCGAGTACCAGACCAAGTTTGGAATTTATGCGCCGAATTGCGGGCTTGAGAAAGTCCACATGTCCTTTGGCCATGACGGCTATATCGCCGAAGTGATGAAGCCGTACATGCCGATGGAGGCGATCTATATGCTGCGCTTCCACTCCTTCTACCCCTGGCACCGTCACGGCGCGTACGACCACTTGGCGAATGAACAGGACCGGGCCATGCTTCCCTGGGTGCTGAAGTTCAATCAATACGATCTTTACTCCAAAGGCCACGCGAAACCCGATGTGAACCAGCTCAAGCCCTACTACGACGATCTTTTCGCGGAGTTCCTGCCGGAGAAGGTTGCCTGGTAGGAACGCTCGCAGCGCCCTCTCAAAAAGCAATGGCCGTCCGGGTGCAAGCCGGACGGCCATCCTTGTCTATGAACGATGCGTGACCTTCCGGATAGGCACGGTGGGCAGGATTGAGCAGCTTGGTATCTGCACAGGCATTTCATCCGCTCTTTACTTGACTCGGATATTTGTGCCTGTTAGAAGGGTGCTGGCAGTAACTAGGCCGGACCAACGGGAGAAAAACTCATGAATCCAGCAGGGCTGAAGCGCGTCGGTCATTCGACCTTCGCATGCGCGGTACTTTGTCTGTTCGCGGCAGGCGCAACGGCGCAGAATAGCGCGAACTATGCAGGTAACTTCGAGTTACACAGCAACACGTTCGTCAACCAAAGCGAATTACCGCTCTCGACGATTCTCAATAACCAGGTGAATGGAGTGAACACCTGCACCGCCAATGGAGCGGCCGGTGGAGATCAATCGCCGGAACTCTCCTGGTCAGGCGCCCCTGAAGGCACGCGGTCGTATGTGGTTGTGCTCTACGATGTGACAGCCGCATTCACGCATTGGGGCATGTACAACATCAGAGGCGATGCGAACGGCCTGCCGGCAAACGCCGGGATTGCCGGAAGCGCATTCGGGCAACAGATTGAGAACGACTTCGCTCTTGGCATGCAGTACGATGGCCCCTGTCCGCCGGCGAACGTGGCTCCGGACGCTCACCAGTATGTGTTTCGGGTGTATGCGTTGAGCACTACGCTTGACTTGCCCAGCTCTGCGAATTTCCCCCCCAACGCTGAGACTCTCTATCACTCTTTGATAGAAGCCGCTGGAAAGGATCAGATCCTGGCGACTGCGAGCCTGACCGGCTATTTCTCTTCGACGCCCCCCTCGTCTTCGGCGTCCAACTGACTCATCAGAATCAATCCGGAAAGCAAGAAAAAGCCGCCCGAGTTAGTCGGGCGGCTTTTCTTCCGGGTTGCAATAGAACTAAGATTTCGGCTGGGCAGCGATCCACTGATCCAGATTTGGTTCCTGCAGCTTGCGCAGCTCAATGCAGCCATTGATGCTCTCGATGGCGTGCTTGAGGGCGCGGTCGGCTGATGGCACCTTGTGATCGGCAAAGAACGCCTGTACATCATCGCGCGTCTCGGCGGAGCAGAAGGCGCCGGTCGAGCCCACCAGGTAGCCGCCCAGTTCTGGGGTCAGAAGCGTCTTCACCGCATCCCAGTGAGTCTTTACATATTCCCAGGCCGTGTCGCGCGTCGCGTCGATCTGCAAGGCGATGGCGAACTGAATAAGGGCATCCTGGTTGCGCACCTTGCTGGAGGATGCGTAATCGAGCGAGCGCTTGACCAGGGCGGGATCTTCGAACTGCGCAAGCAGGCGTAGCGCGCCTTCCTGGAACTCGGGGTTGGTTGAGGTTTCCGCGATCTTCTGGAGTTGTTCAAAGAGCGCGGCGTCGCCGTTCCGCGCAGCGATGGCCAAGGCAGTCTGGCCAAGCGTGGCGTCAACCGAGGATGGGTCGGCAAGATACTTCTCCGTAATTTCGCGCGCCTGGGCCAGGACCGCGGGGTCCTTGCCGTAACGGCCGAGTACGCTGAAGAGGCGCGCGCGCAGTTCGCGCGTGTTGGGCGAATCGTTGTCCGAAGGCGGCGCCAGCTTCGCGTACTCCGGTCCAAAGGTCGCGCGCAGCCAGGCGGCAATCGCGGCGCGCTCATCCGCGGTTCCCGCAACCCGCTCATAGATGGAGTTGACGCCGCCAAGCGCGCTGCCCAGCACCTCGGCGCTGGGATCGGCCTTGAGGGCTGCAACCAGGTTCAGGTAGTCGCCGGCCGTAGCCTTGTTGGCGCGCACCTGAGCCCACTCGTCGCCGGTCAGGCTGATGCGCTCCGTCGGGCTGAGATCGGTTTCGGCATTGGCCACGAGAGCTGCGTAACGATTGGCCGGATAGGTGCTGCGATAGTAGCCTTTGCCTCCGGCATTGGCGAAGAACAGACTGGCAGAGGGAACCTTCAACGTCGAGTCGCCGGGGCTGAGCACATCGCACTCCTGCTTGTCCGACCCTGTTTTGAAGCAGACGGGAATCGTCCACTTCTGCTTGGGGTCGGGCTGGATCGACGGGCTCAGGAAGAAGCGCTTCTGGGAAACCTCTACCTTTCCGTCCGCCGGCTCGCCAAAGGTGAGCAGCGGCTCGCCGGGCTGAGCCACCAGCGACTCCATGATCTTGTCCACCGGCTTGTGGCTGGTTGCGGTCTGCGCTCCCCAGAAATCTTCTGCGGTCGCATTCGAATAGAGGTGAGCTGAGAGATAAGCGTGCACGCCTTTGCGGAAGGTCTCCGGTCCCAGGAAGTTCTCCACGGCGAGCAGCACGTCACTGGCCTTGCCGTAGGAGATGCCGTCGAACATCTGCTCAATCTCTTCGCGGGTCTCCGCCTTGGCACGAATGGCGCGAGTGGTAGGCTGAGCGTCCAGATTCAGCGTGCTGTCTTCGTCATCTGCGACAAGCTGGTCGATGTTCCACTCCGGATGCATGGCCGCTACGGGCTTGTTCTCCATCCAGGTTGCGAAGCCCTCGTTGAGCCAGATGTTGTCCCACCACTGCATGGTTACCAGGTCGCCGAACCACTGGTGCGCCATCTCGTGCGCGATCACCAGCGCCACTTCCTTCTTGGCGCCCACCGAAGCTGTCTTGGGGTCGATCAACATGGCGGTCTCACGGTAGGTAATGGCGCCAAAGTTCTCCATGGCTCCGGCTTCGAAGTCAGGCAGCGCGATGAGGTCGAGCTTCTTGAGCGGGTAGGGAATGCCGAAGTAGGTGTCGTAGTAGTGCAGCACGTACTTGGCCACTTCAACGCTATAGGGTGTGAGCGCAACCTTGTCCGGGGTGGCGCAACCACGGATCTTCACGCCGTCCGCTTCGCCCTCGGTGCACTGGAAGTCGCCGACCAGGAACGCGACGAGATAGGTCGACATCTTCGGCGTCGTGAGGAACTTGAGCGTGTGCTTTCCAGCGCCGGGGCCAGGCGTGTCGCTAATGATCGGTCCGTTGGAGATGCCCGTATCGCCGCTGTCGATCACCAGCGACACATCGTAGGTTGCCTTGAAAGCCGGCTCGTCGAACGATGGATATGCCCGCCGCGCATCGGTGGATTCAAACTGCGTGACAGCGTAGTTGCGCTTGGCGGTCTTGGAAAGATAGAAGCCGCGCAGCTCGTTATTCAGGGTGCCGGTGTAGGCAATCGAGATGGTTGCCTTCCCGGCCGGTAGTTGATCCGGCACCGTGAATGTGGTCTGCTCCTTATCCTTGTCCGACGTCACAGTGGCCGTCTGCGTCTTGCCATTTGCGGCGATTGTAACGGACTGGAAGACGATCTCGGCGGAGTTGAGGGTGATCGCGTTCGCCGGCTCGGCGAGGGAAACATCGATGGTCTCAACGCCGGAGAAAGTGGCGGCCTTCAGGTCGGGAGTGAGCGTCAGCGTGTAGTGCTCGGGGCGGACGGTTTGAGAAAGGCGCTGCGCGCTGGCAGGGCTGGCGGCAACAAGGAGACTGCAAAGCGCGGCCGCCGAAGCAAGAGCTGCGCGACGAAAGGCGGGGGAACAAGGAGACTTCATGCAAACCTCAACAGAGTGGAGTGAGTGCTGCAGCGGTGATGGGATGCCGTGAGTTTCACCAGACATATGAGACGGGCGCATGCGGTTCAGCGCCCTTCACGGCAGGGACTTGCCGGACTTTGACATTGTAGGACAGAGAACCGCTTGGATGAGGGTACGCAGAAATGCGCTGTTGGGTTCCGTCCATTCAAGGGCTGCCTCCCGATCTTGAGTTCTTTGCTCAGGATTCGAGCTCCGTGCCTTCCGCGGCCGGCCTCTTTGCCAGCAGCGAATCCAGCAGCAGCAGACAAGCCCCGGTGACAATCGAGCTGTCGGCGACATTGAAATCGGGCCAGTGGTAGCTGAAGATATGCACCTCAATGAAGTCGACCACCGAGCCATAAAGAATGCGGTCGTGGACATTTCCCAGCGCTCCGGCAAGCACCAGCGCCAGCGCAACCGTGGTAAGGGTGAACTGATTGCCCAGGCGCACCAGCGCGACGATCACAGCCAGCGCAGCGAGCAGCGAGAAGCTGACCAGAACCCAGCGCACCAGGTGGGGCGAGGCGGATTCGGCAAACAGCGAAAAGGCTGCGCCCTCGTTGGTCCAGTGCGTGATGCGGAGAACATGGGGCACCACCGGAATCGCGCCTCCCAGGGCGATGTGCTTTTCGACCCAGATCTTGCTCAGGCGGTCAGCCAGGATGATGAGCGCGGAAAGCCCAAACAGCCACGGCAACCGGCGGGGAAGGGAAATGCTCACTGAGCGGCCTCCGCGGAACCGGCCTGAGGCGGTTCGATGCCCATCTCCCTGAGTGCGGCCTGGCAGCGGGTGCACACATTCTCCCAGATTCCGTAGCTGGAAACCTCAGGCATGAAGTTCCAGCAGCGCGCGCACTTGTGGCCGGAAGCGGGATGAACTGCGAACCATAAGTGGTCCGACATTTTCGACGTCTTGATTACGTGTTCCTGTTTTGCGGCCTTCCTGAACCCGGGCTCGTTGACAGCATCGAGAATCAAAACATTCGAGACGTTGAGTAGTTCTTTGAATCCACTTGCATGACGCTTGAGAAGTTCAAGAACGTCTCCCTTCCCATGAAGGTGAACGTCAGCTTCGAGGGCCTTCCCAATAACCTTGTCTTTGCGAGCTTCTTCCAGAACGCGCATGACTCCATCGCGAATCACGAACAGCTGGTCCCACTCACCCAATAACGGAGCAGGATCCTGTGAGAATATCTCTTCCGGCTTCGGGAACAGCGCCAGATGCACAGACGCTTCGCGCCCTTCCACCGCCGGCAGATACTCCCACACCTCGTCTGCCGTGAAGCTGAGGATCGGCGCCACCAGTCTCACCAAAGCTTCCGTGATCTGCCACAGTACCGTCTGCGCCGACCGCCTTGCCTGGCTGGTTGGCGCAAAGGTGTACATGCGGTCCTTCAGAACGTCCAGGTAAAACGAACTCAGATCGACGATGCAGAACTCGTTCACCGCATGGTAGACGCGATGAAATTCGAAGGCTGCGTACCAGCCGCGAATCTTCTCCGCCAGTTCCCGCGTGCGGGCCAGCATGTATCTGTCCAGCGGCAAAAGATCGGCTTCCGCGACCCGGTCGCGGGCCGGCACGAATCCATGCAGATTCCCCAGGAGGAAGCGGAAGGTGTTGCGCAGCTTGCGATAGATGTCCGCGCACCGCGACATGAGATTCTCGCTGGCAGCCATGTCCTCGCGAAAGTCAACCGACGCCACCCACAGGCGAACAATCTCCCCGCCCATGCGGTTGGCGATATCGACCGGGTCGACGCCGTTGCCCAGCGATTTCGACATGGCGCGCCCCTGCTCGTCCAGCGTCCAGCCGGCCGTGGCCACGTGGGAATAGGGCGCGCGCCCTCGCAACGCTACTGAAGTGAGCAAAGACGAGTGGAACCATCCCCGGTGCTGATCCCCGCCTTCGAGATAGAGCACCGGAACGCCTTCGTCGTTCTGGAAGGCCGTGTATGCGTCCTTCAAATCCGGGTCAGACTCGGCCACTGCAAACCAGCTGGTGCCGGAGTCGAACCACACGTCCAGGATGTCGGTTTCCTTGCGGAATGCAGTGCTGCCGCACTTCGCGCAAGCGGTGCCCGCGGGCAGCAGGCCGTCGGTTGCGGAGGAATGCCAAGCCTCGGCGCCCTCGCGGTCGAACAGGTCCACAATGGCGCGGTTGAGCGCGGGATCGAGGACCGGCTGGTTGCATCCCTCGCACAGAAATACGGCGATGGGCACGCCCCAGATGCGCTGCCGGCTGATGCACCAGTCGGGCCGCGTAGCAATCATGTTGGTGATGCGTTCCTTGCCCCAACCGGGGTCCCAGACAACCTTGTCGATCTCTTCAATCGCCAGTTGACGGAACGTTGTCTTCGATGCGTCAGGGCGTTCCACCGGGGTTTCAAGGCCAATGAACCACTGCTCGGTAGCGCGAAAGATGACCGGCTTGTGGCAGCGCCAGCAATGGGGGTAAGAGTGGTTGAGGTCCGATGAAGCCAGCAATGCTCCGGCTTCTTCAAGCATGGCCACGATAATCGGGTTGGCGGCCCACACCTTCTTGCCTTCGAAGGCCGGCGGCGTCGCAAGATTCCAGGCGCTCTCATCCACATGGATATGGCCTGCGGCATCTACGCGGCAGGTGGGGTCGAGCCCGTAGCGCTGGCCGGTGTAGAAGTCGTCGGCGCCATGCGAGGGTGCTGTGTGCACTGCGCCGGTGCCCGTGTCGGCGGTGACGTAGGTAGCCAGCACGCCGGGTACGGTCCGGTCGAGAAAGGGATGCTGGAACCTGACGCCTTCGAGCACCGAGCCTTTGAAGCGCGCGAGTTCTGTTGTTGCTACCAGCTTGCAGGCAGCCGCGACCGATGCAGCCAGTTCCGCGGCCACGATGTAGACCGGAGCGTCTGCTCCGTCGGCCGCCCGCAACGCGACATACTCAAAGTCCGGATGAAACGCGACTGCCAGCGACGCGGGCAGCGTCCAGGGCGTCGTTGTCCAGATGATGGTCGACACCTCTTTGCCCGTCAGGGCTGGATCGATGGCTGCGGGATCGGAGACAAGCCGGTAGCGAACATAGATCGAAGGGCTGGTGTGGTTTTCGTATTCCACCTCAGCCTCGGCCAGCGCCGTCCGGTCGTTGATGCACCAATACACAGGCTTCAGTCCGCGATAGACGAATCCCTTTTCCAGGAATCCGTAAAAAGCCTCCAGCGTCCGCGCCTCGTAGTCGCGAGCCATGGTCTTGTAGGGCTTCCCCCAGCGGCCGAAACAGCCAATGCGCTCAATCTGCGAGGTTTGCAGGTCGATGTATTTCTGGGCGTAGGCGCGGCAGGCTTCCAGCACGGCAGGGACCGGCATTTCCAGCTTCTTGCGGCCCAGGTGCTCATCCACCTTGATCTCGATCGGCAGTCCGTGGCAGTCGAAGCCGGGAACGTAGGGGGCGTCAAACCCTGTCATGGTTTTCGACTTAACCACAAAGTCCTTGAGCCCATGGTTGAGCGCGTGCCCCAGGTGCATGGGGCCGTTGGCGTAGGGAGGCCCGTCATGAAGGATGTAGGCAGGGCGTCCCCGGCCCGCTTTGCGGAGTTCTTCGTAGAGCCGCAGCGACGCCCAGCGAGCCAGCCGAAGTGGCTCATTCTGGGGAAGATTCGCCTTCATCGGAAAGGTGGTCTGGGGCAAGGTAAGGGTCGCCTTCAACTCGGGCGCTGAGGACATCGGTTCTCCCTGGGACGGTCGAAAGTTGCTCATCGGATAGTGTAAATGCCGAGGCAGCGAAAATTCCGGCAACAAAGACCATTCCCGTTCGTCTATTGTTTATGGGAGCTGCCCATCGGCTGAAATACTGAACTTTGGAGCGCGGGACGTATTGTTTCCGAGACAAGCGAAGCCTTGGTCAAGCATAATGGTAGGATGGTCCGGGAAGACTGAAGGAATCCGTCTGGAGGACCCCAACAAGTAGCGCAGCAACCATGGAAAACGACCCACCTATGTCAGAAGCAGAATCCCAGGCCGCAGCCATAACGGGCGGGCACGAATTCGATGGTTTTCTCGGCAAGGCTTTTGAAGAAAAGCCGATCTGGGTCGACCTGTACGAGAGCATCCGGGATGTGTTTTTTCCGGTCAGGCTGCCCCCTCTGGAACTGACCTCGAAGCCTATTCCCGTGCCTGACCGCATGGCGGTGAAGCCGAATCCATGGGCCATCGGCATTTCCAGCTCCGTGAACATCCTTCTCCTGCTGGCTCTTCTTTTCTTCGGCGTCAAGAAGATCATCGAAGTGCACCAGCAGATGAATGCAACTGCCGTCGATATCAGCGACTGGCAGCCTAAAGCGCCCGTGGGCAAAGACACCAACGGCGGCGGCGGCGGCGGCGGAGAGCACAGCATCGTCGATCCCATCAAGGGAAAACTGCCCAAGATCGAGAAGGATCCGATCTCTCCTCCACAGGTGGAAGTGGTGGACAAGCCGAAGCTCGCCATGGACCCCTCCATTAATGTGCAGCAGAACATTCAACTGCCCGATAACCCCATGCTGCCGACGCTGGGCGTGACAAAGTCGCCCAACGTGACGGTCGCCTCCGGGGGACAGGGTTCCGGCAGCGGAATTGGAACCGGTTCGGGCGGCGGAATTGGTTCGGGAAACGGCAATGGCTACGGCCCCGGAACGGGCGGCGGCGCCGGCGGTGGCTTGTATCGGGTGGGCGGCGGAGTTTCCGCGCCTGTGCCTCTAAACCAGGTGGAGGCAGAGTCCTCTGACGAGGCGCGCCGGGCCAAGTACCAGGGTGTATGTCTGATCTCTCTGATTGTGGATGCACAGGGCAATCCGCAGAATCCACGAGTGGTTCGTGCCCTGGGCATGGGCCTGGATGAGAAGGCGCTGGAAGCGGTGCGCAAATACAAGTTCAAGCCGGCCATGAAGGACGGCCACGTTCCGGTTCCGGTCATGATCACCGTCGAGGTGAACTTCAGGCTGTACTAACAGGTTTAACCGATTGCAACAGAGGAGCGGAACGCGGATGCGTTCCGCTCCTTTCATTTGTTCGCTCATTTCCTGCAATGCGGCGGTCTGTCGCGCACCTCCTCAACCGATTTACCAGCCCACGCGATCTAGCAGCCTGTGGTAATCTTCGCTGTTCCGAATTTCGAGGAGTTGGCGATGATTCTGCTACGAAACAGGGGTGGGATTGCGGGCTTGTTGTTGCTGTTGGTGATGGTTACAGGGTCGGCTCGTGTTGCGCTAGCGCAGGTTGACTATCCATTCCGCGACACGAAACTCAGCGACGATCAGCGCATCGCGGACCTACTTGGACGGCTGACTCTGGACGAAAAAGTGAACCTGATGTCGGACCACCCAAAGATTCCGCGGTTGGGTCTCATCTTCTCAGGGCAGGTTGAAGGGCTGCACGGGCTCGCGCTCGGAGGCCCGGGTGGCTGGGGCGGCCGTGGCAGAACGCCGCTCCCGACGACCACCTTTCCGCAGGAAAAAGGGCTGGGCGCAACCTGGGATCCGGAACTGCTGAAAAGGATCGCCGCGGTGGAGGGCTACGAAGCCCGCTACGACTATCAGAATCCCTTGTATGACCGAGGCGGCGTTGTGATCCGCGCGCCCAACGCCGACCTCAGCCGCGATCCGCGTTGGGGCCGCACCGAAGAGTCGTACGGCGAGGACCCGTACCTGGTGGGGACTCTGACCGCGGCCTTTGCACAGGGCCTGCAGGGCCCCGATCCGAAACACTGGCTCAGTGCCTCGCTGATGAAGCACTTCCTGGCCAACGAAAACGAAGATACCCGTGCGTCCTCGTCTTCGGACTTCGATGAACGCCTCTTTCGCGAGTACTACTCAGTTCCGTTCCGCATGGGCTTCGAGCAGGGCGGCTCGCGCGCGGTGATGGCCTCCTATAACGCGTGGAACGGAACCACGATGATGGTGAATCCCGTCCTGAAAGACGTGATGATCAATGAGTGGGGCAACGACGGGATCATCTGTACGGACGGCGGCGCGCTGGGGCTTCTGATCACGGCGCACCACGCCTACCCGGACAAGGAACACGGCTCAGCCGCGGCAATCAAGGCGGGCATTAACCATTTTCTCGATACCTACAAGGAAGACCTGACCAAAGCCTTGAAGGACGGCTTGGTCACTGAGGCCGATGTCGACGCGGTCGAAATGAACCTGCTGCGCGTCTATCTGCGCCTCGGCGAGATGGACCCGGCGGGAGTGGATCCCTACGGCGAGATCGGCAAGCAGACGGCCGGAGCCAATATTCATGAGGCCGATGCGACCTCGCCACCGTGGGATCAGGAGTCCAGCAGGAAATTGGCGAGGCTGGCGACGGATGAGTCGATCGTATTGCTCAAGAACGAGGGCAACACGTTGCCGCTCGACCGCGCGAAATTAAAGACGATTGCAGTGATCGGAGAATGGGTTGACCAGGTGCTTTTGGATTGGTACAGTGGCACGCCGCCCTATTTCGTAAGTCCGCTTGAAGGCATCCGCGAAGCCGTTGGCAGCAATGTCAAAGTGCTGTTCAGCGATGGATCGAATGTAGCCGAGGCGCAGGAGATGGCGAAGAGGGCAGACGTTGCGATTGTGGTGGTGGGCAATCACCCGGAGTGCAACGCAGGCTGGAACGTTTGCCCCACGCCTTCGAACGGCAAGGAATCTGTGGACCGCAAGACGATCGTGCTCGAACAGGAAGAGCTGGTAAAGCAGATCTTCGCAGCCAACCCGAAAACGATCGAGGTTCTCCGCGCCAGCTTCCCCTACGCCATTGTCTGGAGCCAGGAGCATCTGCCTTCCATCGTGCATATGACGCACAACAGCCAGGAGGAAGGTCACGGGCTGGCCGATGTGCTCTTCGGCGACTACTCACCGGCCGGGCGGCTCACGCAGACCTGGCCCATGGGCGATGCGCAGTTGCTGCCGCTCATGGACTACAACCTGCTGCACGGCCGCACCTACCTCTACAGCAAGGACAAACCGCTCTACGCCTTTGGCTACGGGCTGAGCTACACCAGCTTTGCGTATGAGGGTTTGCACCCGAGCGCGTCCCAAGTCGCACCCGACGGCTCGGTTCAGGTCACGGTGAAGGTGAAGAATACCGGCAGCCGCGCGAGTGACGAAGTGGTGCAACTCTACGTGCAGCATCTGGGCTCCGCGGTAGAGAGGCCGCAACTGGAATTGAAGCGCTTCAGCAGGGTGCATATCGAAGCTGGCAAGTCGGCCGATGTGAAGATGGAGTTGAACGCGCGCGATCTGGCTTACTGGGACACGGCAGCGCATCTGTGGCGCGTCGAGAAGGAGCAGGTGCGCCTGCTGGCCGGCGGGTCAAGCGACAAGCTGCCGGTCCAGGCCATTGTCCAGATCGAGTCCGCAGGTGAGTTCAAGCCGTAAGAGTGTTCTCGGCGCAGGAACTCGCAAATTCTCAAGGAGCGCAGCCCGTCAAAGAACCTGCATCCAAAAGCGGGCTCTGAGGACCTTCAACCCGCCGCTACCGCTCCGTGCCCCATCCTTTCGCGTTCTTTGCGAAAGGGTTGGAGGCCTCGGACCCACCCCGCCTTCTTCGATTCCGCGTGTCCGCGCACACACAGCGTGTATCCGGTGACACGTTTCCGTATCGCCATTCCCGCCATAACCCGTTTACTTTCAATCGTCCTCGATTGGCGATGCCGTTGCACTCTGTCTGGGCACAGGCAATTGGCCAAGGGGGATGCGATGAAGGTCTTCATACTCAGCAGACTGGCGATGGCAGCGATGATCGTGATATTTCTGGCCGTCCAGGTGTTGGCGCAAGGCACAACGAACCCGGTGCCCGCGCAGCAATCCACCAGTGCGACCAAGCGAGTCATCATCGTGAGCCTCGAAGACCGCAAGCTGGCGCTGGTAGAAGACGGACAGGTAAAGAGGGTCTATAGCGTAGCCGTTGGCAAGCCATCCACACCCAGTCCGGCCGGCACCTTCACCATCGAGCGCCGCGTCGCCAACCCCACTTATCACCATAACGGAAAAACCGTTCTCCCCGGACCGGGCAATCCCGTGGGCACGCGCTGGATGGGCTTGAGCAAGCAAGGCTATGGGATTCACGGGACCAACGAGCCGAAGTCAATCGGCAAAGCGGCATCGCATGGCTGCATCCGCATGGCCCGGGCCGACCTGGAAGAGTTCTACGAACTGGTTGCCGTGGGCGACACGGTGGAACTGCTGGGCGAGCGCAATGAAGAGACAGCGCAATTGTTTGGCGGTGGCCAGAATTCAGCCGCTCCCGGAGCGCAGCCGGCCCAGACAATAGTGGCCGCCACATCCGCTGCCCCGGCCGCAAGCCCAGCGCTGACCGCGACCGCTGAGACCGGCGATACGCAGAAGTCGAATCCGCTTGCCAATACTGTCGCGGCGCTGCCAGCCATGCATTGAGGGAGTCTGAGATGAGTCTCCTGTTGGATGCGACGAGGGTTTTGGGCGCAGTGCTGTTGCCGGTTGTGGCAGGCCTGCTGCTCGAGGAGTTGACGTTCGGAGGACTGGTCCGGCTGCTGATGGCTCCATGGCCGGGAACCGGCAAACGCGGGGTCCACGGTGACAGGTCTACGTCGCTGGGATGCGAACAATTGGAGCGCAATAAGCAAAAAGGAGAAGCGAAATGATCGCATTGAAGCTGTTGTTGACGGTTGCGGGAGCGCTGTTGCTGGCTGCCGCGTTGGCAATTCCACTCTATTCGCTCTGGCTCCGCATCCGCAGTGCGCGCCGCAGGGCCGCTGGCGAAGCGGAGTTACCCGAGCCCCAAGAGATTCCCTGGCGCGGTCCGCTGGCTCTTAGCTTGGTCGCCTGCGTTCCGCTGCTCATTGCCTCAAGCATTGTTGTTGTGCCCAGCGGCATGGGAGGCGTGCGCGTGAGCCAGATTCGCGGCACTCTGCCCGGCACGCTCTTTCCCGGAGTGCATTTCGTGTCGCCACTGGTCGACTCTGTACAGTTGTTCGATCTGCGCGATCACCTGTTCACTGCCGGCATGGTCGAGGATGGTGCAAGGACCGGAGTGCCGAAGAATGGGCTCAGTGTCCAGTCGCGCGAGGGACTCAACATCGGCCTGGCCGTCACGGTTCGCTATCGCATTGACCCCAACAAGCTCGACAGCGTGCAGGCTCACATGCCCCAGCCCGTGGACAAGGAGCTGGTGCCTCCAGTGGTTGCAAGCGCGTGGCGTGAACTGGCGCCCGAATACTCGGTGCGCGAAATCTTCTCTACCAGGCGCGAAGAGGTTCGCTCCCGCGCCGCTGCAACCATCACCCGCAAGCTGGGAGCGGACGGCATCCTGGTGGAAGAAGTGATGCTGAGCGACATTCAACTGCCAGATGAGTACGCCAAGGGTCTGGAGGGTCTGCTGCTCAAGGAGCAGGAAGATGACCAGCTTGGTGTCGTGACCGACATCCAGCAGAAGCAGGTCAAGATCGCCGAACTTCAGGCCGAGGCCGATGCCGTTCAGAAGGTGAAGCAGGCCGAGGGCGAGGCGCAGTCCAGGGTGGTCGAAGCCAAGGGCGAGGCCGACGCCATGCAGTACACGCTGCCGCTGAAAGAGAAGCAGATCGAGCAGAGCAAGCTGGAAGCAGAGGCGCGCAAGGAAGCCACCATCCAGAACGCCGAGGCCGACGCGCAGGCCAAAGTCATCGACAGCAAGGCCGAGCTGGAGCGGCGCAACCTGCTGGCCGACGCCGAAGCCAACCGCGTGCGCCTCATGGCCAAGGCCAACGCCGAACGCATGACCAGCGAGGCCGAGCTCCTGAACAAGAGCCCGCTGCTGATCAACAAGATCGTCGCCGAACGCTTGTCAGATAAGATCCAGGTGGTTATGGTCCCGTCCGACGGAAAATTCTTCTTCGCAAATGATGTCTTCAAGAGCATGGCCAACAGCCCCGTGATCAAGCAGGAGATGGACAGCGAAGATCAGTCTTCCCCGAAGAGCGGCGGCCATTGAAACACGGAACAATGGAACCGCATAAACTGGGTGCCCCAGGTCTCGATTCTGAGACCTGGGAAACCACAAACCTTTGGGTGCCCCACCCTCGCCGCGTCTCTGTACTTGCGGCTAGGGTGGGGTAGCACCAGCGCCTTCGTCACCACCAGGATGGGAATCCCAACCACCCCCAAACGATATAATCCGCCCAAACGAAACATGCGTAGAAATGTGACTCCAATGAGATGGCTCTGGCTGGTTGCGATGCTCATATCTCGGCTGATCGCGCAACCGGCCGCAGCATCCACTCAGTGGGAGCAGCCCGCCGCGGACCTGGCGGAGCAGATCTCCGGAATTCTCGGTCCCGGCCAGGCGCACCTGACCATTCGCAACATCTCAACGATCTCGATAGACGAAATACCCGCCATTCGCCGCCTCCTGGAGCAGGATCTCAAGGCTCACGGCGTACAGGCATCCGGCACAGAGAGCGCCAACACCATCCGCGTTACCCTGAGCGAAAACCTCCATGAGCGCCTGTGGATTGCAGAGATCGTGGAAGGCAGCGAGACGCGGGTCGTGATGGAGCATGTGGACGCACCCTCTGCGCGGCAGGCGGCCGCTGCGCCTGGACTCACATTGCACCGGCAAACACTACTGGCCGGAAAGGATCCGTTCCTGGCTGCGCTCGAGACAGCGGAAAACCTCGTGGCGATCGAGCCAGAGGAGATGGTGATCTATGCGCACGGCGCAAGCGGCTGGCAGGAGCAACGCCGCGTGGGCATCGGCCAGAAGCGGCCCTTGGCGCGGGATCCGCGCGGCGTCATTCTTCCTTTCTTTGGTGGAGGCGGCTTTGAAGCTTTTGTTCCGGGGATGGAATGCACCGGCAGCTACGCTCCCGCGCAACCCGCGGCAGACTGGTCGGTCCGCTGCCGCGAAAGCGACGATCCGTGGCCCGTCACGTGGGCGCCTGTACGGCAAACAGGAGCCGCAACCACGGAGGATACCAGCGTAACCCCTGTTACCGCCTTCTACAACGCAAGCCGCAATTACTTCACGGGCGTGATCAGCCCCAACCTGGGCGTGGATCCCCCGCCGTTTTACACCGCGGCCTGGCTCTTTCGCTCTGATTCTTCCACTTTGCTCGTGACCGGTGGCATCGACGGCAAGGTGCAGGCGTTGGAGAATGGTTCCCTGAAGCCAATCGCAGGCACGCGCGACTGGGGCAGCGATTTCGCGGTCCTCCACTCCAACTGCGGCTCGGGCGCGCAAATCATCGCTTCCGGTTCCGGCGAAGCGTTGGCGGACAGTCTGCGCGCCTACGAGTTGCCCGCGCGCGAGGCCGTCGCCGCCAGTGCTCCGCTCACGTTGGACGGAGCCGTCACCGCGCTCTGGACCGCACCGGATGGAAAGAGCGTTCTCACCGTGGTGCGCAAGCAGGCCGGCCCGGGCCAGGCAGACTCCTACGAGGTGGACCGTGTTACGGCAACTTGCAATTAGCGGTCTCGTTGGCCTGCTGGCCCTTCCCGTCGCGGCGCGCACCCGCCCCCATTACGGCGGCACGTTGAGTGTCGAGGTCGAGGGAGACCCCTGGCAGCGTCCCGGCGGGCTGGCGCGGCAGTTGGTCCTCGATGGCCTGACCGTCGTGGGCCCCGATGGAACCGCGAGTCCCTCCCTGGCTGTTGAATGGAAATCGGAGAACGACAATCATCGCTGGCAGTTCCGCCTGCGCACCGGCGTTCACTTTCACGATGGCACTCCGTTGAACTCGGCCAATGTAGTCGCCTCGCTCACAGCCATCTGCGGTGCGGCCTGCCCCTGGACAGCAGTCCACGCCGTAGGCGCCACGGTTATCTTCACCGGCGACTCGCCACTCGCCAATCTTCCCGAGCTGCTGGCCGGCGACGACTATCGCATCGCTCTCATCAATTCCGAAAACCCCACAAGCATGCCCGGAACCATCGGCACCGGCGCATTTCAATACGCGGGCCTCTCCAACGGCATTCTCACCCTCACGGCCAATGAAAACTGCTGGCAGGGCCGTCCCTTTCTGGATGCAGTTGAGATTCACGCCCATCGCTCCATCCGCGATCAATGGCTCGACCTGAGCGTGGGCCGCGCCGACCTGGTTGAAGTGCCCGCCGAAGATCTACGTCAGGCCCATGACCAGCGCCTCACCGTAATCGCTTCGCCGCCCGCCACGCTGCTGGCACTTACGCTGAACGACTCCGGCGCTCTCTCGAACCCCAGCCTCCGTGCGGCCATCGCGCTAGCCGTCGATCGCAGCGCGCTCTTTAACGTCATCTTTCAAAAGCAGGGCGAGATCACTGCCTCGCTCCTGCCCGGCGAACTCACCGGCTACGCGTTCCTGTTTCCCGCCGACCGCGACCTCAACAAGGCTGATGAATTGCGAGGCGGGGTCACCCCGTCTTCGCTCGCGCTGGCCGCGGAGGGCGGCGCGGCAATGCAGTTGGCTGCGCAGCGCATCGCCCTCAACCTGCGCGATGCCGGTTTCAACGTCCAGGTGGCCGCGGCTGGCGCGTCGCAGCACATGGACCTGACGCTGCGCCGCTTTACGCTCGAATCGAATCGGCCGCAGCCCGCCCTGGAGTCCATCCTCCGCGCTGCCGGCATAGCGGTCCCGGTGCTCGAACAGACCTCCGCCGGCCCTTACAAGGTGGAGCGCGAAATCCTCAATACCCATATGCTGATTCCATTGCTCTACCTTCCTCGCGCCTACGCCGTGAGCGGTCGCGCGCGTGACCTGCGTCCGGGCCCCGACGGCGCGCCGCAACTGGCCGGCGCCTCGCTGTCCGACGTTGCGCAGGAGGCCGCGCCGTGAACCTGCGCCAGAAGCTGCTCCTGCTGCTCTCGCTGCTGGTCGCCGTCGTGGTGGCCGCCGTAGCCTGGACGGTCCTGGTTCGCATCCGCCAGGTCTTCGAGCAGCGCGACCAGGAAGAGACGGCCCTCTTTGTCAGCCAGTTTCAGCGTGAGTTCCAGCATCGCTCCGCCGAGGTTGCTGCTTCGGTTGACCGCATTGCCGCCAGCGAGCGCGCCCGCAGCATCGCCTTCCAAATTGCGCAGTCCGGGGATACGGCGCCTTATCTCACCGAAGCGCAATCGCTGGCCCAGGATGCGCAACTCGATTTCCTCGAGATCGTCGGGCCGGACGGTAACATCGTCAGTTCCGCACAGTGGCCCGCGCGCTTTGGCTATCCCGAGCCCGCGGTCACAGCCGCGCAGCCTTCATTCCTCAAGTCGGAAGACCTGCCCGATGGCACCACGGCGCTCGGACTTTTTGCAGTGCGCGCAGTGCACCGCTCTGACACAGTCGGCGCATCTACGGTTCGCATCCTCGGCGGCAAGCGGCTCGATCAGTCGTTTCTCGCTGATCTGCCCGTCGCTCCCGGCATGCAGATATCCCTCTACTGCGATGCAGGCGCAAACGCAGCCGCCGCGCCCCAAACGTCCCCGCCGGCTTTCGATCCCGCGCGCCTGGTAAGCGCTTCCGGCCCGGTTGCCAACGCGGCCCGCTATCAGTCGCTCATCGACTCAGCGCGCAAAACCGGCCAGCCGGCCAGCGCCATCCTCTATCTCACGAGCCGCCGCGAAGACTCGGTCAACGCCACCGCCATCCCGCTCAAGAGCGACACCGGCAGCGTGCTCGCCGTGCTCACCGTGGCCATCTCCCGCAGCGGCATGGTCGAAGCGCAACAGCACATCCGTGCCATCGCCTATGGAGTCGCGGCGGGTGGCATCCTGCTGGCCATTCTCGCCAGCCTTTGGATCGCGGCGCGCGTCTCGCGGCCCATCGAGCAACTGGCCCACGCCGCTGAAGAAGTGGCCGGAGGAAACTGGGAGACGCGCGTGCCGCAGGACGGACGCGATGAGATCGGCGCACTGGCGCGCAGCTTCAATCACATGACCGCTGAGCTTGTCTCGCAGCGCGACCGCCTGGTGCAGACCGAGCGTGTGGCAGCATGGCGCGAGCTCGCACGCCGCCTGGCCCACGAGCTTAAGAATCCACTCTTTCCCCTGCAGCTGACCGTCGAGAACCTCATGCGTGCGCGCGAGCTCCCGCCTGCCGAGTTCGACGAGGTCTTTCGTGAGAGCACGCAAACCCTGGGCATGGAGATTGCCAACCTGAAGACCATCATCGGCCGCTTCAGCGACTTCAGCCGCATGCCCAAACCCCAGTTGGAACGTATTGATGCCAATGAAGCGTTGCGGCGCGCGGCACATTTGTACTTTCCGACGTCAGCCCGAGCGGCGCAAGAGACATCGGACAACTCCAACCCCGAATCGAAGATCCAATGCGCTTTGCAGGTCGCGTCGGATCCTCTTTGGATCGATGTAGACCCCGAGCTTCTTCACCGCGCGCTCTCCAACCTCGTCCTCAACGCCATGGATGCCATGCCCGACGGCGGCACGCTCACGCTAAGCGCTCAGCCAAAAGGTGAAATGGTGGAACTGCGTGTCGCCGATACCGGCGAAGGCCTGACGCCGGAAGAGTGCGAGCGGCTCTTTACGCCCTACTACACCACCAAGCAGCACGGCACCGGCCTCGGGTTGGCTATCGTGCAGTCCGTGGTAGCCGATCACAACGGCTCCATCGCCGTGGAAAGCGGGGTGGGCGGCGGTGCTACCTTTGTCATCACGCTGCCGGGAGCGAAGGGAGCGGAATCATGAATGCAAAGGCAAAGATCCTCATCGTCGACGACGAGGCCAACACGCTGGCATCGCTGTCGCGCGCCTTCCGCCTCGCAGGTCACGAGGCTCTGGTCTGCGACAACGCTGCTCGCGCACTGGAACTCGCCCGCACCCAGCCCTTCGATCTCATCCTGAGCGACGTCGTCATGCCGCGCCGCGACGGCCTCGCTCTGCTCGAAGACCTGAAAGCTGCCGGCGTCGCAGCGCCCGTTGTCATGATGAGCGGCCAGGCACACATTGAAATGGCCGTCCGCGCCACGCGTCTCGGGGCGCTCGACTTCCTTGAGAAGCCACTCTCTACCGAGAAGCTCCTGGTCACCGTTGAAAACGCGCTCAAGCTCACCCGCCTCGAGACTGAGAACCAGGATCTCCGCACCCGCGTCGGCAAGCACACGCTGGTCTTCGCGGGCGAGACCATGCGCCGCGTAATGGCGCAGATTGAGCGCGTGGCGGCGAGCGAGGCGCGCATCTGCATCTACGGCGAGACCGGCACTGGCAAAGAACTGGTAGCCCGCACGCTACACGAGAAGAGCCCGCGCAGCAGCGGTCCATTCGTTACGCTGAACTGCGCCGCCGTTCCCGCGGAACTGATTGAGAGCGAGCTCTTCGGCCACGAGAAAGGCTCCTTCACCGGCGCGGCGCAGCGCCATACGGGCAAATTCGAGCAGGCCCATCGTGGCACGCTCTTCCTCGACGAAATCGGCGACATGCCGCCCGCCATGCAAGCCAAGCTGCTGCGGGTTCTTGAAGAAGGTGAGGTTGAGCGCATCGGCGCGGACAAGCCGACCACGGTCGATTTGCGCGTGATCGTGGCCACGCATCGCAACCTCGAGCAACTTGTCGAAAGCGGAGGCTTCCGCCGCGATCTCTATCATCGCGTTGTCGTCTTCCCCGTTGAGCTGCCGCCGCTGCGCAAGCGCACTGAAGATTTGCCCGCGCTTGTCGAACATTTTGTTCGCCAGGTGAGCGCGCAGAACGGCTGGAAGCTCATCCCGTTCACCGATGCCGCCATCGACGCCCTCAAGCAGTATGCGTGGCCTGGCAACATTCGCGAATTGCGCAACGTGGTCGAGCGGCTGCTCCTGCTTGCCGGATCGCAGGTCGATGCAGATGCCGTCGAGCTTGCCCTCCCTGCCGTCCGCTCAAACGTCGCTCACACCCGCCAGGGTATCGACAATGCCACGGGCGCAACCGGCGCTCTGGCAGAGCGTGTTTTGAACTTCGAGCGGGCACAGGTGCTGAGTGAATTGCAGCGGCACAATCGGCACATCACGCAGACCGCCAAGGCACTGGGGTTGGAACGAAGCCACCTCTACAAGAAGTGCCAGCAGTTAGGGATCGATCTCAAGAGCCTCGAAGAACGCAACTGACGGCACGGACCTTGGCGTGAGGTCTCCCTTGGCGTTAAGTCTATGAGGACAGTGATGGTCAGCCCTGGCGCGGGCTCTTCAGTGCGGCACAGCCAATAACGCGCCCCAATTCAGCCCCGAGCCAAACGCGGAAAAGATCAGCGGACCGGAGAGCGCGCCGCTTTGCTCGCGACGCCATTCGTCCGCCGCAATCAGCATCGATGCAGACGAAGTATTTCCGTAGCGGGAGATGTTGGTGAAGAAACGTTCCCGCGGCGCCTTCAAAGCCGCGGCAACGCGCGTAATCAGATTCAGGTTGGCCTGATGCAGCAGGAATGCCTCGACCTCCGAGGCGGCGATCTGGTTGCGTGCGAGCAGTTCGTTGATGGCCCGGGGCGTTTTGCGGGAAGCGTGCAGAATCACCGCTCCTCCATCCATCTGGAACTGCCCATCCCGCGTGAAAAGGATCTCCGCCGAAGCGCCATCGGTGAAAAGGCAGGAGTCTCGGATGCGCGCAAAACCGGTCTCTGCGTCCACCAGCGCCGCGCCCGCGCCATCGCCAAAAAGGATTGCTGTGTTCTTTCCTTCGGGCGTGCGGGAGATACGGCGCGACATGATCTCCGTTCCCACCACCAGCACTCGGCCTGCACTCGAAGCGAGCTGCGAGGCCAGAATCAGTCCGATGAGCGAACCAGCGGAGGACACTGGAATGTCGAGTGCGGGCGTTGTCGCAAGGCCCAGCCCTGCGGCAATCTGGCTCGCGGGGCCTGGGCAAAAGCGGTCGCTGGAGCCGCTCGCCGCCAGGATCATTCCTAGTTCTGCAGCCGTTGCACCCGCCTTTGCCAGGCAATCCTGTGCGGCCAGCAAGCCAATCCCAGCCACCGTGTCTGACTCGGTTGCATAGCGGCGCTCCTCGATGCCTGAAACTTCGAGGATCCATTCCGGTGTTGCATTCACCTGGGGCGCAAGCTCTTCATTGCTCACGCGGCGCGGCGGCAGCCACGAACCGAATCCGCGCAGGAATGCCATGAGTTATACCTTGGTGGCGAGGTACGCATCAACCTTGTTGATGGTATCGAATTTGCGCGCCAATAAGTCGGAGTCGGGAACGGTGACGCCAAACTCCTGTTCCAGAGCGCTCACAAAGTCCGTCAGAGTAAAGGAATCCAATAACCCCGACAGGAACAGCGACTCATCCGCGCCGGGTTGGATGTCTTTTTGCGTGACTTGTTGAAGGACTTTAAGGATTCGAGCTTGTGGCTCCATCTGCCGCTCCTTGTGCGGTGGTGTCGCTGCCATTTGCGTTGCGTTCCTTGTAGGCGTGATACTCCGTCATCAAGTCGGCCATCAGAGCGTCGGCCAATGCGCGGTATCCCGGGCCGGTAAAGTGCGTGTGGTCCGGTTGCGCCCAGCCCGCGTAAAACCATTGCTGCATCGCCCCCAGGCCACCCATGCGCTGGCGCTGGTCCCAGAACGCGCACCCGTGCGTACGGCAAACGGCGCGCTGCGCCTGGATGATGCGATCGGTGCCAACATAGGGACGCCAGGCGCGATGCTGGGCCACCGAGCGATCCGGCGGACCTACCACCAGGATCGATGACTCCGGCACATACTCGTGAATAGCATCAATGAGCGAGGCAAAGGTCTGGCGATAAGTCTCTTCGTCCCAAAGCGGGCTGGCGGCCTCGTTGGTTCCGTACGCCAATACGATCAGGGCGGGAGAGTTGTCTTTGAGATACCGCGAGAAAAGAGGCTGATCCCACTTGAGCATGAGTGGAGCTTCGGCACCATTGATGCCGATCGACTCCCATGTAACTCCCGGCTGGGTTGCAACCCAACCCAGCAGCGTGACCGGCGCGCGCTGTTCGGTGGTCACCTCAAAATGGTGGTCGCCCGTCGGACACACGTAGCTGAAAGTGCCGGGGCCCGGAGTAGCCGCATCGGTCTCGATCTCGGCAGCGTCGGCGCCGTTGTCCGTGAAGCGCAGGCTGCCCCCGCCCGGCTGTTGCAGATACTGCAACTCGAGCGTCGTGCAGGGCGCATCCAGCGTGACCCATTCTCCGGCTCGCTCGGTCGAGATGCTGATTCCCCCCATGCCCAGTTCACCGTCGCCGAGCTGCAGAAACTTGTTGCCTTGTGTCTTCCATCCCGGAGACTGCGAACGCTCCGAGCCCAGGATTCGGTATCCGGCAAATGGGTGGCCCGCGTACGAGTAACCGATGCTGCCGTTGCCAAATTGCTCCTGGAAGACCCTGCGGGCCTCGCCCGTAAACATGTCCGCTGCCGTGTGCGAATCGCCAAACTGCATCACGCGCACCGTGCCGGTCTGCGCTCCGGAGTCGTGAAGCTCTGACTCATGAGAGGCCAGCTGGGCATAGAACCCGTCCAGTGTTGAAACATTTGTGATTGCCGGTGTGGCTGGCTCCTTGAGCCGGGTGTCGATCTCTTCCACCAGAGCGGCCTTGTGCGCCGGGTCAAGGCGTGGCCCGGCATATATGTGCACCCGGACCCGCGCATGGGAGCGTGTGCCTTTTCGCGTCGCGGTTCCCGTGCTTAGGTGTCCACTCGCACTCGATGAGCCTGCCGCCGTGGCGTGATGCTTCTTCTTGGCCGGCGTCACCGCCAGCGTGAAGCTCCCAGCCAAGGCCAGCAGCAACACCGCTGAAACGGCGACACATATCCGCATTGGGGGACGGAAGCTCACTGCTTCGCGGCCTTCTTTCCGTTATGCCCTGCGGCATTTTTCGATTCTGAGGATGCTTTGGTCGTGCCAGCGATGGGGGCGGCGGCTGGGCTTGCGGCTGGCAGTGCGATTCCGTGTTGCATCTTCCATCGATTGTATCCCAGCCCTAACTGCTCAACGAAGAGACTGGCCACAATGTTGGCGCCCTGTGGCGTCGGATGCAACAGGTCAGCGGTTACCAGCCTGGGGCTGGCCGTATACCAGCGAGCCATGGTCCCATCGCCGCCCATGGCGTCGTAGGTGTCGAAGAAAGCGCAGTGCGTCTCCGCGGCCGCCTGGCGCTGAATGGCAACGATCTTCGGAATGGTGCTCATGGTCCTGATTTCGTCCAACCCGCTGCGTTCTCCGCGATCCATGGGGCTCATGATCAGGATCGGGGTGCCCGGAACAGCGTGGCGGATTCGTTGTATCGCCAGACGCAGCTCGGCCGCATACTGCTTGTGAACAAAGGTACCGAAACTGCTTTCGTTGGAACCGTAGTTGACGATCACCAGCGCCGGATCGGCGCGATCCAGTTCCTGCTGCCAAAGATTCGGCTCAATCACGCGCGCAATCACCGACGTGGTTGCGCCATTCAGACCCAGGCTGTCATAGAGCAAACCGCTCGCTTCGCGGCGGAAGTCCGCTCCGAACATGGTCACACTTCCGCTGAGGGGACGGATCGAAACTGCTTTTGTTGCCTGGGGCAGCGCCACGTGGACAGAACGCGAAACCTGCGTCTCGGAGTCGGTCGGCTGCTCCAGGATCTGCTGGTCGTCCGCCTCCACGGCAAATGTGCCGCCGCCCGGCTTTGCCAGGTACTCCACATCCACAGCGGTCTGTTGCGATTCGGTGAGGCGGAATTTGCTCCACGCCCCGGGTTGTCCCTCAAAAGCCGCGCCGCCCAGTCCATATACGCCCTCGCGAATCAGGCCCACGCCGGTGCGGATCTTCCAGCCGTGGTCGCTCATCTCCACGCCGCGATGGCCATACCATGCCCATGGTTTGGCGATGAGCGTATAGCCGCGTCCGGCATCGCCAAAACGGCTCTGCAACTGGGCCCGCACATCGCCGGTGATCATATCGGCGGTGGTGGGGGAGTCTCCATAGTGCAGAATCGTGACCACTCCCGGCGCTTTGTCTTGCCCCTGCTGCCCTTGCTCCAGCTTCCAAAGCGCCGCATAAAACGAATCCAGGTTGTTCGAGTCGTCGACAAAGACCGCAGAAACCGGGGGCATTTTTCCGTTCCCGATCGGGCGAATCGCAAGTGCTTTTGGAACCACCGCGGCGGGTGGGTGCGGCAAGCTGAGCTGGAAGGTCTCCGCGAAGATACCGGGAGCGAGGCCTTTTCCCCGGTCGACGCCCCAGTGCCAGGCCGCCAGAGCCGTCGCCATCGTCAAAATGGCAAGCAGGGGCTTGAGCAGGAACCGAGGTCCATCGCCACGCGCCTCGGCTCCGGGCTCAAGCGGGCCCGGCTGGGGAGAGCGGGTTGCGGAGAAATTAAAAATTGCCATAGACAAAGGGAGCGGAGCCCCGGCCCGCAAGTGTTTGAATCAGCAGAACGAAGGCGGCCATGGCCAGTCCTTGTACCCAGAAGGGCGCCCGCGCCGCAACTCCTGCTGAAGTCTCAAACCAGCTCGGCGGCAGCGAGTGGAGCACCGCCGCCAGCAACAGAACGCCCAGCACCAGCGGCGTCAAATTGCCCGCCGACCAGGTCAGCGACCCCAGACCGCGCAGTATTCCAAACGCGTTTCCAAGCGAACTGGCGCGGAAGAAGATCCAGGTAAAGCACACAAAGTGGAAGGTCAACAGGCCGCCCAGCAATTTGGCCCACCAATGGGGAGAAGGGAACTTGCGCCGCATCTTCCAGGCAAATACCACGCCAAGGGCCAACCCATGCAGCACGCCCCAGATGAGGAAGTTCCAGGAAATCCCGTGCCACAGCCCGCCCAGGGTCAAGGTGATCAGGGCGGCATAACCATATGAAAGCAGCGGGAGTTTGCGCCGCTTGGGCAGGGCGTCGAAGAGGTAAGTGAACAGCCAATTGGAGAAGCTCATGTGCCAGCGCCGCCAGAAGTCGGACAGGTTCACCGAGAGGTAGGGCTGGCGGAAGTTCTCCGGTAGCTGGATGCCGAGCAGCATCGCCGCACCCCTGGCAATATCCGTGTAGCCGGAGAAGTCAAAGAACAACTGCAATGCATAGCAGTAGACGCCCACCAGGATTTCCACGCTCGAATAGAGAGCGGGCGTGTCGAACACCCGCCCAACGAGATTGTTGGCCAGGAAGTCGGCAATAAGCAGCTTCTTGCCCAGGCCTATTCCGATCAGCAGAAGAGCGCGCCCGCCATCTTCGGCGCTTAACGCGAAGGGCCGGGAGAATTGCTCCAGCAGCTTGCCGGTGCGCGGAATCGGTCCCGCCGTCATCGAAGGGAAAAACAGGGCTGAAGTCAGGTAGGCCGCAAAGTCCCTCGAAGCCGGTATTTCGCGAAAATAGAGGTCGATTGTGTAGGTAAGCGACTGAAAACAATAGAACGAGAGGCTCAGAGGAAACAGCCAGGCAAGACGCCCCGCAGTCAACAGGGGAACCAGTTTGAGTCCCGAGAGCAGGCCCAGGTTGATGGCCAGGGAGACACCGAGCAGGATCCGGCGGATGGCAGGCTTCTCGGCGCGGCATAACCCAAGGCCAACCAGAAAGTCCGCACTTGCCGCAAGGGGTAGCGCCAGATAGATCAGACTGAAGCGGGCCAGGAAAAACAGGTTCGCCGCCACCAGAACCGCCAGTTGCAGCCGACGCGACTTTGCCGCCGCCCAGTAGAGCAGACAAACCGCAACAAGAAAGACAAAGAAAGGAGCCGCGCTGACCAGCATGGAGGAAGTCCAGACTCTATTCCATGACCCGAGGCGTGGGGCGTAAACCGCCCGGTCATGGATTCATCGTCAGGCCATCGGAGCCCCTGTAAATGAGCGTGTTGTGAAGAAATCGGCCGCTGGAATCCACATGATTACCTGGGACAGGCTTCCAAGGCGGAGGGGTGCCTCGCGGCGCCGGATTCCTGGGGCGGCGCGCGACACTTCGGCTCGACCCAGGGTATTAACCAGGAACGCACTTCCGAAGGCCGAATTCAAGATCCACCGGTTTTGCAGAATTTCTGGGCAGAATTCGGCGCCAGAGGCATAAAAAGTCGTTTTGCACCAATACTTGTGCAAATTGTAAGCTATAGAGAGAAAACGGCTTATCGGTAGGGCTCCTCGAAACTTGAGGCTACGCACAGGAATATTCGCGAATTTCTGCTCGAAAGTACCGGAAAGGGGGTACCCATTTAGTAAAATTTAGGGATGGTCAAACGAGGGAAATCACAACTATTGAGCTTCAACACTCAGCTCGGGATTTGCCTCCTTGCGGGGGCCTCATCCTGTGTACTGATTGCTGTGGTGGCGCCGTTATTCACGCCGCCGGTCCAAGCGGATGCGCATCTTCCCAGGCCCGCTTCAACCGCACCTCCCGTAGCTCCGATCCTGGCCCCAACGCCCGCCTTGTCGGCGCCGGCAAAAGCCGGGATTCAATCCCGAAACGACATCCTGCGCGGTATCGCCTCATGGTATGGTTCTGTGCTCAACGGCCATCGTACGGCCAGTGGCGAACGCTTCGACATGTACGCCCTCACGGCCTGCCATCCAACCCTGCCTTTCGGCACCCTGGTACGCGTGCGGAACCTCGACAACAAGAAATCCGTTGTGGTCCGCATCAACGACCGCGGCATACTCTCCGAGGGCCGCATTATCGACCTCTCCTACGCAGCCGCTCAAGAGCTGCACATCACCAAAGCCGGACTCGCTCCGGTAGCTCTGGATGTCATCTCCCTGGGCGTTCCGCGCCACAAACGGTAGAGTTTAGGTGGAGAATTGCGGTCAGCCCCTCCCTGGGCTGGCCGATTCCATCATTTCTCCGGTCTGCTGGTCATGGCCGGCCGGTCTCGATTCGCCGCCCGGAGTCTGAAGTTCGTCTGCGGCGCACAAGAAAGACATCCAATGGCTCGACTTCAGAGCGGCATCCCTTGCAGAATCGAAACCCCTGACCCTTTCATCGCGGTATCTATGGCCTGGTTCCAAGTCTTTTGGGCGTCCTGATCCCGGGAATTATTTGTGTCTTTGTCATATTTCTCTTCGAGCATATTGGCCCGTTGCTGGTGCATGCTCAACGCAGAATTGACCAGTGGACCCAAGGCAGAGGGAGAACCCGCCTTCAGTTGCTCCAGATCCTTGGCCAGCGCGCGCACGGAGAGCACCGTAATGTCGAAATGCCCTTGCTCATGTTTCAGTAGGTAGGCGGTCTTCTCCGCAGTTTTTACCACCAGTGTCTGGGCCCGATCCAGGCCGACCGTCAATGTAAGGTTTGGCAGCGAGAATTTGCCTTGAGACGAAACGGGCTGAATTCCTGCAAGCGGAGCCATCTTGGTAGCGGTCTGTGCCTCGTCTCCCGAGGAATCGGGAAGAGAGTCTACAGGCAGGAAATCATTCCAAGTAAGCTGCGTGGGCGAAAAAACGACATTGACACTCATACAACCTCCGGGGAGGCGAGGATAGCATGATGAGGCAATCGAGTGGAATCCGAATTTGCTGCTCGATGTTCGCGCGCTCTATGCGAAAGTCAGGAGCGCGTGCGCGGATTCTAACTGAATCTACGGGTGAATCGCCAAGCCAGTTCTGGCCGGGCGCGACCGATTGCGTCACCACGACACGGAAGCGCCCGCGCCCAGCCTTCCGAAGTGCAGTTCTATGAAATGCTGCGCGTCCGCGTGAGCAATCCCGCCTTTGCCGTCTGATTCATAAAGCTCTGCCACTCTGATTTCGCATGGGTGCCTGCGTAGCCGGCAAGGACCGATCCCTGCTTGACCAGCTCACCCGCTCCGGCCCTGTCGCGATTTCGCAGTTTGATCCTGCATTTGGATATCAATTCTGGAATCGCGCGGTCCGCAAACGCCTGTACCCTGGCATGGAACCCATCCGCAACCGACCTGGCAAACGTGGAATCGCCAAACGCCGATACCACCCAGCGAATCGTGCTCTCCCCCGCCGGAAGGTCAGTCTCAAGAACCGTATACGCTCTCCCTACCATCCGGAATACCGCCTGCTGCATCTCTTCGCTGAGCGCCGATTCAGCCATCCGCACTCTTGCCGACATTTGTACGGCAGGTGGCTGCGTCTGGAGAAACTCGATTGCTTCGGTGGTCCTTCCTGCGTTGGCTAGTCTCCCTGCGGATGCCAATGCTGCCTCAACCTGTTTCCGCAAAGCCTCGCGCCCGTCCATTGCCTGCTCCAGAAGCAAGCGGAACGGCGGCTCATCGTTTTGCTTCAGCGTCTCTTGCAAAAACTCGACGGCTTCGTCAAATGCCGCATCCGCGATCAGCGTTTGAGCCTGCACAACCCGGCTGCGCAGCAGGTCCTGGCGTCGCTGCTCGCCCTCTTCGTGGCGGGCAAATTCCAACAGCGGTTCAATCTCCTTGTTGGCGATGCCTTCCCGTACGCAGCCCTCCAGGATTTGAACCGCATTTCCATAAAGGCCGTTGCTGATTGCCTCACGGGCCTGGGTCAGGTAATCTTCGCGTCGTTCCTCGACCGTTTGTTGCCTTACCCGTTCTGTCAAAAGCCCTTCCAACGCCAGCAAACGCTCATCCCCAGGAAGGAGCTGGCGGGCTTTCTGAATCAGCGGCAACGCCTGGCGGGGACGCAGATCGCGACAGGCCTGAAGCGTCTCGTCGACATACCGTCTGTTCTCCTGCTCCTGAATCTGCCTGTCAATCTTGCCGAGCAAGACCACCAGGGCAGATTCTGAGGGCATCACCGCCATGGCTTCCCGTATCCTCTGCCCAGCCAGCTTCAGCTCTTCGAGGCTCACCGCCGAAGCAGCCTCCTTTTCAAGCAGGACAACGAGTTCTCTTCGCCTGGCCTGCTCCAATCCCGCGTTTGCGTCCCCAAGCAGAAGCTGTAGTTCCATGTTGTTGGGATCGAGAGCTTCTGCCTTCTGCAGGGTCTCGATCGCCTCCCTGTAACGCATCGCGCTCAAGTCTCTGGTGGCCGTCTGCAGCAGCCCTTTTACCTCTACGCGCTTTTCCGCCGCTTCGGCTTCTTTCAGCAAGATGTTAAGCAGCGCGGAAGCTCTGACGTTTGACTTGTCCACCCTGATCGCTTTCCGTGTGAACGCAATCGCCGCCTGGTAGTCGCCCTGGAAGCGTGCGGAGTCTGCCTGGCGCAGAAACTCGCCGATGCGTTTCTGCTTTTCTGCCTCTTTTTCCACCCGCTGCCGCATCTTCGCCAGTTCCGGATTTGCCAGATCCATCTCCAGCCCCTCATCCAGAATCGCA
Source organism: uncultured Occallatibacter sp. (assembly GCA_964445025.1). GTDB lineage: Bacteria > Acidobacteriota > Terriglobia > Terriglobales > Acidobacteriaceae > Telmatobacter. The sequence goes on along the minus strand of CAYUJM010000010.1, from coordinate 18,706 downwards.
AGACTCTTCTCCAGTTCGCCGCCGTTCAGCAAGGTCTCCGCCTGCAGGAGAATCTGCTGGATCTTCTCCTCGCGCTGGCGCTGGCTCAGTTGCTTTTGAATTCCGGCCAGCAGCTCACGGGCCTCTGTAGTGTGGCTGGTTCGAGTCTTCAGCAATTGCAGCAGGACGGCGCGGGCGCGTGTAAGATCCTGCACTTCTATCAGCCGCTTTGCCTCTGGTAAAAGCTGCTTAGCCTCTTCCTGCCGGATATCCGGGATCAGGGTCGCCAGGTCAGATCCCAGGTCTTCCGCCGTGGAGTAACGATCTTCCGGTGACTTGGCCAGGGCACGGTCAACAATCGGATCGAGGGCTGGAGGGCAACCTTTGAACTTGCTGCTCAGCGGCGCATGCAGCTCATTCACAATCTTCTGCATGACAACCGAGTCTTCGCCGGAAAACGGGAGTTGGCCGCACACAAGCTGGTAGAGAACCACTCCGGCGGCAAAAATATCCGAACGCCCGTCGACGGGTTTGTCGCGCAGCCGTTCTGGAGCCATGTAACCGAGGGTGCCGATGATATGGCCGGGGCGGGTGAGGTTGATGTCCCCGCTTTTCTTCTCTTCCAGGCGCGCGATGCCGAAATCCAGCAGCTTCACTCTTCCGTCCGGCTGCACAAAGATATTCGCGGGCTTTACGTCCCGATGGATCACGTTATTGCGGTGGGCATAGGCCAGCGCGGCGCACAATTCCTCAACAATTCTCAGGCATTCGACCAGGGGAATTGGTTGGCCCCCTTGGATCAGCTTGTCCAGCGGATGGCCCTCGACCAACTCCATCGCGATATAGGGAATGCCGTCGTGATCGCCCAGTTCGTAGACGGTTACGATGTTGGGATGCTTAAAACTGCCGGTTTTCCGGCCCTCCTCATAAAAACGGGCCAGCATCTCCGGATCGCTGCTGATTCCCCCAGTCAGCGTCTTGATGGCGACTTCGCGGCCAAGAGCTTTATCGATGCCCCTGTACACGACACCCATCCCGCCCCGTCCGAGCAGGCCGACAATGTCGTACCTGCCAATACGCGTGATGTTGCCGGTGTTCAGGTTCTCAGCCGAATCCACGAGTCTATCCCGCCTCTCGGTGTACTCAATCCGTGCAACCCGTCTTCGGTCCCGCTCTTGCTTTCGCTCGATCCTCGATCGACAACCGGGCGGCGCATCGCGCGGCCGCCTAAGGGGCTACGCTGGGAAAGGTCGAAAAATTGAACTGCTCGCGCAGGAACTTCTCTGCCTCCATGCGTTCGGGCGTCTGGTCGGCCGGGGTCACGCTCAAATACCGCAGATAGGCCTCACCGGCATCCTCCAGGTTCTCTTCCTTTGCCCTCGTCCTGGCGTCGGCATAGATAGTCTTGGGCAGTTCCGCCACGCGCGCCGCTACTTTCTCCTTCAGTTCATCGCGCACCTTGTTTTCCAGCGCCGTTTGCATCCCTCGCGTGTCGGGGTTTGTCTCGTTCAATTTCACGCCGTCGACATCGTCCGGCTTCACATCCTCGATCTGCACATACTGTGAGGTCTCTTCCTTTTCGACCACAGCCGGCGCTCCTGTTGTCCCGCTCTGCGCACGGGCGATGTTGAATTGGAGCTTGATGATATTCCGGATGTCGATGGTCTTCTGCGTGTACTGATATTCGCGGATATCGTCTACGGTTTTGTTCTGGAGCAGGGTGTCCCTCTTCGTCTCGGCCTGCGAGATCCGCTTCTTGTCTTCGCTCAGTTTCTGGGTCAGCGAAGCGATATCCTTCTTGTTGTTCTTTGCGTCCGCCGCAGCCAACTCAGTCTGGTCCGACTGCATCTGTTCTTTCGCGTCTTCGCATTCCCGGCTGGCTTTGGTCCATTCCGGATTGATCTCTTGATGTGTTCCGGTGCGATAGTGTGAGGGTTTTGAGAGCAATGTGGGAGTCGAGACCACTTCGTGGTCAAGTACGTTGCCTTCCAGTTGGAAGTCAGGCTCTCCGCCACTCACCGGGTCCCCAAATCGAACCGCCTTCACCAGATTCGGGAACTCTTCCAGCTTCGTGATGATTGCGTCTTCCAACTGGCGAACGAAGCCCAGGCCGGTGCTCTCGCGTAGCGATGTCTGGTCCAGCACATGCACGCGGATGGACAACTTGGAGTGCATCGAATGAGCGGGACCTGCCGCAGTGCTTGTGTCGCGGACCTGATCCAGGTTTGTGGCCTTGTACGATTCGGCCTCCTTGAGGTAAGCCCAGCCGACTTCCGTAAAGGAGCCCGCTGGCTTATCGAGGAAGTGCTTGGCGCGGTCCAGGAACCATTCGCTAAGCTCCTCGCCCAGGTTTTCCATCCTGGTCTGATACGAGGCCTTGGCTGCGCTTTCGTCGCTCAATCTAAAGGCGTCCTGCAGCAGAGCGTACGCCTGCTCGATCTGGCGTTCGTCCTCAATTCCCTTGATTTCGGGGTAGTTCTTGACGATGACCTTCGCCTTGTCTGAAGCCGCCTGCACATAATCCGGCGTCAAGCGTGTCATTTCTCCTGCGACGACTTTCTGCTGGGAGGTAGACAGGTTGGCCAAAACCTCATAGGCGTTGATGAAGTCCTTTTGCGCTTCGTATTCCTGGCTCGTCCCCAGGGCCTTCTTGGCTGCAACTTCATCCTGGGCAATCGCCAGTTTCACCTTGGCGTCTTTCAACGCGTCCCGGGCATCCGCCACATCTTTCGTGCTTGCGGCCTTGTCATACTCGCTGACTGCGGTCTCCCAGTCTTGCCCCTGCCCGGCCAGGCGTCCTCGTTCAAAGTGAAATTCGTATGTTGCATCGATGACCTGAGCTACGCGTGGGTCCTCCTCTGCGAATGCGCGATAGGGAAGAACGAACTGGAATGCGGCGTCCATTTGCTTTGCCGCCGTCGCGGAAGCCGCCGATTGCAGTGCCGACTCGTAAGCGCTCGTGGCTTGTGTTACGTCGGCCAGAAGCTTCACTCCGGCCGCAAAGACGGGATCTACTCCAGTTATGCCATCAGCCAGAGCCTTGGCTGTCTCGAGATGCGCATAACCCGGCGAGTGCGCTGCCAAAGCTGCGCTATAGGCATCCAGCTCCGCACGTCCTTTGTCTCGAAGCGCCTGGAGCTTGCCGTTGATCTCCGAGGCAAGCTGCACTGATGACTTGAAGTCCGCGCGCAGCGCGTGTGCCAGATCCTCCTGGGTCTTTGCTTCCTTGAGCTCGGAATAAGACTGGGCTCCCGTTCCGGGGGACTTCTGGTAGTCGCTCAGAGCCTTCTCTCCGGCTTCCACATAGAGGGCGGTCAGCGTGTCCTTTGCCTCGTCGGTATGCGGTGCCGCAGGATATTTGGCAAGGTAGTTCTTCCACCCGGCGACATTCGCCGTGCGCTGGGCCAGGAGGAATTCCGCCAATTCCACGTTCGCAGCCGAGACAAAGACCAGCTTGACTCCATTCTTCAGGGGTTGCGCCACCGTTGCGCCATCGCTTCCCGGAGAAATCGGATCTCCTCGGAACACATTATTTTCAGCCATCGCGGCCGGCGATAAGGCCTCGCTGTGTTCGAATTTGATATTTGCCGGCACAACGCAGATGGTCTTCCCGCCGACCGCGGTGTAGCGCAAAACACCGTCGTTCCCGCGCTCCAGAACCCCGCCCGAGCCCAGCACAAGCTTATCGAGCTTGTTATATGCGGACTTATCCATCGGGGTTATTCCTGACGAACTGCAGTCGCGCATTTCAACCTTACCGTTGATGAGCACATTCTGCAGCTGGATGTATGCGGCCCCGGCCGACCCGTCGTACAACTCGATGGCCATGAGCGACGGATCCTTCGCCCATACTGCCGGGGAAACCAACCCCAGGGCGGTTAATCCAATTATGATTGCCTGGCAAAAAGAACTCCGCAGAGACTTACACGCTTTCATCGGTTCACGCGATCCTATGGTCACCTTGAACTCACCATCAGCGCAGGCTGTCCCCGCTGCCTCTCTCTTCGAGCCAACCTGCAGAAAAGCCTTGTACAGAGATGCACAAATGCTCAGAAGCCCTTTTTGGAGAGATGCGGTCCCAGATAGCCGCGCACAAGTTGGCGGCTCCGCACTGTAGCTGTTAAACTAACAGTTCCCCCCTTGAGGTGCAATCGTTTTTGCGTCCCTTCGATGAACGCAAGTAGCATTTCTAAAAGACATGGCCGAGCTGCAGCATGATCGGGCCCCAGACCGGACGGCGACGCAAACCTTAGCGACCGGCGCGAGCAGGCTTTTCGCCGCGGGCGCAGTGGTATCCGTTCGTCTATGGATAAACGGCGACCAGAATGCGCACAGCGAGCTATTGTCAGGCAACTCTTCCCCCGCGGTCTGCCTCGCCACCGATATGCTTGTTGCCTCAAGGGGCGAGGTGGTTCAAACCCAAGGCGCATCTCTGCGCGTCGCGTTCTCTGAAGTCTCATCCGCGATCCTGGCCGCACGCCGGCTGCAGTGGGCTTTCCAGGGACTGGCAGAGGCTGACCGATTTGCCGATACAGCCGTTGCCATCCTGGTCCAGTCCCGTCATGACCTCCGCGACAAGCCAGACGACGACTCTTTTTCCTCCCCTCTGGAGCGTGCAACTCCGGAGCAGATTCTGCTTGCTGAACATGCCGGCCGGTTCCTGGATGAGCTGCCCGGTCTGGCAACGGCAACGACCCCCGATTCTGCCTTGCGAGAGCTGGTGTGGCGCCGTCCCGATGGCGAGTCGACCGTGGCAGCCGATGAGCAGACTTTATTCAGAAACATCAAAGGGCAAGGCTATGCAGACCCTGCTCTCTCCGCGAATCAGACGCCGGAGGCCTGGGACAATTCGTCCGCCGCGGCAGACGGCGCTGCCACTGAACTTGAGCAGCCAGACGGCCCATCCCGGCAAAGCTCTGCGGGCGGGTTATGGGTTGGACTGAGCAATAAACGCGTGATCATCGGGGGCGGGTCCGCTGTGGCGCTCATCTGCGTAGTGACCTTTGCAGCGATTGTCTTCCATCGGCAATCTCCCGCGCCTCCTCCGCCACAGTCGCCCGCTACGGCTAACATTGCGACAATCTCTTCTCCATCGGCGCCACAGGAGACGGCGACGGCACCGGCGAAGGCGCCTGTTCAAGCGTCAACACCTCCGGCGAGACCCGCCTTGCTTAAAACTCCCAAGCCGCAACCGGCAAAGCCGCGAGAAGAAGTCGCTAAGGAGAATCAGCCATCGGTTGGCTGTGACTTGAATGCGGCGGATGCGAAGAGGACTCTTATTCGGGCCGAGAAAAGCCTCCACGACGGCAAATATGACGACGCCAAGAGAGGATTCCAATCGATCCTGGGTTGCGACGGCACCAGTGCACAGGCGCGGGAGGGATTGCAACAGGTCCGAGAAAGACAGGCAGCGGCGAAGTAAAGCACTTTCACCGGAAACCAGCCGAGCCGGCATCCCGGAATTCGGTATCAGCTGACTCTCAAGTGGGCACAATCGAGCATTGCCCGCAAAATACAAAAGCGGCCGATCGGCCGCAAGTTTTTGTTTTAATTTGATTTAAATGGTGCGCCCGGAGAGATTTTGGTTATCTGACGAAGCAGAGCCGTCTGGCGGAATCAGGAGGGTTTCGCGATCGAGTGCATCATAGTTGTAGGTCGTGCCCCCCCATGTTGACTCGCCGCAGTTAGTGGTAATCGGGTTGCACCGCGTGGGATTCCAGACCTGATATTTCCGGCCCAAAGCATCGTAGGTCGTAAGGGTATAGGTAGCTCCAGATGGGTCAGAGAGCAGAATATTCTGCGAAAGACGCCCCAAGCCGTCCACGATTGCCTGAGTCTGCTTGTTGAGGCCGCCGGAGGTGATCTTGTCCGTGACCGTTACGCCGATGTTTCCGGTGTCGTTGTACTGGATGCTTGTCTGCCCGCCGTCCGGATAGGTAATGCTCGTGAGCCTGTTGAGCGAGTCGCTGTAGGCGTATGTGGTTGGGAGTCGCCATCTATTCTCCGTATGGGTTCTGGCTGTAGCCGCCCACACCCCAGCCGCCGAGGGTGGGAACTGCGGTTGAGATCGTCGTCGGGCCGAACTGAGTCGCCAGCCCAACTGTCACCGTCAAAAGGCGCGTCAATTTATTGAGCGAACTGCTGTAACTGGTTATCCCCGTTACGCCCTGAGTGCCGATGATCTGCGCCTTGATTGCGTTGTCGTAGAGCGCCTGAGTGTTAAACCCTATGACCTGGGTGTCCCATGGCATGCCCGCCGTCGTGTTCAAAAAGAACTCGCCCTGGAATAACTTCAAGCCGGTGACGACTAGCTGCCCGACTGCCTCCGCGCTGTTGATGAGAAAGTTCGACTGGCTCTGGCCGAACGTCATGTCTCCGTTAGCGTCCTGCGCCCTAACTCTCATGCGATTGGCTCCCCTGTGTTGTTGGCGCCCGGCGCGACTCCGGGATGGAGATGAGTGCTCAATGGAATTCCGTTGAAGGTTCCCTCTTCGGTCGCGCTGATTGCGCCCGTCACAGAGACCGCGCCGGTGATGTTGACTGGGCCGGTGAGGTTGATCCCCCCAGGCGCGACGATGTTCGCGATGCCGCCGCTCGCAAGCTCGTAGTAGGTGGTCCCATCGAGCGTTCGGAACTGCGCCGTGGTAGTGCTCACGTTGACGAACTTCAACGCCGCTGTTGGTGGCGACCAGGCGAAGGTTGCCCGCATTGCCGGCCACTCGGATATTCGGGTGACTCAGAAGTATCTCCACCCGTCGATCAGCGATGCCGCGGAGTTGATGAATCAGCACAACAAACAAAAGGCCCGTCTCCAGTTGGTGGAGAAGCGGGCCTAGAGAGAGTGCGATGGAACCAAAAAGCAAAAAGATGAGCACGAGGGAGGCAGTCGCGTTCGTGGAGCTTCGCTTCCCGGCCGGATCGACGCTGAAACGAACCACAACCGGAGAGCTTTACATGATGGGTGCCAAGGCCAGCCGAGACAGCTTTTGGCTGATGTCGTTGAGCAACCCGGAAAAAGGCGAAGTATCGGTCTGGATCATCAAAGGCGAGTTTGAGAAAGTCGCCGCCTGAAAGGGCTCCCCGCGCGATGTTTACCCGAACAAACAAGGAATGGAAGAAGCTCTACGACGCCGAGTGGCGCGAGCCGTTCGCGTATCTGCCCAGGGAGACACGGGCCAAGTTGGTTCGCGGCTGCATGGGAAAGGCAGTTTACGACTCGAACGATGAAGCCCTGCGGGTCATCGAGCGATTGCCAGTCAGACCCGGAGAATTGCTGGGATCTTATGACTGTCCGCTGTGTGGCGGCATCCACAACGGCAACCGGAAGTATCTGAGATGGACCTCCGCGCGAGAGTTCGCGCAGATCAGGAGATGCAATGGAACAGAAACTAGCCACAAAAGTGACACAATGAGGTTTATTGAGAGAACTTAGGAAGTTGCTAAGTCGTTGATTACGGATAGGTTATATGGTGCGCCCGGAGAGATTCGAACTCCCGACCTACTGATTCGTAGTCAGTCGCTCTATCCAGCTGAGCTACGGGCGCACACGTGCGGTCTCAAGCAAAACCATAGACAGAGTATCAGGGATTTGGAGAGGGTGCAATCGGTATGAAGCCTGCTCCAGGGCCCAGGAGCGGTGGCAGGCTCAGCTAGCTTGCGGGAACCGCTTCCGGAGCAGGCGGGGGCTGAATCAGAGGCAGCTCGGATGCAATCTCCAGTCCTGACTGCCGGATCAGACTTGTGACGGCGGCCGCGGTCAGCCGGGTGGCATCGTATTCAACGCGCAAAGTGCGGGCGGAGTGATCGAGGCTGAGACGTCGGATGCCGTATACGTCTTTCGCACCGGCCAATGCGAAAACCGCCTGCTCGCTGGGCGGCGTGGTGTAGGAAAAGAGAATCTCCACGTTCGTCATAAAGAGATGATAGCAAGGCACGGTGTTTGGTTGCGGCCAGGCCTGGCCTCTTGCAGTTCCCGTTGAATCTTTGGTGCGTGGAAACGTCCCTGGTGCGCCCGCTTCGGGAACAGGAGCGGCTACAGGCTTCTCAGATAGGCGCGGATTTCGGGGTTCGACCAATCCGGGTCACCCACCAGCTTGCGGCGAATGATGCCCTGGCGGTCGATGATGTAGGTCTCCGGCCAGCCTTCCGTGTGGTAGAGCTTGGCGGCTGTCTGACCTGGGTCGCGGACAGTGATCAGGTCCACATGGCGCAGGTTGATGAAGCGGGTGTACGCATCCGGATCTTCGTCGATGCTGACGGCGAGAATGACTAGGTCAGGCCTCTCGTGGTGCAGCTCGAGCAATCCTGGCATCTCTTGAATGCAAGGTGCGCACCATGTGGCCCAGAAGTTGAGCAGGACGACTTGCCCGCGATAGCTGGCCAGGTGCACAGTGCTTGTTCCGTCGGAGACGGTGAAGTCGGGTGCTCGCTTCCCGGTCAGGATGGGATGCGCTCCGCGGTCGCAGGCGGACAGGGTAGCCAGCAGCATGAGGAGGGCGACGGCGAAGAAACGAGGGTGGCGCACGTCTCTATAATACGAGCGAAAGGGCGAGTCGTCATGGGAAAGGATGGGCTGGACAGGAACGATGTGGCTTCGCCGGGCTTGTATAAGCCGGTACTGGGGCTCATCGATCCGGCGGACAAGCAGGCCGCAGTTCCAGGGCTCAAGGGCTGGGCGGTCGGGACGGTCTACGACCAGCCCGAACCGCAGGTGCTCCTTGAGCTGACGGTGATTGTTCCTGCTCGGAACGAGGAAGAATGCCTGGGCGCCTGTCTTCAGTCGCTGCTGAGCCAGTCGGAGGAGATTTTTGCGCTGGGCAAGGATTGGGAGCTGATCGTGGTAGACGATCACTCCACCGACGCGACAGCCCGCATCGCGGGTGAGATTGCGGAAGGAAAGGCCGGGGTTACCGTCCTCGATGCGGGCAAGCTTGAAAAAGGCTGGACCGGCAAAGCGAACGCGATCTGGACAGCAGCAAGGAAGGCGCGCGGGCGCTGGCTGCTGTTTACCGATGCCGACACGATTCACGAGCCGGGAGACCTGCGCCGCGCCATCCATGAGGCGACCCGGCACAAGGTGGGAATGCTGAGCTACTCGCCTCGCCAGATCGTGACCGGGCTGGCGCAGCGGTCGCTCATGCCGCTGGTGTTCTGTGAACTGGCTCTGGCGTATCCGCCTGCCAAAGTCTCTGACCCGGCACAACGGATTGCGGCCGCCAACGGGCAGTTTTTGCTGGTGGAACGGGAGGCTTACCGGCGCCTTGGCGGGCATGGTTCCGTCTCCGACAAGGTGCTGGAGGACGTGGAATTGGCATTTCTAGCCAAGCGGCGCAAAGTTGGACTGTGGTTTCGCTATGCCGACGACGCGGTTTCGACGCGGATGTACCGGTCGACCGCGGCCATGATCGAGGGCTGGACCAAGAACCTCGCCCTGCTCTTCGACAATACTCTGGCGCTGGCGGTATGGCGGGCGCTCGATTTTCTTCTTCTCTTCGGCCTCCCAGTGCTGACGGTCGAACTCTGGAACGCCCGCTTTGCGGCGCACTCCCTGCAATGGCTCGCGGCAGGATGGGTGCTGGCGCTGTTGTGGGTGCGGACCCTGATTCGGTTCTATGCGCGGGTAGCGAAGTCGAATTTCCCTTTTCTGGATTGCGCCCTCGCGCCCCTCGGGCTACCCATTTTTGTTGTGCTGCTCTACAGGAGCTGGTTTCAGCATCGAGTCCTCAAACGCGTAAGCTGGAAGGGGCGCGAGTACCCAGGCTGAAGGGACCATCTTCGTGTTTCAGCAGTATTTGAGACTCTTGGGGATTGGGTCAAAGATTCTGCGCTAAGTTTGATGAAATGAAAGTACTCCTGCACTGTATGAAACCTTCCATCTGCAGGAACATCCTAAAGTTCGAGGTCGAAGATGGTCTTTTTGACGAGGCGGGCTACGTTTTCGGCTTCGCACTATTACTGGAACGAGGCGTGGACGGCAGACATGAACGAGCAGGTCTTCGGGCGCTGCTCGAATCGCAACGGGCACGGGCACAACTACACGCTGGAGGTGACCGTAGCAGGCGAGCCCAATCCGGTTACCGGTTTTGTGGTGGATTTGAAGTGGCTGAAGGACGTAATCGAGAACGAGGTTCTGGTGGCGTATGACCACCGGCACCTGAACCTGGAAGTGCCGGAATTTGCCGAAGGTAAGATGATTCCGACCACCGAAAACATTGCCATTGCTGCCTGGAAGCGGTTGGAGCCGGTAGTTCGAGCGGCGGGTGGGGCGCAGTTGAGCAGGGTGCGTGTATATGAGACACCGGAGATCTTCGCCGAGTACCGGGGCGGGCTATGAGCCGCAGCTTTGACAAGGCGTATTTCGGCCGCCGTTACATGCTCAGCGCCAGCCACAGGCTGCACAGCGACGCGCTGACGGCTGAGCAGAACAAGGCCGCCTACGGCAGGTGCAACAACCCCCATGGGCACGGCCACAACTACGTGTTGGAAGTGCTGGTGGCGGGCCAGGTGGACCCGGAGACGGGCATGGTGGCGAATCTGGTCGATTTGGATTCGGCAGTGCGCAGCCGGGTGTTGGACCGGTTTGACCATACCAACTTGAATCTCGATCCGCTCTTTGTGAATCGGGTGCCAACCACCGAGAATCTTTGTAGGACGGTGTTTGAGTTGCTCGATGGGTCGGTTGCGCCTGCAAGACTTGAGCATGTGCGCGTGGAAGAGACCGAGAACAATTTCTTTGAATACTCCGGCGAGCCGGTCTGACTGCCGGGAGCCGATGCACAGGTTTTAGGGGGATGGACGATGCTCGCCCGACTCCCCGGGGCGAAAGGATGAGGAGAATGGCGCAGCCGATAGCAGTGACCAAGCCCGTTCGCGGCGTTTTGGAGATCGACGAGGGGTTGAGGCGATTCACCACCGCGGAGATGTATCGGGAGATCCTGAGCCGCTTGGGCGAGGACCCGAGCCGCGATGGGCTTGTGTCCACTCCGGCTCGGGTTGAGAAGTCGATGGCCTTTCTGACCAAGGGTTACGACGAGGACCCGCACAAGATTCTGCGCGGCGCGCTTTTCGATGTGGACTACGACGAGATGGTCATCGTCAAGGACATCGAGATGTTCTCGCTCTGCGAGCATCACATGCTGCCGTTTTTCGGCAAAGTCCATGTGGCCTACATCCCCAATGGGAAGGTCATCGGATTGAGCAAGATACCGCGGCTGGTTGAGGTATTTGCGCGCCGCCTTCAGGTGCAGGAGAGGCTGACCCGGCAGATCGCTGACACCATTCAGGAGGCGATTGCTCCGCAGGGTGTAGGTGTGGTCGTCGAGGCGCGCCACCTGTGCATGATGATGCGCGGTGTTGAGAAGCAGCACTCCTCAACGGTAACCAGCGCGATGGTGGGCTGTTTCCGCCAGAAGGAAACACGTTCCGAGTTCCTTTCGCTCGTGCGCCAACCGGGCACGGGAGGCTTATAGCGCCCTCAGGCCGGCTTGGGCTCGGGACTACGCAGCGGATGCCAGGTGCCGAGGGTTCTCTGACTCTGCCATTCGCTTGCGGCCTCGCAAAGCGCGAGCTTTTATTCCCCGGGCAGCCGCGCGGGCCTGAGTAAACTTCATGTTTCCGATTTCTGTGAGGTTTTTGAGAGCTTCACAGTCCTTTTCGGCGTCGAGCGACCTCTCCGCAATCTTCGCCAGTTCCTGCCAGTCGTGCCACTCGCCAATCTGTTCTTTGGCCCTGCCCAGATCTTTCACGAACTCTGCATCCACGCCCTCGGCCAGTTGCAGAACATAGCGCAGTTGCTTCACCTTGATGCGGAACGCATGCAGATTTCCGGCGTTGAAGTCGGGCCAACGGCTGAGCTCATTCAATAGCCTGATTGCCGCACGCTTGTTTGGCTCGGTCACTGTGGCCTTGTTTGGCCGGGCGGGATTCTCCGCTTTGAACCACTTTTCAATCTGTCTGGAGAGGTGTTTCAGCCCCCGCCGCGCATCTTTGCGCTGGTCCACAACTGTATCCAGCAGCCTGCGAGCGCTCTTGACGCGCAACGCATGCAGGTGCTCGAGCAGGCGAATCATGGAGTCGTCGCCCTGATCCCGGATCAGGGTGTTGGCGTGGCAGGTCAGCACATCCATATCGCGCACCGCGCCCGCCGCCTTGCGGACCGACCGGATGGTCTTGAGCAGTTGGCGCGTCTGTTTTCTGCGGTCCACCATCAATGTTGCGATGATGGCTTCAAGACGCCGCGCGTAGGTGCGCAGGTCGTGGACAAACTCGACCGGAAGATCCTCAGGCAGGCTCTTCAACGATCTGCGCAATCTGCGAACCGGCTTCTGTACGTTGTCGAGCTGAATCTCCATCACTTCCTAGATTGAAACATTCCTGTAACAATTGGCAAGGGCTCCGCCACCCCGGCTCCGACGCCCAGTCGCTCGATGACCGGTGATTGGGACGCCCGAATTGGAATTGCTCTAGAGTTGATTCAGGTGGACCGGCGCAGCGTGAACGGATTACTGGTAGTGGACAAGCCGGGCGGAATGACCAGCCATGATGTTGTGAGCCGGTTGCGCAGGATCACCGGGGAAAAGTCGATTGGCCACCTGGGCACGCTGGACCCGATGGCGACCGGCGTGTTGCCGCTGCTGATCGGCAAATACACGAGGCTGGCGCAGTATTTTTCATCCGCGGAGAAGAGCTATTCCGGCACGATCCGCTTCGGATTCTCGACAGACACGTACGATGCCGAGGGTGTGGCAGACGGCCCCGACCGCTGGCCGGAAATGGGTGCGGCGTTGACGCTGGAACGGGTGCGCGCGGCTGCCGCGCGGTTCCACGGCGAAATGGACCAGATGCCGCCGCCCTACTCGGCAAAAAAGATTGCCGGAACGCCGGCCTACAAGCTGGCTCGCGAGGGCAAGCCGGTTGAGCTGAAGACCGCCAAGGTCCGCATTGACCAATTTGCCATCACAGGTCTTGAGGGCGCCACAGCCAGTTTTTCCATGAGCATCAGCGCGGGCGGGTATGTGCGTTCGGTGGCGCACGAATTGGGACAGGATCTGGGCTGCGGGGCGCATTTGAGCGCGTTGCGGCGAACGCAGGCGGGCGCATTTGCAATCGCCGAGGCGCACACCCTGGAAGAGTTGGAACCGCTGGCCGGGAATCTGGAAGCGCTGGAAGCTTTATGCGTGCACCCGCGCTGCCTGTTGCCGGAGATGCCGTCCGTCACAGGCGATGTGCAGGCTCTGGGGCGATTGCGCAATGGCGCACAAGCAAATCTACCGGAGTTCTCGCGCGCCGAAATGGTCAAAGTCTTTGCCGGGCAGCGGGATCTGGCAGGGATTGCCAAACGCGTGGCCGGGACGCTGTTTCAGCCAGTGGTGGTGATGGGTTAAGACCAGAGATCAGGGGTCAGAGATCAGGGAACAAGGAACAGAGAACAAGGAACAGGGAACAGGGGCAAACATCGGCAGACGCAGTTCCGTGCCCTATCTTCGCGACTTCGTTCTATCGCAAAGATGGAAAATGACAGACCCAATCTCTGAGATCCGCGGAAGTTCGGAGCTCCGCGATACAGCTATTCCCTGTTCCCTATTCCCTGATCCCCGTTACTTATGCAGCAGCGGCTTGAGTGCCGCGAGCATCGTGTCGGCGAGGATGCCGGAGCCTTTCGCGGTGGGGTGAATGCCGTCCTGCTGAATGGTGCCCGGAACGTGGATCAGGTCCTTGTAGATCATGGGGACAAATGCGGCGTGGTGCCTGGCAGCCAGATCTCGGAAAACCTGTTCGAAGGCGTGGATGTAGTCAGGCCCGTAGTTGGGCGGTAGGGTGATACCGGCCAGCAGGATCTTGATATGAGCGTCTTCCAGGGTAGTCAGCACCTGCTCCAGGTTGCGGCGCGTCTGGTCCAGAGGCAGGCCGCGCAGACCGTCGTTTCCGCCGAACTCGACGATCACAATTTCGGGATTTAGCAGCAGGATCGAATGCAGACTGGCGACGGCGTCCTTGGTGGTGGCGCCGCTGGTGCCCTGGTTGATCACTTCGTAGCGGTAGCCGCGGCCGTCCAGCTTTTCCTTGAGGTAATCGGGATAGGACTGGCCGGTTTGCAGACCGTATCCTGCGGTAATGCTGTCGCCAAAGCAGACCAGGACAGGACGTTCAGCGGCCCGCGCCTCGATTGTGAGGAGCCGGCCGGCCAGTAGCAGCAGTCCAATTGAAACAACACGCCTGCGCGAAACGTACACATGGATAGTGTAAGGGAGCAGGGGATCGGTGGAGGAAGAGTGATCGAAGTTCGGGACGCGAAGAAGTGGATCCAGAATGGGGCGCGGCGGGTGGAGATTCTGAAGGGGATCACTCTTACCATTCCTGCGGGACAGTTTGTGGCCATTGTGGGCGCAAGTGGCAGCGGCAAGAGCACGTTGCTCGGCCTGCTCGCGGGCCTCGATACGCCCAGCGAGGGCGAGATCTGGCTGGATGGAGTGCCGATTCACAACCTGGTCGAGGCGGAATTGGCCACCGTCCGGGGCAGGAAGATCGGCTTTGTCTTCCAGTCGTACCAGTTGATTCAAACGCTCACGGCTCTGGAAAACGTCCTGCTTCCATTTGAGCTGAACGTGGAAGGCAGCGGCCTTGGCCAGGCGCGCCGGCTGTTGAACGAAGTGGGGCTTGCAGACCGCGTGGATCACTATCCGGTGCAACTGTCCGGAGGAGAGCAGCAGCGCGTAGCACTGGCGCGCGCGTTTGTTGTGGAGCCGCCGATTGTCATGGCCGATGAGCCGACAGGCAATCTGGACTCCGCGAACGGAATGATGGTGCTGGATCTCCTGCTTGACCGGAACAAGAAGGCAGGGACGACCCTGGTGCTGGTTACCCACGACCCGGAGGTAGCCAGCCGCGCGGACCGCAAGATCGTGCTGAAAGACGGAGTGGTGGTCGAAGACACTCTGCCGTATTTTGCTGGACCTGCCGAAGCCCTCATCCAAAACGGGGAAAAGAATGGCTAAGCGTGCATTGAGCTGGAAGCGCGCCGGAGCCATCGCCTGGCGGGACCTGAAATCCGCTCCGGGCAAGTTCGGCTTTGTGGTGTTGTCGGTTGCGGTGGGCGTGGCGGCGCTGGTGGGGGTGCGCGGCTTCAGCGAGAGCTTCCGGAAAACACTAGGCATGGAAGCCAAATCCCTGATGGCCGGGGATCTGAGCGCGCGGATGTTCCACGAACCGACGGCCGATGACAAAAGCAAGATCGCGGCTATCCTTGAGAAGGATGGCGGCGGGATTCGCTCTACCTGGGTGACGGAGACCATTTCCATGGCCTCGGTGCCGCCGGACCCGGTTCCGCTGCTCGTTTCCTTGAAGGCTGTTGATCCGGCCGAGTATCCGTACTATGGGACAGCCGAACTGGAGCCGGCGATGAGCTTGCGACAGGCTCTCGACGGCGATTCCGCGGTAGTGGCGGAGGAATTTCTCATACGGCTCAACGCGCATGTTGGCCAGACACTGCGGTTGGGCGGGCGCAGCTTCCGCATTGCGGCAGTGCTCGAGCAGGAGCCGGACCGCATGACGGCCGGCGCAGGCATGGGTCCGCGTGTGATGATCTCGCGCGCCGCCTTGGAGCGGACAGGGCTGATTGCGCCCGGCAGCCGCGCCGGCCAGCGCCTGCTGCTCAGGCTTCCCGATGCGAAAGCCGTGGGCCTGAATGCAAGGGCGTCGGCAGCGCCCGCTGCGGACCCGGTGGCCCTGCGCAAGCAGCTCGAAGACGCGCTGCCCGACGCCCAGGTGATGGACTTTCGCGAAGGGAACCCTGCACTGAGCCAGGGCTTGGATAACTCAACCGCGATTCTAAGCCTGATCTGTCTGGTAGCCATGGTGCTGGGAGCGATCGGTGTAGCCATGGCGATGCATGCCCACCTGGAACAGCGTATGGACATGCTGGCGATTCTTAAAGCTGTAGGTGCGGGATCGGGGGACCTGCTGCGCATCTTCCTGCTGCAGACACTCGGGCTGGGGCTGGCCGGAGGTGTGCTGGGAGTGGCCGCGGGCGTTGGGGTGATGGCCGCGCTTCCGGCGGTGTTTGGGAAACTGCTACCGGTTCATGCGGTGCTCGAGTTTCCGTGGAGATCTGTTGCCGCAGGCCTGGGAACAGGCCTGTTGACCACGCTGTTGTTCTGTTTGCCGCCGTTGCTCGATGTTCGGGGCGTCCGGCCCGTATTGGTGCTGCGCAGGCTGGTGGAACCAGGGCCGGAGGGCATTGCCGGATGGTTCGCGCGCTGGTGGGCGCGGCGCTTGCAACTGGGAATTGCCGCGTTGGTGGTCGCGGCTCTGGGCGCAATTGCCTGGGCGCTTTCCGACTCGGTAAAAGTGGGCGGATGGTTTGCCTTCCTGTTCGCCGTCGCGCTGGTGGTACTGCTTGCCATGGCTGCCGTCGCTCTCCGCACGGTGCGGTTTCTCCTCAATCGCGTTCGGATGCGCCTTCCTTCCTTCCTGCGCCACGGGCTGGCGAATCTCTACCGGCCGGGAAACCAGTCGGCTGCGGTGCTGGCTGCGCTGGGCACTGGCGTCATGCTGATTCTTGCGGTTTATCTGATGCAGGCAGCGCTGCTGAGAGACTTGCGCGAAACCGCCTCGCCCAAGCTTCCCAATGTCTTTCTGGTGGACGTAACAACCGATGAAGTAGCAGGCGTGAAGGACTTCTTTGCCCACCAGCCAGGCGTGATTCAGGCGCTGGACCTGATGCCTGGAGTTGCCGGACGCTTCATTTCCCTCAACGGCAAGACGCTGGATCAGTTGAAGGAACCGCACTTCCCGCGCCGGATGCTGGAGAGTGCGGAGTTCACCTGGGCCGATGCTCCTCCGGCCGGCGACAAAGTGACGCAGGGCAAGTGGTGGATGAGTGGGGACGGGGCCGATCTGGCCGTTGGCACAGGCGTAGCCGAGCGGTTGCACCTCGCCGTAGGGTCGTCTGTGGAAGTGGAGATTGGCGGACGCGTCCGGGCACTCAAGGTGGCAGCGGTCTATCGCGCGGATGGCCAGCACCTGGCGTCGCGCGTCTCGTTCGTGCTGCCGTCGGGGCAATTGAAGGATCAGGCAGCCGAATGGTACGGCGGCGTGCACATCGATCCCAGGCAGGTGGCAGCGATGGAGCGGGCGCTCTTCCAGGCTTATCCGACAATCACGGTGATCAACCTGGCCGATGTGCTGGAGCGGATTGAGAGCGTGGTTGACCAGATCACGTTTGTGGTGCGCTTCCTGGCCGGATTCTCCATCTTTGCCGGACTCATGATTCTGGCTTCGAGCATTGCCAGCACGCGCTTCCGGCGGATGCAGGAAGCGGTGGTACTGAAGACGCTTGGCGCTACGCGGATGCGCATTGTGCGCACATTCAGCGTGGAGTTCAGTGTTTTGGGCCTGCTCGCCGGATCGGTAGGCGTGGTCTTCGCGAATATCCTGACGCGCGTGCTCTTGCACAGGCTGGAAGTCGGCTTCCACATCGAGTGGACCGCGACCCTTGTCGCGCTGGTTGGGACGGCGATATTGGCGACGGTGACAGGCTGGATCGCGAGCTACCGCATTCTCGGGCTGCGGCCATTGGAAGTTCTGAGAGAAGAGTGAGGAGAGCAGGGAATAGGGATTGGGGAATAGTTATACTGCCCCAGGTCTCAGAATCGAGACCTGGGGCATCCACTGAAAGCTAACAGCTAACAGCTAAAAATCCTCATTGGTTTCCGGAGCCGGCAGTATGTCGTTCTCGCGCGCTACCCAAACATAGAGCGTGGGAAGCAGGAAGACGCCGATCACAAGGTTGGCCAGCAATCCGCCCACGATCACGATGGCGAACGGACGCTGCGAGTCGGACCCGATTGCATGCGACAGCGCCGCCGGCAAAAGGCCGAGCGTGGCCACCAGCATGGTCATCATGACTGGGCGCAGCCTGAGAACAGCTCCCTCGACGGCGGCTTCGACAATGTGTTCGGGGGTTGACTCTTCCATCCCTTTGCGGCGAGATCGCAACTGATTAATAAACTCAATCATGATCACGCCGGTTTCGACGGAGACGCCAAAGAGGGCGAGGAATCCGACAGCCGAGGAGACGGAGAAGTTGGTGTGCGTGATGAACAGCGCCAGCGGCCCGCCGATGGAGGCCATGATGACGCTTACCAGGATGACTGTGGCCCACTTGTACGAGCGGAACATGGTGTAGAGGATGAGAAAGATGGCCAGCACAGTGACCGGGACCACAACAGCCATGCGGGCATTGGCGCGCTTTTGGCTCTCGTATTCGCCTGCCCACTCGATGTGGTAGCCGGCGGGGAGCTTTAGGTTCCGGTCGACCTTCCGGATGGCTTCTTCGACGGTTGAGCCCAGGTCGCGGCCGCGCACGGAATACTTGATGGCTATGTAGCGCTGACCGCCCTCGCGATTGATTTGCTCCGCGCCGTCGTCAGAAGAGGCTGTGGTCAATTGAGCCAAGGAGACGCGCTCACCGGAGGGTGCGAGCAGGCGGATGCTGCGGATGGCCTCGCGGGTGTCGCGGTATTGCGGCAGGTAGCGCAGCGTCACGTCAAAGCGTGCTTCGCCCTGCTGTACCTGAGTCAGGGCGTTGGCGCCAACGGCGGTCTGCACGGCGTCCTGAATGTCGGCCACGTTGATGCCCCAGCGGGCGGCTGCGTCGCGGTCCACGGTGTAACTGAGGTTGGGTTGGCCAACGATTCGGAAGATGCCCAGATCCTCGATGCCTTTGACG
>CAYUJM010000009.1:0-56627 GCA_964445025.1 uncultured Occallatibacter sp. | reverse complement strand
TGACACGGAAGAGGTCGCTGGTTCGAATCCAGTCGTGCCTACCATATTTATCAGTGGGTTACGGCTTCCGAAGCCATTTCATCTCATCCGAGATTTCACCCAGAATCCACTGAAACGCCCCAGTCTCCGCGTTGTGAATTGCGTCGAGCATCAGGTTTGGCGCGGTGACAAGTTCGTCGTTGCCGGTTCGCGTGGCCGTACGTTTCCAAAAGGGCGAAAACCAAAGAAACTGAGATTCTGGTACACTTGCCGGGTTTCTCCACCTTTCTGGAGGTGGGGAATCTTCAACCGGCTATGTGGTGATTATTCGCCGGAACTGACGCTGGCAGAAGAGGCGCGTTTGCGGAAAGCGCAGACTGCTAGGGTCGTGCATCGGCTCACCAAGGTCACAGTGGACATGAGTCAGGGTCTTTAAGGGTGTGGGGCCACGCCGCGGAAGCCATGCAAGTGCGGTTGGAAGGGGAACACCGAATCGACGGCTGCCAAGGCGGGGCGGAATGAATTTTCACGAATTCGTTGCGAGAGGAGAAAGGTCCGATGAGCGCATGCAATCCGCTAGTGTTCAACAATGTCACGGTTGGAACTTTTCAAAATATCGCCAAGGCCATTTCCACAAAGTATGGGTTTCCCGTCGTTGGGAACAGTGGGACTCAGAGCAAATATGGATTTACTATCACCTGGAACTTTGCCTCGGCCCAGACCACACTGACCGTTCAATGCCTGGCGTATCCAAGTTTTCTCGGTTCCAGCTGGGTTAACTCGGACATTGAATCGATCGCCGCTTCTTTCGGCTTGACCGTTGCCAAGACGGGAACGGCCGCTCGCACGGTTGTTTCCGTCGCCCACACAGCTGCTCCCAAGATGTTTGCACAGTCTTTCGCTCAAATAGTCCCTGGCAGGACGCTTCCCGCCGCGGGAGCGCCGCTTCCGCCGGGCGCTTGCAGCCCGCTCGTTTTCAATAACATTACGATCTCCCAATTCCAAAGCCTCGCGCAAGCCGTCGCCGCGAGATACCACATTATGCCAAGTGGAACCGTCGGAACGGCGAGCAGCCAAGGGTTTACCCTGGCGTGGGATTTCAATGGAACCGCGAATACGCTGACCATCCAGTGCATGGCGCATCCCGCCATCTTTCCCTGCTCTCTCATAAATTCCGACATTAAGGCCGTTGCGTCCTCTTTGGGACTGACAGCGGCATAGCGCCCGCCGTTGCCTGCGATTGATTTGGGTGGGGCAACTTAAGCGCCGAATACGTGTGTCCGAACTTTCCCGAAGCCGTTCCGAGGGGTCTATAGTCCTCGTGAGTTACTCATTCTGCGCGTTGCATGGGTCTTGACGCGGAAAAGGTCCGTGAATCGAATCCAACCATGACTACCATATTTATCAATGCCTTAGACCAATCTTGCGTTCACGATCCCCAATTTGTGTTGCGGCTCTTGTCATAGCCGGATGCTCTGGTTTTTGGCTTAACTCCCCGGAGCGGGAAGGGATTCGTTGCAGCACCAGTAGGCTCTACGCCAGCGCGATCAGCCTCGGGTTCGGGGATGTACCAGGCGGGAATTGAGCTTTCCGGTCTTTCGCATTTTATGGTCGAATTGGGCGATCTTCCAATGAATCATCGGGCTGCTGGCGAACGCCCACACAAGAAAGCCAACGATTACAAGTGCGAGGAGAAACCATCCCGTGGCCATATGACAAACCTCCCCCTGCCCAGCAGCATACGCCGATTCTGGGCTGATGGAGCAAGATACTCTCTTCCAATACAAGATGAGCATGAACGATTAGGCATGCTGGAGATTGAGTATCAGCGTGCACGAAGCAGAGAAGTTGAGCCTGGAAGCGATTGGACGGTCCGCCAATCAACGGGCAAATTGACTCGGGGGGCAAATTAAGTCGCAGCAACACGCGGCCGCCTGCCTGAAGGCTGAGCCAGAGGAGTCCGCTGAAGAACGAGACCCTTTGTTGGGAGAGCACGCTTTTTCACCGGGTGGGTCTGCGTAGCTCTCCCGCGAAGGAGCGAAACTGCCGCGATGTGCTGTTCTGCCCTCGCGGGGACAGAGACTAGCTTACGTAGCTGCCGAGGGTGGTGCTGATCTGGTTAAAGGCCTTGTTGATGCCACCAGCCAGAGCGGTCATGCCGGCAGTTGCGCCGAAAGCGATCAGAGCAACGACCAGGGCATACTCAACCAGATCCTGACCTTCCTCGCGGTCCTTCAGGTCCTGGAACTTCACGTACAGCTTGAGAAGCAGGTTGTTCATTCGTATTCCTCCACTGGCCATTTGTGGTCCAGTAGGTTTCAACGTACCTGCGGTGCTCAGGTTGTGGGAATCGCCAATTAGTTGTATCCAGATGGCTAAGCTGTGGTTTTGATGGTATTAAGGTAACCTTTTCGATTCTTTTTCCCGGAATCGAAAAGGAGAAGCGCGCCAGATGGCATCAATCCGAATCAGCAACTATGCGAGAAACCCCTTGGAATTAGATTCGATCAAGCCGGCTAGGCAAATGTGATGGCCACTGCCGCGGTCAAAGCCGTCCAAGCCTACGCCAAGATCAATTCCGTTGAACAGTGAACAGACCGAACGGAAAACTACCCCAATGAGTTTCTTGAGCGTTTGAACGATGCGGAGTTGGAGTTCTACACAGGTAGGGGCATTTCTGGATTTGTAGCGGGTCACGGCAGATCAACTGAATAGCCATAGAGAATCCCGCCTTACATCTTCCTATGCTATTTAGGGTAATCTGTAACTGTTTCCGGGACGGCCCGTTCTTGTCTCACCAGTTCCTTGAGATGGAAAGACCGAAAAAACCGACCCGGCCTGTACAGCCTCATACCAATAACCCTCTCCAGATTCCAAAGGCATGGATCATGTCCAATCCCAATAAAACAGGTCTCTCCGACAATTCCATTGGCGCACTCGCCTACTTCACCCCCATCCCGGCGATCTTCTTTCTGGCCATTCGGCGCTACAACAAGAGGCCCTATGTGCGATTCCACGCCTGGCAGTCTCTCGTATTCAGCGCCTTTGTATTCATCTTCGGCTACATCCTGAACTTTGTCCTGTCGTTTACCGCGTACCTTGGACCTCGGCTCTTCTTGGGACTGCGATGGCCGGTCGTGGTAATCTGGGTAGCCATTTTCCTTGTATGGCTGTGGTGTGTGGTCGGCGCGTTGAATGGCAAGCGGTGCCAGCTCCTGATTATCGGCAAATGGGCCGATGAGCAGGCCTACAGGTAACCGGATGCGACCCCCGGGGCAAAGCATCGAATTGACTCAGGTGAGGGAGTGGGATGATGGGAAGATCCGCTCCGTGTCTGACTCTCTTGCGGCCGAAGAGCCGCTGGAGATCCGCATCGACGGCGTTCCACTGACGGTGACGATGCGAACCCCGGGAAACGATCTGGAGTTGGCGGCTGGATTTCTGATTACTGAGGGGGTCATCGAGTCGGCCGATCAGATTGCCCGACTTGATCTGGTGCCGGCGGAAGGCGGAACCAGGAGCAACGTCGTGGCCGTGGAGTTGAAGGATTCATCGTTCGACTCCGAGCGCATGCAGCGGAACTTCTTTGCGGCCTCCAGCTGCGGGATTTGCGGCAAAGCATCCATCAACGCCATCCGGCTGCGCGGCATGCAGCCGCCCAGCCCCAGCTTCCGCATTGACCCGGAGGTGCTGTGCCGGCTTCCAGAGATTCTGCGTTCCGAACAGCCGGTCTTCAGCCGGACGGGCGGTTTGCATGCCGCCGCCCTTTTTGACGCGGACGGGCGATTGCTGGCGGCGCGCGAAGACATCGGACGCCATAATGCCGTGGACAAGCTAGTGGGATGGGCGCTTCTGCAGGCCCGTCTGCCGCTTGCCAGGCAGGTCATGCTCGTCAGCGGCCGGGGCGGCTTCGAAATTGTCCAAAAGGCGCTGGCTGCAGGAATACCGGTTCTCGCCTCGGTCTCGGCGCCTTCCAGCCTGGCAGTCAAGCTTGCCCGTGAACTCGGCCTTACGCTGGTGGGATTCTTGCGCGGCCGCCGTTTTGTTGTTTATTCCGGCGAGTCCCGTTGCCTACCTCCGAACAGCCAGGATTGAGCATTTCCTGATCGGGATGCTAAGGAAGAATGACGCGCAAACGCGGAATTTCCTTTACGCAACTTCCCTTTGGCTTCTAGCATCCAAATGCAGTTGCGGAGGGTCTTAATTTAAATGTCTGCCACCATCAACGGGAAACCGTTGGAGATCGAGCCGGGCGAGCGTCTAATCGATGCCATCAATCGCTCTGGCGTTCAAATTCCCCAGGTTTGTTACCATCCCCAGCTTGGCCCTATCCAGACCTGTGATACATGCATGATTGAAGTTGACGGGAAGTTAGTGCGAGCGTGCGCCACCTCGGCTGCGGACGGCATAAGCGTGGTCACCTCCTCATCCAGAGCAGGCGCAGCGCAGCGCGAGGCCTTTGACCGCATTCTCGGCAATCACCTGCTCTACTGCACGGTTTGCGATAACAACAACGGCAACTGCACCGTCCATAACACCACGAAGCTGCTCGCGGTCGAGCACCAGGAAATTCCCTACAAGCCCAAGCCCTATGAAGTGGATATGTCCAATCCCTTCTACCGCTACGACCCCGATCAGTGCATTCTGTGCGGGCGCTGCGTTGAGGCCTGCCAGAACCTGCAGGTGAATGAAACCCTGAGCATCAACTGGGAGGACCCCCATCCTCGCGTGTTGTGGGATGGCGGCGCGCCCATTGGCGAATCGAGCTGCGTCTCGTGCGGACACTGCGTTACCGTGTGCCCCTGCAATGCGCTGATGGAAAAATCGATGCTGGGCGAAGCCGGCTACTTCACCGCGCTGCCCAAGTCCGCACTGAACGGCATGATCGACGTGGTCAAGGGAATTGAGCCGGAATTGGGCTACGGCTCCATCCTGCAGGTCTCTGAAGTGGAGTCGGCCATGCGCGAATCGGAGATCAAGCGCACCAAGACAGTCTGCACCTACTGCGGCGTCGGTTGCAGTTACGATATCTGGACCAAGGGACGCCACATCCTGAAGGTGGAGCCTGCGCACGGGCCGGCCAATGGCGTGTCAACCTGCATCAAAGGCAAATTCGGATGGGAATATGTGAACAGCCCCGACCGGCTTACATCTCCCCTGATTCGCGAAGGGGATGTATTCCGCGAAGCCTCCTGGGACGAAGCTCTCGATCTGGTAGCGCGGCGGTTGAAGGAGATCAAGGCCGCCTCCGGTCCTGATTCGCTGGCTTTCATCTCGTCTTCAAAATGCACGAATGAAGAAAGCTATCTGATGCAGAAGCTGGCGCGCGCGGTCATCGGCACCAACAACATGGACAACTGCTCACGCTACTGCCAGGCGCCCGCGACCACTGGTCTATTCCGCACTGTTGGCTATGGTGGCGACTCCGGATCCATCTCCGACATTGAGAAGGCCGGGCTTGTCTTGATCATTGGCGCCAATGCGGCGGAAAACCATCCAGTGCTCGCCACCCGAGTGAAGCGCTCGCATAAACTGCGCGGGCAGAAGCTGATTGTTTCCGATCTGCGCAGGAATGAAATGGCCGCGCGCGCGGATCTGTTCATCCGCCCCAACCCAGGCACAGATCTGATCTGGCTGTCGGCCGTAACTCGCTACATTCTTGAAAATGGAATGGCAGATCGGGCCTTCCTCGACCAGTGGGTCAACGGCGCCGCGGAGTACCAGAAGAGCCTGGAGCCGTTCACACTCGAGTTCGCAAGCCAGCGGTGCGGGCTGCCCATCGAGACCATGATCCAGGTTGCACGCATGATTGTCGAAGCCAAGGGCGTCTGCATCCTGTGGGCCATGGGGGTTACGCAGCACTCCATGGGCTCCGATACTTCGACGGCAATCTCGAATCTGCTGCTTGTCACGGGAAACTACATGAAGCCGGGAACCGGCGCATATCCTCTGCGCGGGCATAATAACGTGCAGGGAGCCAGCGATCACGGCGCCATGCCGACTTACTTCCCCGGCTACCAGAAAGTGGACGATCCGGCCATTCGCGGCAAATTCGAGAAGGCGTGGAATGTCACCCTGCCGGCAAAACCTGGTCTCGACAACCACCAGATGATCGACGCTATCCACGAAGGCAGTCTCAAAGCCATGTACATCTTCGGCGAAGAGATGAGCCTGGTGGACTCGAACGCAAACTTCGTCTCCGACGCTCTGTCCAAGCTCGATTTCTTCGTCATGCAGGAGATTTTCTTCAGCGAGACCTGCCGGTTTGCCGATGTGATTCTGCCGGCCAGTCCGAGCCTGGAGAAAGAAGGGACGTTCACCAGCACCGAGCGGCGGATTCAGCGTCTGTACAGGGTGATGGAGCCGCTGGCGGGAACCCGGCCCGACTGGGAGATTATTCAGGACGTCGCCAATCGGCTTGGCGCCGGCTGGAATTACTCGCACCCAAAGGAAATCTACGCGGAGATAGCTCCGCTCACTCCGCTCATGGCCGGCGTGACGTACGAGCGCCTGGAGGGATACAAGTCGCTGCAATGGCCGGTGGCGGAAGACGGCAGCGACCAGCCCCTGCTCTATACAAAGAAGTTCCAGTTTCCTGATGGCAAGGCCCGCCTCTACCCGCTGGAGTGGTCGGAGCCGACCGGCCAGCAGAATGCTGAGTACGACCTGCATTTGAACAACGGCCGTCTACTGGAGCATTTCCATGAGGGCAACATGACCTATCGCACCGAGGGCATTCGCGCAAAGACGCCTTGCACGTTTGTGGAAGTCTCGCCCGAACTGGCCACGGCGCGCGGAATCGAGACAGGCAGTTGGGTACAGTTGACCTCGGCCTATGGCAAAGTGCGCGCGCAGGCGGTGGTGACCACGCGCGTCGAGGGCAAGCAACTCTATATGCCGATGAACTCGGTGGCCGAGCCGGTGAACCGGCTCACCAGCAGCTTCACCGACAAGATTACGCACACACCCGCCTACAAGGAGACCGCCGTTCAAATGAAGATCCTGGGCGAGTCGGGCGCGGATCCATTGCCACCCACAAACTCCCGCCACGGTCACCCGACGCCCCAGAGAGGCGTGGAAGTTGAGCGCAAGTGGAAGCGCGCGGATTATCGGCAGCCCGGCAGCGAGCTGGTGCAGATCAAGACACACTAACCGGCAAAAAGAGAGGAATTATGGCTCGACCGATTTCCTTGGAGTTACCGCTCCGCGATCCCCGCGAGCAACTGCGCATTCGTTTGGAGAAAGCTCCTCAAGAGCACGCCGAGGCGCTGCTCGATTCCTATGAGCTGCTGCAACAGCTCCATGATCACGGCATCCTTCAGATGTTGCGGGGCGCGTTAGGGGCCAGCGACAAGCTGATTGAAACCGCTGTCGAGACAGTCCGTTCGGACGAATCTGTTCGCGCCCTTCGCAACGCCCTGATTCTCGGAAAGATGCTCGCGGCCATCAACCCGGAAGTGCTCCAATGCGTCGCCACCGCCGCTGGCGAGACACTTGGGAGCTACGACAAGCCCGTCATTGAGCCACCGGGGTTGTTCTCGCTTCTCAGCCAATTCCGGCATAAGGAGCTGCGCAGAAGTATCGCACTGGTGAACCGCTTCCTTGAGAAGCTCGGCAACCAGATCAATCTGTGTAAAAAGTGCGGTTAGGCTCCTAATCAGTACAACAATGCGCCACGGAGGAAATGTATGCCGGCTAGTAATCGCTGGGGGATTGCGGCAGCGGGCTTTCTGATGCAAATGGCTCTTGGAGCTGTCTATGCATGGAGTGTTTTTCGCGTTCCGCTCGCCAAGCAGTTTCACTGGTCCATCTCGGAAGTGACCCTGACCTTTACCATCTGCGTCTTTGTGCTCGGGGTCTCAGCCTTTTTCGGCGGCCTGTGGCTGAATAAGAAAGGGCCGCGGCTGGTGGCGCTGACGGGCGGATTTCTGTATGGGCTGGGAGTTTTTCTCGCCAGCTTTTCCGCCGACAAGCTTTGGTGGCTCTATCTCAGCTACGGATTGATCGGTGGAATTGGGCTCGGCTTCGGTTACATCGTTCCCGTTGCCGTGTTAGTGAAGTGGTTTCCGGATCGGAGAGGACTCATCACCGGCATTGCCGTAGCGGGCTTTGGCGCCGGCGCGCTGGTTACAGCTCCGGCGGCTACTTATCTCATTCAAAACGTCGGCGTGTTGAAGACCTTTGCCTATCTCGGCGTGGCATACCTTGTGGTCAGCATGGCTACGGGCTATTTCATGCAGAACCCGCCCGACGGATGGAAGCCGGCAGGCTGGGTTCAGAGCGCTACGCAGACCCGGCAGCGCGCGGCGAAGGATTACACGCTGAGCGGCGCGCTCAAGACCTGGCAATGGTGGGCCATGTGGCTGCTGTTGTTTCTGAATACCTCTGCTGGGATCTCGCTTATCTCGCAGGAGTCGCCCATGTTTCAGGAGATCGCCAAGGTCAGCGCGATCGCCGCCGCAAGCATGGTAGGAATTGCCAGCATCGGCAACGCCGTGGGCCGCATCTTCTGGGCCTGGATCTCCGACGCCGTCACGCGGCGATGGACATTTGTCACTATGTTCCTTTTGCAGGTAGGGCTCTTCTGGTCGCTGCCCAGTCTTTCTTCGGCGTCGATCCTTACCCTGGTGTCTTTCATCATCCTCATGTGCTACGGCGGCGGATTCGGTACCATGCCTGCCTTCGCAGCCGACTATTTTGGGTCGAAGAATGTGGGCCCTATCTACGGACTCATGATTACCGCATGGGGCACGGCCAGCGCCTTCGGACCGCTGCTCATCGCTCACCTGCGCCAGTCCAGCGGCTCCTATGTAAGCGGCTTGCACGTCATCGCAGGCATCATGGCGGTCTCGATCATTCTCCCCGCGCTGGTGTCACCACCCAAGGCACATAACGGCTGACGCAAAACGCAGCCGGAAGCATCCGAGTTGGACCAAACGCTCCGGGCGTGGGACGAAGCGCTCGCCCCTGTTCTTGATTCATCATCCACCGGGGATTCGAGAGAGGATTGTTGTGCGCGAGACCGGCCTAGGGGAGCACGAGGCTGTCGGAATCCAGAGCGGAGAGCCGAAGCACAATCACGAATTCGAGCGCGTACTCGTTCGCCATGATTCGCGGCGGACACATTGACCTTGCGCTTCTTGGCGCGATGCGGTATCCGAACGGGGAGACCTGGCCAACTGGATGATTCCCGGAAAGCGGGTGAAGGGCATGGGCGGTGCCATGGACCTTGTTTCCGGCGTACAGAGCGTGATTGTCATCATGGAGCACGTGGCGCAGGACGGCAGCGCCAAGCTGCTGCGCGAGTGTACTCTTCCCCTCACGGGGACACGCGTCGTGAACCGTGTAATTACCGACCTTTGTGTTCTGGACGTCACACCCTCGGGCTTCGAGGTGATTGAATTGGCGAGCAGCGTTGCTCGCGAGCAAGTGGAGCAGCAGACAGAAGCTTCTGTTCGATTCAGCAGTACGGCTAAGTGACCCTACGATTGCGACCCTGACCAGACAGGCTTTCTCTTTTCCAGGAACGCTGCAATCCCTTCGTGAAAATCCGCCGTCTCCCTGGCCAGTGCGTTGGCCTCCAGAGCCTGAGCGATTGCCGCATCGAGCCAGGCCTTGTTCTGCGCAGCGAGCAATCGCTTGGTTGCCGCTAACGACGCCGGACTGTTTGCCGCCAGCACCTGTGCCAACGCATGCACTCGATCCGCCAGCAGATCCGGCTCCACCACCTCATTGACAAGGCCAAGTCGGTGCGCTTCTGCAGCGTCAAAAAGCCGTCCAGTCAGCAGCAGATCGCGAGAGCGCTTGTCGCCAATTTGCAAAGCCAGGTATGCCGACACAATGGCGGGCACGAAGCCGATACGGGCCTCCGTGTAACCAAACTTCGCGGAGGGCACAGCCAGGGTAAAGTCGCAGAGGGTAGCCAACCCCGTTCCTCCGGCGATGGCGGCGCCATGTACCGCCGCGATCGTGGGTTTGGGCAATTCATACAAAGTCCGAAACAGTTTTGCAATTTGTTCCGCATCCGCGCGATGATCGGCCGCGGACTTGTCATTCATGCTTTGCAGGGCGGCTAGATCCAGGCCGGAACAGAACGCGTCTCCCGCGCCTTTCAAAATGACCACACGGCAATCGCCTTTGGCCGCTTCCTCGAGCGCGGCAATCAGTTCTAACTGCATCGCGGGCGTCATGGCATTGCGACGCTCGGGGCGATCCAGAGTAATGGTCCGGACGCCCGCCGCTTCGGCAACGAGAATCGTCACATAACTCAAACCAATCCTCCACCATTCAACTACGCCGAATGATGAACCTGCACACCGAAGTTCTGTGCCATCTCGGCGCTTGAGCGCATCAGTTCATCCAGCGGCCCCAGGGCCGGCAACCGCGCTCCTAATTCCTTCAGTTCCGCAAGCAACGTCTCCGTGGGGATATTCCCCACCAGCACATCCTGCGCAAAGGGACATCCGCCCAGGCCGCCCATCGCAGAATCGAACCTTCTGCACCCCGCGTGATACGCCGCGCGAATTTTCGCCGCCGCTTCCTGTGGCCGCGCATGCAAGTGTACGCCGATCTCGACACCATCCTCCGTCTCAAGCGCAGCAGCGAGGGTCTCCGAGACCTGCGAGGCTGTCGCCAACCCCACCGTGTCTGCCAGGGAAATCTGCCGGATACCGAGCCCGATCAGCAGCCTGCACGCGTCGACCACGGCTTCCATGCTCCATGTGTCCCCATAGGGGTTTCCAAAGGCCATCGAGAGATAGGCCGCCACATTCAGCCCCGCATTGTTCGCCAGCGCCAGAATCGACCGCAGCACACGCATTGATTCTTCGAGCGTCTGATTCTGATTTCGGCGAAGGAATTGCTGCGATATCGAATAGGGGAATCCGAGGGTTTGCACTGTGCCGATGCTGATTGCCCGCTCCGCGCCTTTTTCATTCACGACAATTCCAATCAACTCCACATTCTTCGGAAGATCGAGGACTTCCAGCACTTTCTCCGAATCGGCCATCTGCGGGACAGCGGCGGGCGAGACAAAGCTGACTGCATCGATGTGGGTGAAACCTGCGGCAATGACTCTGCGCAGATAGTCTGCCTTCTGCTGTGCGGGAATCAGCGCAGGCAGGCCTTGCCAGGCATCCCGGGGGCACTCCACGATCTTGACCAGATCACCCATGAGTCTTTCTCAAATCGACGCTCCCATGGCGGCCGTCTAACCACGGGATGGATGGACTTTCAGGATCTCTCTTGCAATGACCATGCGCTGAATCTCGCTTGTCCCTTCGCCAATGGTACATAGCTTCACATCGCGATAGTACTTCTCCGCAGGATAGTCCTTGATAAAGCCATAGCCGCCGAATAATTGCACGGCCTCATCGCAGATGCGCACTGCAACCTCACTTGCAAAAAGCTTGGCCATCGACGACTCGCGCGTCACCTTGCGGCCGGCATCTTTCAGAACTGCTGCGCGTTGCGTAAGTAAACGGGCGGCGTCGAGCTCCGTCGCCATATCCGCAAGCTTCCACTGAATGCCCTGAAACTCCGCAATGGCCTTGCCGAATTGCCGCCGCTCCTTCACATACCTCAAAGCTGCGTCGAGCGCGCCGCGCCCGATTCCCAATGCCAGCGCAGCAATCGAAATGCGGCCGCCATCCAGTACCCGCATCGCGTCGATAAAGCCTTCGCCCTCCGCGCCCAGCAGGTTTTCCGCTGGAATCTCGCAATCCTCAAAGATGAGCTCGCTGGTATCGCTGGCGCGAAGGCCGAGCTTGTTCTCCTTTTTCCCTGGCCGGAATCCAGGCGTTCCTTTCTCAACCAGAAATGCCGACAACCCGTGCGTGCCTTTGCTCTTGTCGGTGACTGCGATGACCACAGCAACGTCGGCATATCGCCCGTTGGTTATGAACGTCTTGTTGCCGTTCAGAACGTAGCGGTCACCCTTCTTGACGGCTGTAGTCCTGGCTGCGCTCGCATCCGACCCCGAGCCGGGTTCGGTGAGGCCCCAGGCGGCAAGCCACTCACCATTGGCAAGCAGCGGTACATACTTCTTTTTTTGCTGCTCATTGCCGGCGAGGAAGATGTGGTTGGTGCCGAGCGAGTTGTGCGCCGCTACCGTGATTCCTACCGACCCATCCACCGCGGAAAGCTCCTCGATCGCCAGCACGTAATCGACATAGCCGAGGCCGGCGCCGCCATATTCCGGCGGAAAGATCACACCCAGCAGGCCCATCGCGCCCAGCTTCTTGACAACCGGCATGGGGAACTCGCTGGCTTCATCCCAGGCCATCACATTGGGAGCAATCTCGCGCACCGCAAACTCGCGAATCTCCCGGCGGAGATGCTCCTGATCCTCCGTCAGCACAAACGGATACAAACCCTCAGCCCGATCAAGCTCAAGTTTCATGGCCACGCTCCTTCGCACCAGGCTTGCCATGCATCTCTTTCGATACTTTCTAGGATGCTCGCATTTCAACTCTGACGCAGATCTGGATCAAGTTTGCAGAACTCCGGGATTAAAACGGGGCACATCCGGATTCAACGCACAGGCTTCCAGCGCCGTCATCAGCACTTCCCTCGTCTCTAGCGGATCGATGATCGCGTCGATCCACAGCCGTGCGGCTCCGTAGCGCGGATCGGCCTGCGCGTCGTAGGTGGCCTTGATCTCGTCGTAGAGAGCTTGCCGCTCCGCATCGGACAATGCCTTGCCACCGCGCTCCATTTGCTTGGCGCGAACTTCCGCCAGCGTGCCAGCCGCCGATGCACCGCTCATCACCGCATAGCGCGCCGTAGGCCAGGCAAATAGAAAGCGCGGGTCGTAGGCCTTGCCGCACATGGCGTAGTGGCCCGCCCCAAAGCTTCCACCAATGATCACGGCAATTTTCGGCACGACGCTGGTGCTGACCGCCGTAACCATCTTGGCGCCGGCGCGAATAATCCCCGACCACTCCGCATCCTTGCCCACCATGAATCCATTCACATCGTGCAGAAACACAAGCGGCACAAGGTTCTGATTGCAATCCATGATGAAGCGGGCCGCCTTCTGCGCGCTTTCCGTATAGATGACCCCGCCAACCTCGATACGGTTCATTCCCGCGGCCGGACCCATGGCCACTGTCTGGTTCTGATTCGTCTTTTGATTGGCTACGATGCCGACCGCCCGGCCGCCGATGCGTGCGTACCCGCACAACACCGTCCTGCCGAAGTCCGCCTTGTATTCATCGAACTCGCCGCGATCCACGATGCGGGCAATCACTTCCCGCATGTCGTAGACATTGCTTGCTCCCGGAGCCGGATTGAGCAGGCCATACATATCCTCGGCCGCGAACTTCGGAGCATCTCGATCGGCATCGAACTCCCGAGCATTGAAGACTTGCCGCCCTGTCTCCGATGCCGCTGTGGGACCATTCCGTTCTCCCATCTTCCCCACCAGGGAACGCAAGCGCGCAATGCATAGATGATCGTTGGGCTCCTTGAAGTCCACCGTTCCCGAGATCTCAGCATGCATGGCGGCGCCCCCCAATTCTTCGGCGTCCGTTTTCTGCCCGATGGCGGCCTGCACCAGCGAGGGCCCGGCGAGAAACAACCCCGACCCCTCGGTCATCAGGACGGTATCCGTCATTACCGGAAGATATGCGCCTCCTGCCACGCACATGCCCATGATGGCCGTGATCTGCGGAATGCCCAGCGAGCTCATCACGGCATTGTTGCGGAAGACGCGGCCAAAATCGTCGGTGTCCGGGAAAACATCTTCCTGCAACGGCAAGAAAACGCCGGCGGAGTCGACAAGGTACAGGGTGGGAATGCGATTCTCAAGGGCAACGGTCTGCGCACGCAGTACCTTTTTTGCGGTCATGGGAAAGAACGCGCCTGCCTTGACAGTGGCGTCATTGGCAATGATCATGCACAGCCGGCCGCACACCCGGCCAAGTCCGGTCACGACACCCGCGCCCGGCGCACCTCCGTACTCCCCATACATTTCATATGCGGCCCAAAGCCCCAGTTCCAGAAGCTCAGTCCCTTGGTCGAGGAGCAGCTTGAGGCGTTCTCTCACCGTCAGGCGACCCTTGGCATGCTGCGCTTCCACCGCCTTCGCACCGCCGCCGAGCCGGATTGAATCTTCCGCCGCGCGCAGCGCCGCCATCAAAGTACCAAGCGCCTCGCGGTTCACCCTGGCCCGCGGCGTCTCCATATCCAGCTTCGATCTCAGGGTGTTGTCAAACTTCGGGCTGTCCGCCATGACACCGTCCATGAAAACTTCGAGACTATAGCATGTTCATTGTATTTACGCATCTCCCCATCACGGCCCAGCAGAGCTGCCGCTTGAGCGGGCCATTCCAGCTTCGCGACGCCCCTCCGGGGCTGTGCGTTTGAATTGGTTACGCCTTCCCAGGGGTGCGCTGCGCTTCCCCTGGGCTACTCCCGACCCCTCCCTACGGGAGGAGCGTGGTTTCACGGCGACGGCGAATTGCGGCTGAGGATTGTTTCTCCAATCGGCTGGCTCGGGATTCTTGGGCTCATATCCGCAGGGGTCTCAATCGTCAAGGCGCGAGCCGCGGTCGATGCGCGCCTCGAGCGTGCGCATGGCGTCGTAGATCTCGTCGAAGCTTTCAATCGCGAACAGCAGGTGATGCATCTCGTCCACTTTGACCGGCGTGCACAATACCTCATCGAGAACGAACGGCCGGATTGCGCATCCGCTATGCAGCACATTGGAGCATTCGCCGTTGGAGCTGATCAGCCCGCTGCCGTAGACCTTTACCTGGCCATCCTGGCGAATGAGCCCGAACTCCACCGTGTACCAGAAGACGCGACCGATGCGCTCCAGGATGGCTTCATCCCGAATGCGCGCGCAGAGCTGACCGTAGTGTGCCAGGAAATCCGCGAAGACCGGATGCCCATGCATGGGCACGTGGCCGAAGACATCGTGGAAGATGTCCGGCTCGGGCGTGTATTCGAGCGAGTCGCGGCCACGCAACCAGGTGGTGGTGGGAAAACGGCGCGCCGCAAGCATCTCAAAGAAGGCCGGCCCGGGCATGAAGCCGCTGACCGGCGTGGCGTTCCAGCCGGTGCGGCGTTCCAGCTTGGCCGAGATCGAAGCGAGGTTGGGCACGCGGTCATAGGGCAAGCAGAGCGCGTCGAAGCCATCCAGATACTCCTGGGCAGCGCACCGTTCCAACTGTGGCATGCGGCGGCGTACCAGCTCGGCCCAGATGCCGTGCTGCTCGGTTGTGTAGGATGCGTAATCCTGCTCGATCAGAAACGGCGCGGCTTTGGGCAACGCGACTGTGGTGGCCATCACAGGTTGCCTCTCAGCGCCTGCTCGCGCTCGATGGCCTCAAACAGCGCCTTGAAGTTGCCTTTGCCGAAGCTGCGGCTGCCCTTGCGCTGGATGATCTCGTAGAACAGGGTGGGCCGGTCTTCCACGGGCCGGGTGAAGATCTGCAGCATGTAGCCCTCGTCGTCGCGATCAACCAGGATCCCCAGCCGCTCCAACTCTTCAATGGGCTCGTCGATGGGGCCCACGCGGGCGGCGAGCTCGGTGTAATAGGTATGCGGCACGGTCAGGAATTCGACCCCCTGCTCCTGCATGCGCGAAACGGTGCCGAGCACATCGTCCGTAGCCAGCGCGATGTGTTGCACGCCCGGTCCCTGGTAGAAGTCCAGATACTCCTCCACCTGCGACTTCCTGCGCCCCTCCGCCGGCTCGTTGATAGGGAACTTCACATAGCCGTTTCCATTGGCCATGACCTTCGACATCAGCGCTGAGTACTCGGTGGAGATGTCCTTGTCGTCGAAATGCTGGTAAAGCTGAAAGCCCATGACATGGGCGTAGAATTCGACCCACTCGTCCATGGCATGCCAGCCCACGTTGCCCACCATGTGGTCCACGTGCAGCAGACCTGTGGGGCGCGCCACGGTGTCCGCCGGTTCGGCGCGGAAGCCGGGCAGGAAGGCGCCGTTGTAATGGCCTCGCTCCACAAAGGTGTGAATCGTGTCGCCGTAAGCTGCGATGGAGGCGGTGGTGACACGGCCGTAATCGTCGGCTGTCTCCGTCGGGGAAGCCACGGAGCGGGCGCCGCGGGCAGTGGTTTCCAGCCAGGCTTGCCGCGCGTCGTCCACTTCCAGCGCAATCACGCGAACCCCATCGCCGTGCCGCGCCACGTGATCTGCGATAGGGCTGCCGGGGCGCAGCGAAGTGGTCAGAACAAAGCGGATCTTGCCTTGCTGCACCATGTAAGAAGCGCGGTCGCGCTGCCCGGTTTCCGGCCCGGCATAAGCCACCAGGCTCATTCCGAATGCGGTGCGGTAGTAGTAAGCCGCCTGGCGCGCGTTGCCCACGTAGAATTCCACATGGTCGGTGCCCTTCAGGGGCAGAAAATCCTGTCCGGTCTTGACTATGCTGGGAGCAAAGGATGCCATCGGACCCTCCGTTTGGCGTGGAAAGGGATCCAGGTTCGGGGTGATCCCTATCACATCTGAGCAAGAGGATAGGCCGACGCTTAGAGGACTTTGAATACCGGTTGAAAGGAAGATTCGTTCATCCGCTTATCTTTCTTCTTCTCGATGGCTCTCTTGGCTTAACAATCTAAAGTAGCTCTAGAGAGCTGGGACGACCAGCCCTCTACACTCGCCGAGCGAGACATCCGGAAAGCCCTCGCGGCGGCAAAAGCCGCGAAGAATCACCTCGTCGCCGTCTTCCAGGGCCGTGCGGCTCTCGCCATTGGGCAGCGGAATTGGTGGTTTGCCGCCGGCAGTTAGCTCGAGCAGACAGCCGGCAGACTCGTCGGCCCGTCCGGAGACGGTGCCGGTGGCGAGCAGGTCGCCAGGAAGCAGGTTGCATCCGTTGCTGGTGTGGTGCGCGATGAGCTGGGCAGGCGTCCAGTAAAGGTCGCGCATGTTGGCCTGGCTCAACCGATTGGCTGGCTGGGCAGCGGCGCGCATGGCAGGGGTCAAGAGCCAGGCCTCCACGGTCAGATCGATGGCGCCGGTGTACTGGTCCATGGCGTCGAAGAGATAACCGAGAGGAGCCGGATCGTCCGACGGGCGCAGCGCGGCCGGTACGCGAAAAGGTGCAAGCGCGGCCATGGGCACCACCCAGGGCGAGACGCTGGTGGCGAAGCTTTTGGACAGGAAGGGCCCCAGCGGCTGACTTTCCCAGGACTGGATGTCGCGCGCCGACCAATCGTTGACGAGAGAAATGCCGAAGATGCGGCTCCCGGCCTGGCGGACAGGGATCGGCTCGCCAAGTTGGTTGCCTTCTGCGATGTACATGCCGACTTCGACTTCATAGTCCAGGAATCGCGTGGGTCCGAATCCGGGAGCACCGCCCTCTTGGGATGGGCGCATCTGGCCGCACGGCCGGCGGACAGGCGTTCCACTCACAACGATCGATGAGGCGCGCCCGTGATAGCCGATCGGTACGTACTTGTAATTGGGTAGCAGCGGATTCTCGGGACGAAAGAGCCAGCCCACGCGGGTGGCATGGTGGATGGATGCGTAGAAGTCGGTGTAGTTGGCCGATTCGACGGGCTTGAGCAGCGTAGCGCCTTCCCTGGGCCTGAGCGCAGCTTCGACTGCGGTACGGGTGGCTGGGTCCGCCTCTGCATCGAGCAGGTGCATGAACCGGGCTCGCAAGCCGCCTTGCGCCTCGGCTCCGCAGGCCATGAGTGGATTGAGCGTCCTCGCTTCGCAGGCAGCCTGAATGGGAGCCTGCAGCCCTTCAAAAAGACCTGCCCCTTTGCACCAGCGCAGGTCCAGCACGAAGTCGCCGATACCCACCCCTGGCCGCGCCCTGCCGTCTTCCCCGGCAAAGATGCAATAGGGAAGGCTTTGCAGCGGAAACCCGCAGCCCGGGTCGTTGGCCGACTCGACCCAACTGGTGCGGTCCCATTCAGCTTTTGAAAGCAGCTCGGTCAATACGCGCTCCCGCTTCGATTATGCAATGCCAGTGAAGTTCTTTTTCAGGCTCTGCCAGCACTCATAGTATTCGTGCTGCAGAATCTTCTCCTCCATGGCAAAGCGGGTGGGCCGCACGGGCAGCCGCGTCTCGAACATGAACGCTAGTGTGCCATGGATGTAGCGGGGTTCCAAAGCAGCCACGCTGCCGCGCTCGAAGGTCTCGGCATCCGGTCCGTGTCCCGACATGCAGTTGTGCAGGCTGGCGCCTCCGGGCAGGAAGCCCTCCGCCTTGGCGTCGTATTGGCCGAGGATCAGCCCCATGAACTCGTTCATCATGTTGCGGTGGAACCAGGGCGGGCGGAAGGTGTGTTCGGCCACCATCCAGCGCGGGGGGAAGATGACAAAGTCCACGTTGGCCGTGCCGGCCAGGCCGGAGGGCGCGGAGAGCACGGTAAAGATGGAGGGATCGGGGTGGTCGAAGCTCACCGTGTTGATGCAGTTGAAGCGTGCCATGTCGTACTTGTACGGCGCATAGTTGCCGTGCCACGCAACCACGTCGAGCGGGGAGTGATCGATCTCGGCTCGCCACAGTCGCCCAAGAAATTTGGAGATTACCTCGAAGGCGCCTTCGCGATCTTCGTAGGCGGCAAAAGGGGTGAGGAAGTCGCGTGAGTTCGCCAGGCCGTTTGCGCCGATGGGCCCCAGATCCGGCAGGCGGAAGCTCTGCCCATAGTTTTCGCAGATATACCCGCGTGCCAGCCCGTCGGGCAACTCGACGCGGAACTTGATGCCGCGCGGAATCACCGCCAACTCGCCGGGAGCGGCTTCCAGAATGCCCAACTCGGTGCGCAACAGCAGCCGGCCCTGCTGGGGCAGGATCAGCATCTCGCCGTCGGCGTTGTAGAAGAAGCGGTCCTGCATGGAGGCATTGGCTACATAGAGGTGAATGCCCACGCCGTCCTGCATGGCAGGGTCGCCGTTGCCGCCCAGGGTGACAATGCCTTCGACAAAATCGGTCCCCTCGGCCGGGATGGGCAGCGGATTCC
Source organism: uncultured Occallatibacter sp. (assembly GCA_964445025.1). GTDB lineage: Bacteria > Acidobacteriota > Terriglobia > Terriglobales > Acidobacteriaceae > Telmatobacter. Next base: position 37,707 of record CAYUJM010000009.1, on the reverse strand, counting down.
AGCGCATCTGGTTGGGCGGCGTTGGCACTTCGTTGAATGGGCCGCTGCGCATCAGCGTGTTCCGGGAAAACTCGCGATACGGCTCATGCATCACCGAAGGGCGGATGCGGTAGCTCCAGGTGCGGCGGTTGAGAGCGCGCGGCGCTGTGAACGCTGTGCCGCTGATTTGTTCGGTGTAGAGCCCCAGCGGAGCGTGCTGCGGGGCGTTCTGGCCCTGCGGCAAAGCGCCGGGGTGAGCCTCGGTGGCAAACTCGTTGCCAAAGCCGGACTGATACAGATGTTGAGCCATGGGGAAGCTCCGACTCTTTCGACGACGGGAAGTATCGCACTCGATTGCAGCAACTGACAATCCGATTCAATCGCCTGTGAGCCTCCGCGGGTTTACTTTCTTAAGAAAACAATGCTAATGTCCTTTCAATCGAAGGTATGAACCCATGTCGACGAGCCGGCACAGACCCCGTTATGAACCAGCGGAGCTGGATCGCATCTCCTGGAAGATCATTGAAGAGCTGCAGCAGGATGCGCGCCTCTCCTGGGCCGAACTGGGCCGGCGCGTGGGCTTGACCACCCCGGCAGTGGCCGAGCGCGTGTACCGGCTGGAGAAGCTGGGCGTCATTCGCGGCTTCCACGCCGATATCAGCCTGGAGCGGCTGGGCCTGCCCATCCTGATTTTCGTGCGCCTGTCCATGGCAGGCCCCGAATCGATGGTGCGCGCCTTTCAATTGCAGGTGAAAAAGTGGATGGAGGTGCTGGAATGCCACCGCGTCACCGGCTCCGACTCATTCATCGTGAAGGCGCGCGTCGTCTCGGTCGAGCATCTGGAGCGCTTTCTTGACAAGCTGGGCCACTACGGAACCACTTCAACAGCGACCGTGCTCTCCTCCCCGGTGCAGCAGAGAACCATGACCGAGAAGGACATCGACGATTTTCACGAGGGCGGGTAAACTACGTCCTGCCAGGCTCGTCCTTTCGCACTCCATACTCCAATCCGCTTCCGTTGGCTCTATCATTTTCCCCCAGGTCCATCGAAGCAATCACGGCCTTCCTCTTATACTCAAGCCAGTGTATGTCGACCCACCTGGACACAATTCTCGCCGCCACGCGCGCCACAGTGGCCGCTTCCAAAGCACGCGTGCCCCTGTCCGACTTGGAGAAGCAGGCATCCGCACACCGGCCGCGTGGTTGGACTGCGGCACTGCGGCGCCAGGCAACGCAGGGGCCGGCTGTGATTGCGGAGATCAAAAAGGCCTCTCCATCCAAGGGGTTGATTCGCAAGGACTTTGACGTGGAATGGTTGGCCAGGCGCTATCGCGCGGGCGGCGCCGCGGTGCTATCGGTGCTGACCGATGAGCCCTTCTTTCAGGGGAGCCTTCGCAACCTGGAGCTGGCTTCCAAGGCCGTAAAACTGCCCTGCCTGCGCAAGGACTTTACGGTGGACGAGTATCAGATTGTGGAGGCTCGCGCGCACCGTGCCGATGCAATCCTGCTGATTGCCGCTGCGCTGAGCAACGCCGAGATGCAGCGGCTTTCAGCCGCGGCCCGCGGGCTCGCACTGGATGTGCTGGTCGAGGTGCACACTGGCGAAGAACTGGACAGGGTGCTGGACGCGCTGGGCGAGAGCGGAGCGGACGCGATCGGCGTGAACAACCGCGACCTGAAGAGCTTTGCCGTGAAGCTGGAGACGTCGCTGAAGCTGATTGAGCGGATACCGGCCAGCGTGGTGCGCGTGGCCGAAAGCGGCATCGCGACTGCGGACGATCTGGCGCGGCTGCGCGCGGCTGGATTTGGCGCATTCCTGATCGGCGAGAGCCTGATGCGGCAGGCCGATCCTGGGACGGCGCTGGCGGCGTTGCTGGGCGGAGCAGGGAAGGCGCGATGAGTCTCTGGGTCAAGATCTGCGGCAATACTTCGCTGGAAGATGCGCGGTTGGCCGTGGAGGCTGGAGCGGATGCAGTAGGATTTGTGTTCGCGGCCAGTCCGAGGCAGGTGACGGTGGCTGACGTGGCCTCCATCAACTCCCATCTGCCCGCAACCGTGGAGAAGATTGGCGTGTTTGTGGACGCAGAGCTGGCCGATATCTACACCACCGTGCGCGCCTGTGGGTTGACGGGTGTGCAACTCCATTTCGCGGCCAGCCCCGAGATCCCGGCAAGGCTCCACGAACGGCTTTGGCCGGCGCTGCGGATCCTGCGCGTGGTGCATTTTGAGACCGCAGCTGCGGACCTGGTTGCGCGGCAGATTACAGAACATGCCGCAAACCCGCACGTCGATGGGGTGCTGGTGGATTCCCGCACGGCGACGGCGGTTGGCGGCACCGGCGTGACCTTCGATTGGGCCGCGGCAAGGAAGACCGTCTTCAGCGATGCCGGCACGTTGAGGATGGTCGCCGCAGGCGGGCTCAACCCGTCCAATGTGGCCGAAGCGATTGCCACGCTGCGGCCATGGGGAGTGGATGTGGTATCCGGCGTGGAGTCTGCTCCGGGCCGCAAGGATCCGATCAAGGTGTGGGAATTTGTGGCACGAGCCAGGGTGGCGGATCGCGCGTAGAGCCCGCGTCCTGGATGCCGAAACCGATTCATGCGAGGTGTCCGTATGGAAACGTTTCTTGCGCCGATTGAGAAGCCTAAAGCGGCGTTCATGCAACTGGCTTATGTGATGGCGCGCCGGCAATTCGGCAAGGTCATTACCCCGCTGAAGGTGTATTGCGCGCGGCTGCCAGTGGCCTTTGGCCTCTTCTACTCGAAGATCAGCGAGTTGGATAAGAAGCTCGAACTGGCGCCCGAGACCGTCCTTTTGATCCGGGAACAGGTGGCGCAGATCAACATTTGCCTGTTCTGCATCGATATAGGGCGCTCGTTTGCGATCAAAAGAGCGATGAACGAGGCCAAATTCGAGGCGTTGGCGGAGTACGTTACGAGCCCCCTGTTTAACGATGCGGAGCGCGCGGCGCTGGATTACGTGACGGAGCTGACAAGGGATAAGCGAGTCGATCCGCAGACGTTCGCGCGCATGGCCAGTCACTATTCGGAACGCGCGGTCTGCGAGATCGTGTGGCTCGTGGCCAGCGAGCATTTCTACAACATGACCAACCTCGGCCTGAACATTCATTCGGATATGCTCTGCGATTTCCGCAGGAAGAAGCGGTAGCAGGATCGCAGAATTCGCGAGCGTTTTACCTCTTCCTTGATGTAATGCAATTGAATTACACTCAAGCGAAGGAGTCCTCTTAATGCCGGCAAATGCTTTGGTGCAAACCCGGATCGACCCCGCTGTGAAGGAACGCGCGGCAGCAGTGCTGGGCGAGCTGGGGATCACCGTATCGGATGCAGTTCGCATCCTTCTGACCCGAACTGCCAATGAAGGCGCACTGCCCTTCTCTTTGACTCAAAACGCCGCTGAACACGATGCCTGGTTCCGCGCCAAGGTGCGGGAGGCTCTGGACGATTCGCGCCCTGGAGTCCCTCACGAACGGGTCAAAGAGCATTTTGCCAAACGCCGGGCGGCTGCGCTTCGCAAAGAACCGAGGTAGCAGATGCTTTTAGAATGGTCGGTCTTCGCAATGGCCGGCCGTGAGGCGATTTTCGACTACATAGAGGCGGACAGCCCGCGCGCAGCCATGGCTGTCGATGATCGCATCGAGGCGAGCGTAGAGGGCCTGGCGCAGTTCCCGGAGATGGGACGTCCTGGCCGCGTCGAAGGAACTCGGGAACTGGTTATTTCCCGCACGCCTTACATTGCTGCCTATCGCATTCTCGGTGAAACGGTGCGCATCTTGCGGATTCTGCATGGCGCACAGCAATGGCCGGACGAAATGCCCGAGAAGCCAGAAGAGCACTCCAGCTAGAGCCCGAGCGGCTTGAAATGTTCGATCCTCCAATTAAGAGCGAGATAGAGAGCTTACGCCATCCCTGTACACTGAAGAGTTGCCCCATTCCTCGGCAATCATGCAGGAGGTTCCTTAACAATGGCGTCGGTCATTCTTCCAGCAGTTCCCTCTGAGTCGCGGCCGGGCCGCTTTGGCGTGTATGGCGGACGCTATGTGCCGGAGACGCTGATGGCGGCGCTGGTGGAACTGGAGCATGAGTACGATGCGGCCAGGAACGACGCGGCTTTCCAGGCCGAACTGGCCTCGCTGCTGAAGGACTACGCGGGCCGGCCCACGCCGCTTTATTTTGCCAGGCGGCTCACCGAGCAGTTGGGCGGGGCCAAGATTTATCTGAAGCGCGAAGACCTGCTGCACACCGGAGCGCACAAGATCAACAACGCGCTGGGCCAGGGACTGCTGGCCAAACGCATGGGCAAGAAGCGCATCATCGCCGAAACGGGCGCGGGGCAGCACGGGGTGGCCACGGCCACGGTCTGCGCGCTGCTGGGCCTGGAATGCGTGATCTACATGGGCGACGTGGACATGGCGCGGCAGGAGTTGAATGTGCTGCGCATGCGCCTTCTTGGGGCTGAGGTGCGCGGGGTGTCAGCCGGCTCGAAGACGCTGAAAGACGCCATCAGCGAGGCCATGCGGGACTGGGTCACCAACGTCCGGACGACCTATTATCTGTTAGGCAGCGCGCTGGGAGCGCACCCGTACCCGACCATGGTGCGCGACTTCCACCGCTGCATCAGCCGCGAGATCAAAGAGCAAATCCTGGAAAAGGAAGGAAGGCTGCCGACAGCAGTGGTTGCCTGCGTAGGCGGCGGGTCGAATGCCATTGGCGCGTTCTACGAGTTCATTCCCGATCGCCAGGTGAGGCTGATTGGCGTGGAAGCCGGCGGGCGAGGCACGGCGCTGGGCGAACACGCGGTGCGCTTCCGTGGCGGCGCGCCGGGGGTGTTGCAGGGGACGTACTCCTATGTGCTGCAGGACGAGAATGGGCAGATTGCGCTGACCCACTCTGTCTCGGCGGGATTGGATTACGCGTCGATTGGGCCGGAGCACGCGGCGCTGCACGATTCGGGCCGGGCGGAGTACACCGCGCAAGACGATGCGGCGGCGCTCGGCGCCGTGGTAAAGCTGGCGCGGACCGAGGGGATTCTGCCTGCGCTTGAAAGCGCGCATGCCGTGGCCGAGGCAATCAAGATCGCTCCCACGATGCCGGCCCATGACATACTGGTGGTGAACCTCTCTGGACGCGGCGACAAGGATATGGGCATCCTGGCGCAAGAGTTGAAGATTCAGGGAGCCTAGCTATCCATGCCGATCGTCTTTGACCGCAAACCCGGACTGGTTGTCTACTTGACGGCCGGAGACCCGAGCCTCGACGCCACCAAGGCTATTGCCGTTGCGGCCATCGATGCCGGCGCGGACGTAATCGAGCTCGGCGTGCCGTTCAGCGACCCGCTGGCAGACGGGCCGGTGATCCAGAGAGCCAGTGAGCGCGCCGTGGCGCGGGGGACCCGGTTAAAGGATGTGCTGGCGCTGGCAGCGGAGATTCGCGCTGCGCGGCCACAGGCGGGCCTGGTGATCTTCACATATCTGAATCCGATTCTCCGCTACGGGTTGCACCGGTTTGCAGACGAAGCTGCGGCGGCCGGTGCAGACGGAGTGCTGGTGACTGACCTGATCGTGGAAGAGGCGGGTGAGTACCTGGCAGAAATGGAACGCGTGGGGCTGGCGCCGATCTTCCTTGCCGCTCCTACCAGCCCCGACGAGCGGCTGGAAGCGATTGCGACGCACTCCAAAGGTTTTGTGTATGCCATCTCCCGCGTGGGCATAACCGGGACGCAGCAGAGTTTGACCAGCGACGCCGCGGCATTGGTCGCGCGCATCTGCCGATGGACGGGGCTGCCGGTCGCCGTCGGCTTCGGCATCTCCAACGCCGAACACGTCGTCCAGGTGGCGCAGTTCGCGGATGCCGCGGTGATCGGCAGCGCGATCGTGGAATTGATTGAGCGCTCCACATCGGAGGCAGCGCCCGGCGCAGTGGCCCGATTTATCAAGGGCCTGCGCTTGCCCCAGGCAGCGCTGGCCCGGTAAAAGCACCCCGCAGGCGGCCCGTTCATCCGCATGGATGGCCGCGCGAATGGAACCAACTCTAACTTTTGTGCGACCGGTGAGGATCTCAAATGGGTCTGCATCCGGACAACAAGGCACAGGAGCGCAGGACGAGGACGCGAATGACGCTGGAAGAATTGCGGAAACAAATCGATGCTCTGGACCAGCAACTTGTCGAGTTGCTGAGCGAGCGGGCACGCGCCGCGCAGATGATCGGCCACCTGAAAGCCGCCACGCAACTGCCGGTGTATGAGCCGGCGCGCGAAAAGGTGATCTATGCCAATGTGCGCGCGCACAACAAGGGGCCGCTGCCGGACATCGAGCTGACGCATATTTACGAGCGCATTATCGACGTCATGCGCGCCCTGCAGAGGGACGAGTTGGCATCGGAGAGGAACGCCCAGGCGCATCAGACGCCGGAGACAGGGAACAAGCAATGATTGTAGCCATGCAGGAAAATGCCACTGAAGAACAGATCGATGCCGTCATCGAAGCGATGGAGGAAGCCGGTGTGGACGTGCACCGGACCACAGGTGCAACCCAGACGATTCTGGCTGCCGTGGGCTCAACCGCCAGTTTGGACCTGAGCAAGTTTGAAGTGTTTCCGGGCGTGCTTCACGTGCACCGCATCAGCGCCCCGTACAAGCTCGCCGGACGGGCGTTCCACCCGGAAGGCACGGTCATCGAGTTTCCCAACGGCGCAAAGATCGGCGGCCGGCAGGTTGCCATCATCGGCGGCCCTTGCGCCATTGAAAATCGCGAGCAAATCTTTACCATTGCGGCTGCCGTGAAGGCTGCGGGAGGAGGATTTCTCCGTGGAGGCGCTTTCAAGCCGCGCAGCTCGCCCTATGCCTTTCAAGGGCTCGGAATTCCGGGGTTGCAACTGATGCATGAGGCCGCGCGGGAGCACGGGCTGAACACGGTGAGCGAGGTCATGGAGATCGCGCAGATCGAGGCCATGCTGCCGTATGTGGACTGTTTCCAGGTGGGTGCGCGCAACATGCAGAACTTCAATCTGCTGCGCGAGCTGGGCCAGGTGCGCAAACCGATCCTGCTCAAGCGCGGCATCGCGGCTACCGTCGAGGAGCTTCTGCTTTCCAGCGAATACATCCTCTCCGGCGGCAACTACGAGGTGATTCTCTGCGAACGCGGCATTCGCACGTATGAGACTTCGACGCGCAACACCATGGACATTGCGGCCATTCCGGTGGTGAAGAAGCTGTCGCATCTGCCCATCATCGGCGACCCCTCGCACGGCACGGGGCGGCGCGACATGGTTCCCGCCATGTCAAAGGCCGCCGTGGCCGCGGGCGCGGATGCAATCCTGGTTGAGATTCACCCCAATGCCGACAAAGCGGCCTCGGACGCGGCGCAGACCTTGTACCTCGACCAGTTTGAAAAGCTGGTAGGCGAACTGAGGCTGGTTGCAGAGGCGGTGGGGCGGACTTTGTAGCGGAGTCAGCGGGTAAGTAAGGACAGTGGATATGGGCGTTTGTGGTCTCCTACCCTTGAATCAAAAACGACTCAAGGATGCCGCACCCCGGCAAGCTCCGCTACCTCCGCGACCTTTTCAATGTAGCTTGGAGCGACGAGCAACCGATGATTGAGCGCATCGCCATCCTGGGCACGGGGCTGCTGGGCACATCGGCGGGCATGGCGCTGCGCGCGGCGGGATTCAGCGGCACAATTACGGGCTGGAACCGCAGCGCGGAAGGCGGAAAGACAGCGCTCTCCATGGGCGCAATCGACTCCGTTGCCGAAGACCCTTTGCAAGCAGCGCACGAAAGCCAGGTCACGCTGCTGGCCGTGCCCATCTACGCCACGCTCGACTGGATGGAGCAGCTATCCGGCGTTCTCGGTCCGGAGCACCTCGTTACAGATGTGGGCAGCACCAAGGCGCAGATCACGGCCGCTGCCGGAAGGCTCTTCAATACGCCGGAGCGCGCGGCGTTTTTGCCCGGCCACCCCATGGCCGGCAAGGAGCGTGGCGGCGCGGTGCTGGGCGACGCCAACCTGTTTCGTGGCGCGGTGTGGCTGTTTACCGACGATCCATCCTGGCAGCGGTCGCCGCATTCTGCGGCGCTGGTCAGGAGCTGGCGGGAGTGGGTTGAAGCGATGGGGTCCAAGAGCATCGACATCGACCCCGCGCGGCACGATGAGATGGTGGGCTGGGTCAGCCATCTGCCGCAGTTTGTGGCGACCGTCCTGAGTGCGCTGCTCGAAGAAGAAGTGGGCGATGCGCCGGAACTGAAGGACGTGGGCGGGCGCGCATTGCGGGAGATGACGCGCCTCGGCGCCAGCCCCTACTCCATGTGGCGCGACATCGCCTACACCAACACCGAAGCCATCCAGGCTGCGCTCTTCGCGCTGGAGCAACGGTTGGCCCATCTGCGCGAGAACCTGCGCACACCGGAGTTGCGCGATGAATTCGAAAAGGCGAACCGTTTCCGGCGCGAGTAGGCTTCGCGGGCTGAAGGTGAGTTCTTGCCTTGAACGGACACGCCCTCTGCCGGAGAGCCTCCGGGCTGATTCGCGGGGTTTCAGAGGCTCTTCTTGAGGAATTGGAAGGCTTCTTCCTCGTGATCGGCGATCTCGCGAAACTGAAGAGAGGCAGTTCGGATCCTTTCATCGGCGTCTTTCATACTCTGTGCGTCCTTAAACATCATCCCGATGCGGCTGAATCTCTTCCCGGATCGATCGAACTCCTCTGAGGCTGTTGCAAGAGCAGAAATCCCGGTAATCTTTGCTGCCTCCTTCAGGAACCGGGCATACATGAAGCGGAAGCAGCCGCCGCCGGTTCCGCCAATCTCGATAAAGATATACAGATTGAAGAGGTTCATCCGCAGTTCCCGATCTTCGAACATCGCAGGCCATTTCAATAGCTGGCTTGCCGTATGCCTCATTCCCTCCACGCCGAAGTTCTTGATCGGCGGGTTGAGGTGGGCGTCGATGGTTTGTTCGATGGACGAAACAATCTCTTTGGTCCCCGGATTGCGAAAACCCGCGAAGTCAAATTCCAGCCGCAGATTCTTTGGAGGGAATGGCTTGAAAGGCGAGCTTCTTGCCTTGCTTAAACGCTCCAGGGAGACCGGAGCATAGAATCCCTTCTTCGACCCGGCCATCCGCGGGTCCAAGTCGGAAGCCAGAACGGTCTCTTTGCCGTCATAGCCGCAAACGACAAAGGTATGGCCGCCAAAATGGTAGTCCCCCGGAAAATCAAACCAGGGCAGAAAGCCCATATCCCCGCCCACCATCACAGGTTCTTTTCCCGTGAGTATCTGCAAGAGCGCTGCCTCAGCCTTCTTCGCGCTTGAAGTGGTAACCTCGCGGATATCGACGCCGGTTCTTGTCCCGAGATCCTTGAAGAAGTTCTTGGTGTTGCCTCTTCCGCCGACAAAGACAAATGTGCCCTTCCCCATCTTCATCTGCCAATAGATGAAACCCATCCCGGCTCCAAGGCCGAGGAGCATGTCTTCAGACAGCGGGTGTTGGGAATGATGAAAGATCTTCGCCAGAGAATTGGTTACGCAGTGATATCCGTCGAGGGCGGGGCAATTCGGGAACGGTGCAATCGCAGTGCGGCTATTCGAGGCGCCCATTTAGTCCAGTCTTTCTTCGAGACCTCCGGGGCGCCTTCCATCATACTGCTATCACGTGGGCCGGTTTCTGAAACTCCGGTACCCTCCGACTCATCCTGGACCGAAAGACGGATGCGCAGCCTTCCCGCGTTCCTACTCGGCCTGCTGGACTGAGGCAGCCGCTTCCCTGGCCGGGTCCAGAGTGTGGAAGCCTTCGGCTCTCGCGGCTTCAAGCAACTGCGACGAGGCTGAGACGAAGATAATCTCGGTGCCCTGGAACATGTCGCGCGCAACCAGCGCAGCAGCCAGTTGCAGAGTGTCTGGCCAGCGCAGGGTCGAGCGGTCGAGGAGTTGGCGGGCAGCTTCGAGCACAGCGGGGTTGAGCGGCTCCTGCACCATCCGCGCGGCTTCAAGACGCAGAATGTCGAGTGCGGCAGAGACGTCTTCCTGGGAAATGCCACCGGCCCGCTCGCGGCGGCGGATGGCCGCATAGACCTCCAGCGGCGTCGAGGCGGAGATGAGCTTGCGGTTGTCCTCGACGGCCTCCATCAGGCGTATCAGTTCATCTGTTCCCTGCTCCTGAACAAACAGCTTGGCGAAGGCCGTAGACTCCAGGAAGTAGCAGCTCACAGGTTCCCCCGTTCCTCTTCAATGGCCTCGGCAATGGAGTCGCCATGAACCGCAACGGGATGAAATCGCTGTGCCTCTTCGGGCATGCCGGCTTCAGCGCGGTTGAGGCGGATGGTGGTGGTGGGGTAGGCAGGAGTCTTGGGATTGGCGATCTTGCTGGTCAGCACCACGCCGCGCTGAATAGCTTCGGCCAGCACCGCCTGGCGCGACTCGGGATGCTGATTCCAGCGAAAGGCCTTGCGCGGAAGGAACGAGTCACGGAACCACTTGAGCGCTATGAAGGCATGGCCACCACGTTCGGCCTCTGCCAGCGCAGCACACAGCTCCTTCACCCGGACGTCGAGATCGGCGGGAATCTGCGCTTCCTGGCTGTCATCCCCCTCGTCTTCGTATCCGTGGTCCGGCAACGAACGCGGCGCGCGGGCTGCACGCGGAACAGACTCGGCATCGTCGATGCGCTCAAAGTAGATGCGCACCTCGTCTTCTTCCGGCGACCAGGATTCAGCGGAAGCGTTGCGCCGCTTGCTGCGGCCATTTTCGCTGCATAGCTCGACGATGGCCTGATATCCGGGAGGAGCAAGGAAGTGAAGTGCGCGCGCCATTCCTGGATCGGGCGAAAATGCCAGCTCGCTGAGAGCTTCTTCAATAATTTCTTCGGCGTCTGGGATGCTGAGGTTGCTTAGATCTACGCTGCTTTGCACAGCCTTTATCGATTTCATCTTTTTCTCCGTTTGCCGCACCTTCCCCACGCCTGCGCAACGCCGCTCCAATGGCATGACGATCTTGACCCGAAGATAGGTCATGCCGCGCTCGACGGGTGAGAATGAACCGCGTCAGTTCTAAATCATCTCCATCCGCGGTTAGCCTTGGATGGGCTCGTTCGAGTCACAGCTGGGGTTGTCCGAAAAAATAAATCCGGCTAGGGCATTTTCTTGACTCTCAGAAAGTCTCTAAGGGGATATTCGGCAACTCACGGGCCCATTTTCAAGATAGGAGCCCTATCCCACTTATTCTTTTGTACCCTTCAGGGATTTGAAACCACTTTAAACTAATCCCTCGGCTCAAAACTAAACAAGCCACAGTGTACCCGATAATTTGGCTGTGCGCGGCGAGGAATTAAACATATGTGCGCGCAGTCACTTATAGGCAATTCCGATTTGGAAAGGGAGTTGGGCCCTCGGCAGTCCTTTTCAAGGCCCTGGAGTTCGTACAATAGAAGATATGCGTCGCTGTCTGCAGATTCTGTTGCTCTGGTGTTTGGCCTCAACCGGACTGCACGCCGATGGCCCGGCCTTCGATCTTTCGGGGCCCAAAGTGGACGTGCATGTGAAGCGCGGAGCGCTCACGCTGCCCATCGGCGAGGTGCCCAACCTGCAGCCCGGCGACAGACTCTGGATTCATCCCGACCTGCCCGAAAGCCAGTCGGCCCATTATGTTCTCATCGTCGCTTTCCTGCGCGGGGCGACTAATCCCCCGCCCCCGGAGTGGTTTACGCGGGTGGAGACATGGAACCGCGACGTGCGCAACGAGGGCGTGTTTGTCACCGTACCGGCGGAAGCGCAGCAGGCGCTCATCTTTCTTGCGCCGGAGACGGGCGGGGATTTCAGCACCCTGCGCGCGGCTGTGCGCGGACGGCCCGGCGCGTTTGTGCGCGCCACTCAGGATTTGCAGGCTGCCAGTCTTGACCGCATGCGCCTGGAAGCCTACCTGGCCGAGGTGAAGGAAACTTCGCAAAGCGATCCGGCGAAGCTGAAACAGCGTGCCGAAAAGTCTGCGCGCAGCCTGGGAATCAAGTTAGAGCAGCAATGCTTCGACAAGCCCAGCGACCAGCAGGCTCCATGCCTGGTGCAGCACACCGATGGCCTGGTGCTGGACGACTCCAACGCGCAATCCATGGTGAACCAGATAGCCAACGGCGCAACCGGGGATCTGATGAACCAGCTCAGCTACTCATCGATGGCCGGTGGAGGCACCTTCAGCCCCTATGTGGGCGCCATCGTGGATACCGCGCGGATTCTGGCTTCGTTGCATACGGCACATTTCCAGTACATTCCGGCGTTGGCGCTGCCTACCAAGGACACGCTCAACCTGCGCTTGAACGTCCCTCCTTCGTTTCGCGACCCCAAATCCGTGGTCGTCGTGGCCCTTCCGCCGGTTGGGCTCGCCAAGCCTCCACCCTTGCACCCGGTGAACGCCGAGGACAGGTTCTGCGCCCGGAAGCCCGGCCTGGTGCTGCCCGCCGAGGGGTCGCCGATCGTGTTTTCCACCCAACTGGCCTTCAACCTCACCCTGCACATCGAGACCCAGGAAAAAGGGAAGGCTCCCGTCGACATTCCGGTGAAGGCTGATCCGTCAGAAGGCGGCCTGGTCCCGGCAGGTCCTGTGCCCCCGCTTCCGGAGGGAGACTTAACCGCCGTTGTACGCGGCAAGTGGGGCTTTGATGACTGGGAAGGGCCGCGCTTTCACCTGCGGGCTGCTCAACCAGGCAAGTGGACCGTCGCGGCTGGCGACCAGTCTGCTCTGGTGGTGGGCCGCGAAGACACACTGCATCTTGAAGATGACAGCACAATCTGCGTCGACCGGGTTGCGAAGCTGGCAGATGGCGGGAGCGCCGTGCCGCTGACCTGGAAATCTCCCCGGCCGGAGTCGCTGGAAGTCTCCGTGCCTATGAAGGGTGCGGCTCCCGGACCGGTGACCCTGGAGATCTATCAATACGGCCTGGAGCAACCGGACCGGCTTTCCTTGCAGGCATACGCCGAAGCCGCCGCGCTGGACCGGCTGACGCTGAGCGCCGGAGACCCCATCGCAATTCTGCGGGGCAAGCGCCTGGACGAAGTGGCGAAGGCCAGCCTCGAAGGGGTCGTGCTGACACCATCCGCGCTGAGCCGGGTGCAGGATTTTGACCAGCTGGTGATGAGCGCCAATGGGCCCACGGGCAACCTGGATTCAAGAAAGCCCTATGTGGCCACGGTGCAGTTGCTGGATGGCCGCCAACTGAAGGTTCCCGTGACGGTGAATTCGCCGCGGCCGCAGGTTGCGCTGCTCAACAAAGGGGTACAGGAAGACACCTCGGCCACTCCCTCGCCGGTGCGGTTCGGCAGTCCGGACGATTTGCCGGTAGAGGGGCGGCTGGTGTTCTTTCTCAAGTCTCGTGTGCCGGCGAACTTTCCCCGCAACGAGAAGGTGGAGGTGGCCGCGGTCGACGGGAGCTTCCGAACCGTGTTGTCGCTGGCCGATGGCAGCCTGGTGCTGGAAGACGCACAGATTGCGATCGGCGTGGTGGACCCCCTGGCCCGCTTCGGCTCCTCTGCCTTTGGTCCGGTCCAGGTGCGGGTGGTGTCTGCCGACGGAATCACGGGCGACTGGATGCCCCTGGGGACGCTGGTGCGGTTGCCCGTGTTCAAGGAATTGCGTTGCCCGCACGTCGTTGCCAAGCCCTGTACTTTGACCGGAACCAATCTGATCCTGGCTTCCTCCATCGGGGCCACGCCGGACCTCGACAACGCCACCGATGTGCCGCAGGATTTTACGGGAACCCAATTGAGTGTGCCCCACCCGGTCAACGGTGTGCTTTACGTCGAATTGCGTGACGACCCGGCGACCGTGCAAACGCTCACCCTGCCTGTGACTCCATCAAGCCAACCGGTCTCGCAGATGCCGGCCATCCAGCCGCCCGTAGTACCGGCGCAACCAGCAGCGGAACCGGCCGGCTCGCCGGCTGCGGAACCTGAAAAGCCGGCGCCCGCGACCACGCCAAATCCGGATGCGGGACCAGGCCAGTAATTGATCGATCCCCCGGCAATGCAACCGCGGGAGGTCGAGTCAGCATGACTTAAGTCATATGGTGATGGTGGGGAATCTCCCTGATTACGGTACTTTACCAATCTCAACCCGCTTGTAATCAAATCTTGATGCTGTATTCGCACCATTTCTGCAGCATATTAGACATGAACCTTCCCAGTTATCCTCCTTTCCTGGCGAGGGCACTCGCCTGCTGGAACTGGAAGTGTGCGTTGATGAGCGCGACCGCTCGTTCCATGGTGTATCTGGCGGCCCTGACTCGCACCGGCACCAGGGGCGGTCTTTTGATAGTCCTGGTTGAGATTGCCTATGTGACCCTGACTGCGGGCCTTTATGCCGGCCTGCAGCAAAGAGCTCTGGGCTTTCATTCGCGGATGATCGGCAATTTAACCATCGTTCTGGGAGTTCCTTCGCTGGCGCAGGCGCTTGACTGGCTTGCGCATCGTGCCGCCGGGGCTGCCGCTCCAGGAAGAGCTACCTTGACGGTTTGTGTGTTCGCAATTGTTTCCGCCTTCTTTCACCTGCATGTCATGCGCCGCGGCGCCTTCCTCACAGGCCATCAGGGCCGCTCGCTCGCCGATGATTTCAGGCGCATGCCGCGTCTGATCGTTGCTTTCGTTTCGGCGCCTGTGGCTTTCCTGACGACTCCAGGCGGTCGCCTCGAGCGCCGAGTGGAATCGGAAGCCGCCTGATAGAAGTGAGGTCTCAACACGTTAAGGTCCATTCGGCCAGGAGGCGGGAAGCTGTGGCCGATGAAACCTTTCAAGGAAGGGTCAACAGGAACCAGCTGCCGCTTAGTAGCTGACCTTGCTGGTCGAAGCGATCCAGGCGGCAAAGCAATCCCAGGCCTCGTTGCCGAGCAATTGCGTGGCCGGCAGCGCGCGCGCGGACTGCTCCTTGCGAAACTCCTCATAGAGAAAGGCATCGTCGAAGCCGGCGCGAGCTGCGTCGGCGGCGCTGGAGCCGTAATAAATCGCCTCGAGCCGCGCCCAATAGCATGCCGCCAGGCACATGGGGCAAGGCTGGCAACTGGTATAGATTTCGCAGCCCGCCAGGGTGAACGTGCCCAGAGCCTTGCATGCCGCACGGATGGCGTTGACCTCGCCGTGAGCCGTGGGATCGTTGCTGGCGGTCACGGTGTTCACCCCTTCGCCGACGATTTTGCCGTCCCGCACGATAACCGCGGCAAATGGGCCGCCGCCGCCGGTGTCGACGTTCTGGATTGCCAGCGCGATGGTGCGGCGCAGGAACTCTGGATTGGGTGCGGTGGATGGGCCCAACTTGCTCACAGCCTCCCTCAAGGGTCAAAGTAATGACAGTATGTCACAGGTCTTTCGATCGACCCGGGTTCTGACTCCGCAGGGACTGAGGCCCGCCGCGTTGCTTGTGGAGGACGGGCGCATTGCTCAAGTGGGAAGCTGGAATGCCGCGCCGGCCGGGCTACCGGTCCACGACTTCGGCGAAGCGGTTCTGTTGCCCGGGCTGGTGGACTCGCACGTCCACATCAACGAGCCGGGACGCACCGAGTGGGAAGGCTTTTGGACAGCTACGCAGGCGGCGGCTTCCGGCGGCGTGACAGCCCTGGTCGACATGCCGCTGAACTGCGTGCCCGAGACCACGGAAACAGCAGCTCTGGAGGCCAAGCGGGCCGCGTCCCAAGGCAAGACCTGGATCGACTGGGCCGCCTGGGGCGGGGTCGTACGCGGCAACGCCAAGGCACTGCCGGGCCTGGCTGGCGCGGGGATCCCCGGATTCAAGTGCTTCCTCATCCATTCCGGCATCGACGGGTTTGCCTGGGTGGACGAGGCTGAACTGCGGCTGGCGCTGCCGAGGCTAAAGGATGCGGGGTTGCCGTTGCTGGCCCATGCTGAGGTTGCCGGGCCGGTGAACGCGGCGACTGCGGAGCTCAATGCCGCAGCGGCGGACTGGCACAAGTACTCCACCTATCTGGCCTCAAGGCCGGATACCGCGGAAGTTGAGGCAATTGCCTTGCTTATTCGGCTTGCCGAGGAGTTTGAGACGCCCATTCATATCGTGCATCTGGCTAGCGCAAAGGCCCTGCCGCTGCTGGCCGAGGCGCGCAGCCGAGGTGTGCCGGTAACGGTGGAGACCTGCGTACAGTATCTCTGGTTTGCCGCCGAAGAGATTCCCGATGGAGCAACAGAGTATAAATGCGCGCCGCCCATTCGTGGGAATGCCAATCGCGAGGCGTTGTGGGCCGCGCTCGAAGAGGGGTTGATTGACATGGTGACGACCGACCACTCGCCATGCCCGCCGGACCTGAAGCGCCGCGAAGAAGGCCGTTGGGACCTGGCCTGGGGCGGCATATCGAGCCTCGGCCTGGCGCTTCCGGTGATGTGGACGGCGATGCGGCGCCGTGGAATAGGGTTGAAGGACGGAATGGGGCGGGTGGGAAATTGGATGGGCATGCAGACTGCGGGCCTGGCCGGCCTGGCGGGAAGAAAAGGCGTACTGGCAGCGGGTGCGGATGCGGACTTCGCAGTTTTCGAACCGGACGCAACGAGGTTAGTTGGACCTGAAGACCTGCGCTTCCGCCACAAGCTCTCGCCGTACCTGGGCGCGGAGTTGTGCGGGCGTGTCCACGAGACCTGGCTGCGTGGGGAACAGGTCTTCGCAGCCGGCGGATTTGTGGGCTCGCCGCGCGGCCGAGAGCTGGTGCGCCGATGAGGGAACGCGCCTTGCGGGCCATTGCCGAATGCAGACAGATTGCCCGGATGACCGAAGAGCCGGGACGTATTTCGCGGCGGTTTCTTACCCCACCGATGCGCGACGTGCATACCCATCTCCGCGCCGGCATGGACGCGCTGGGCATGACGGTCCAAGTGGACGCGGCGGGGAATCTGCGCGGGTTGTGGCAGCCGGCCGGCGCGGGCGGCAAGCGGCTGCTGCTTGGCTCGCACATTGATACCGTGCCCGATGCGGGCGCTTTCGATGGCGTTCTCGGCGTGACACTGGCGCTGGAGTGGGTGGGTATTGCGCAGGAACTTGGGTTGCAGGTAGCGATGGAGGTGATCGCCTTCTCTGAAGAAGAGGGCGTTCGCTATGGCGTGCCGTTCCTGGGCAGCCGCGCGGTGGCGGGACGATTCGACAACGCGCTGCTTTCGCTGACAGACACCAAGGGCGTTCCGATGGAGTCAGCGATGCGCGCCTTCGGACTCGACCCCGGCCGGATTGGCGAAGCGGCAATGGACTCGGATGCGATGGGCTTTGTGGAGATGCATATCGAGCAGGGTCCAGTGCTTGAGGCGGAGGGTTTACGTGTTGCCGCGGTGACTGCGATTGTGGGCCAGACGCGGCTCAACCTGAGCTTTGGCGGCCAGGCAAACCACGCAGGAACTACGCCCATGCATCTGCGCCACGACGCGCTCGTCTGCGCCGCTGAATGGATCACGGCGGTCGAGACGCTGGCCCGGAGCACGGACGGCCTGGCAGCCACTGTGGGCAGGATGAGCGTGGAACCGAATGCGGGCAACGTGGTGCCGGGACTGGTACAGGTGAGCCTGGACGTGCGCCACGCCCGCGATGCAATGCGCATTGCCGCTGTTGAGGATCTGGTCGAGCGGGCAAACGCAATCGCCGCGCGCCGCGGCCTGACCCTCGAGCGCACTGACCGCCTGGATCAGCCGGCCGTACCCATGGATGAGCGGCTCACCGCCTACATGACCGATGCGATCGAAGCCGCTGGTTACCCGGCGAAATCCATGGCGAGCGGCGCGGGACACGACGCCATGGTGATGGCCTCCAGGGTGCCAACGGCAATGCTGTTCCTGCGTAGTCCCGGCGGCCTTAGCCACCATCCTTCGGAAACGGTTCTCGAAGAAGATGTTGAAGCTGCTCTGCATGTGGGCCGCGAGTTTCTGCTGCGCCTTGCAAGCGATGTTAGGTAGAATTCTCAAACGAGGTCGACATTGCATCATCTGGGACTGACAAGAAGCAGCCGCAAGCTGGATCACCTGCTGCAAACGCCGAACACCTTCATCCGCACGCCGTTGCCTGGAGCGATGGGCGTGGAGTTTGTGGTGCACGCAGCGCCGCAACTGGGCGCCCGCTTCACGCAGATGACGGCGGAGTTTGCGGCCGAAGGAATGCTTGGCCCCGCGCCGGCGCAGCGCTTCCTGTATGTGCTTGAAGGGGAACTGGAACTGACGACCGGAGGGGAAGACTATCGGCTGGGTGCGGGAGGGTTTGCATATCTGCCACAGGGAGCGCCGCACACGGTGCGCGCGTTGGTCCAATCACGCGCAGCGGTTATTGAAAAGCCTTATGAACCGCTGGCCGAATCCCAAGCTCCGCAGATCGTGGTGGGGAATGAATCGGCGATTGCTCCCGTGGCGCTGATGGGCGACGAGGCGTTGCGGGTGCGATCGCTGATGCCGGATGGTCATGCCTACGACTTTGCCGTGAACACCATGACCTACGAACCCGGCGCGGCGTTGAGCATGGTAGAGATCCACGTCATGGAGCACGGCCTGCTGATGCTGGAAGGGGGCGGCATCTACCGACTTGGAGATGCGTGGTATCCCGTCGAAGCCGGCGACTTCATCTGGATGGGCCCGTACTGCCCGCAGTGGTTTGGGGCGCTCGGCAAGCGCCCGGCAAAATATCTCATCTACAAAGACTGGCGCAGGCATCCGCTCGGAGAGTAATGGAGAACATGGCCATCCAGCCCAAACTCGAGATTGACTTGCTCTCTGCAGACTTGGCGGCGTTGGCGCGGATCTCCGAAGCCGAGCCACCGGTGGTGACGCGCGTGGTGTTCAGCGATGCGGATTTGCGTGCACGAGCCTTTGTGAAAGGGCTTTTCGCTGAGGCAGGCCTCGAGGTGCATGAAGACGCGATTGGCAATACCTTCGGTCGCTGGCAAGGCGTTGAGCCGGCGCTTGCGCCGGTCGGGACGGGCTCGCACATCGACGCGATTCCAAACGCCGGCTCGTATGACGGCACAGTGGGCGTGCTGGGCGGTCTGGAAGCGATTCGCGCCTTGCAGCGGGCCGGCTTTCGTCCCCGCCGCTCCATCGAGCTCGTCATCTTCACCGCCGAGGAGCCAACCCGCTTCGGCATCGGCTGCCTGGGCAGCCGCATGATGGGCCACGTTCTCAAGCCAGCGGCGGCGCTGGCATTGCGCGATAAGCAGGGGAATGGCCTGGAAGAGCTGCGCAGCCAGGCCGGATTCACCGGCGCGCTTGAAACGGTCGCGTCGCCTGCCGGGCGCTTCCACCAGTTTGTCGAGTTGCACATCGAGCAGGGACCGCTGTTGGAGCAGGAAGGAATTGATCTTGGCCTGGTCACGGCCATTGCTGCGCCGGCCAGCCTGCGCATCAACATTGAAGGCGAAGGCGGCCACGCCGGCGGCAAACTCATGCCCGGCCGCAAGGATGCGCTGGCCGCGGCTGCGGAGCTGGTTCTGGCCCTTGAGTCCGCTGCCAAATCAACCGGTGTCATCGATACGGTTGGCACTGTCGGAGTTTGCGAGGTCTTTCCCGGCGCGGTCAACAGCATTCCCTCGCGCGTCCGCCTGGAGACGGATATCCGCGACATAGACGGGGCGCGCCGCGACAGTGTGCTCGATGCCCTGCGGGCCGCCTGCGCCGAAGTTGCGCAACGCCGCGGTGTGACCATCGAGACAGAGTTGGTCAACGCCGATCCGCCTGCCGCGTGCGACCCTGCCATTCTTGCAGCCATGGAAGCGTCTGCGGCGGAAGCCGGCAAGAGCGCAAAGCGCATGGTGAGCCGCGCGTATCATGATTCACTCTTTATGGCGCGCATCGCGCCGGTCGCCATGCTCTTCATTCCCTGCCGTGGCGGGGTGAGCCACAGGCCCGATGAATACGCCTCGCCGGAGTGGATCGCAGGCGGCGTCGACGTGCTTGCACGCACTCTCGCCAGGCTGGCGGGTTGAACGAACTTCTTTGATTCCGGCGCGAGCCGTTGTATGCTATGCCTCAACCCGTACGAAGATCCAGGCTTCCCCAACCATGAGCACGAGCGAGAAAACCCGCATCGTAGGCGCCTCCGTCCCCCGCAAAGAGGGTGTGGAGAAGATGATGGGCCGCGCCCTCTACGTGGACGACATCGAGCGCGAGGGAATGTGGCATGGCGCTACCGTGCGTAGCACGATTCCACGCGGATTCATACGCTCGATCGATTTTGACCGCCGCGTCGACTGGAGCGAGTTTGCTGTCGTCACCGCTGCAGACATTCCCGGCAACAATCACATTCAGCTCATCTTTTCCGACCAGCCCTGCCTGGCAGACGGGATCGTGAACCATTGCGACGAAGCCATTGTGCTGCTGGCGCATCCGGACAAGCACAAACTGCGCGAGGCCGTGGCTGCAGTGCAGATTGAATATGAGCCGCTGCCGCCGATCTTTACGATCGAAGATAGCGAGCGGCAGGAAATCATTGTCTGGGGCTCGGACAACGTGATCAAGAGTTTCCTGCTCGAGAAAGGCGATGTGGACTCAGCGTGGGCTCAAGCCGCACACATCGTCGAAGGTGAATATCGCACCGGCGCCCAGGAGCACCTCTACATTGAGAACAACGGCGTGATCGCGGAGTGGAGCGAGGCAAACGGAGTCACGGTTTGGGGATCGCTGCAGTGCCCGTTCTATGTGCACAAGTCGCTGCTTGCGGTTTTCGATCTGCCTGAAGACAAGGTGCGCGTGATCCAGACCGAGACCGGCGGCGCCTTTGGCGGCAAGGAGGACTATCCCTCCACGCTTGCCGCGCACGCTGCGTTGCTGGCCATGAAGAGCGGTCACCCGGTCAAGATCGCGTACGACAGGATGGAAGATCTGGCCGCTACCACCAAGCGCCACCCATCGCGAACGCGGCACCGTACTGCGCTGGACAGGAACGGCAAGTTGCTGGCCATGGACATCGATCTGGCAACCGACGGCGGGGCGTATGCCACTCTTTCATCGACGGTCCTTTCGCGCGCGACATTGCATTCTCCAGGGCCGTATGTATGCCCCAACGTGCGGGTACGTTCGCGTGCATGGGCCACGAACACCGTGCCCTATGGCGCGTTTCGCGGCTTTGGCGCGCCACAGGCGATCTTTGCCATCGAACGCCACATGGATGAGATTGCAGCGGCCATCGGCATGGACCCGATCGAGCTGCGGCGCAGGAATTTTCTTCATGACGGCGACACGACTGCGACCGAACAGGTGATGCGCGAGCCGGTAATTCTTGACCAGTTGCTCGATCGAGCGCTTCGCGAAAGTGATTATCACGCCAGGCGGGCGCGGTTTGCGCAGGAGAATCCGGCCAGCGCGGTTAAGCGTGGAATGGGCATCGCCGCCTTTTATCACGGCTCCGGATTTACCGGCTCCGGTGAGCGTTATTTGAATTCCCTTGCGGGTGTCGACGTAACACGAGAGGGCAAGGTGCGCGTGCTGGTGTCGAGCACGGAGTTCGGCCAGGGCACAAACACGATTCTCACGCAGATAGCGGCGGAGGCCATCGGCATCGGCTATGACGATGTGATCATGGCTCCGCCGGACACCGGCATCGTTCCCAATAGCGGGCCGACCGTTGCATCGCGCACGTCGATGGTGGTGGGCCGGTTGATTGAGCGCGCTGGCCTGCAACTTGTCGCCCTGCTGCGCGAGCGTGACGGGCTCGGCGAGCACTTCACGAGCCAGGATTTCTTCGCGGCGTGCGAACGCCATCGTGCGGCACAGGGCGAAGTGGTGTCGCTGTGCCGCTACGAGGCGCCGCCGGGCATTTTCTGGGACGATCAGAAATATCGCGGCGAGGCCTATCCTGCATACGCGTGGTCAATCCAGGTTGCGCAGGTGGCCGTGGACACGGTGACTTACTCCGCCGAGGTGGAGGAGTTCTGGTCGGTGCAGGAAGTGGGCCGTGTGCTCAATCCTGTGCTGGCCGGTGGACAGATCGAAGGCGGCATTGCGCAGGGCATTGGCTACGCGCTTTATGAGAAGGTGCTCTTGCAGGATGGCCACATGGCCAACAACCAGATGACCAACTACATTATGCCCACGGCCCAGGATGTGCCCCCCATCCACGTTTTCTTTGAGCAGATTCCATTTCGTTATGGAGCTTACGGCGCCAAGGGCATAGGCGAGCTGCCGCACGATGGCCCTGCCCCCGCGATTCTGAATGCCATCAGGGGCGCAACAGGCGTCAGCTTCCATGCGATTCCACTTCTACCAGAAGACCTCTTCGCAGAGTTGGCTGCGCGCGAATCCGCAGTGGAGACCGCTGTGCTATGAGCGATTACAGGCAAACAATTCGCTTTACGATCAACGGTGAAAACCGTGCCGTGCAGGTCCCGCCCATGAAGCGGCTGCTGGATGTGTTGCGCGAGGACCTTCAACTGACCGGCACCAAGGAAGGATGCGGAGAAGGCGAGTGCGGTTCCTGTTCGGTGCGCATGAACGGCGAGCTGGTGAACAGTTGCCTGGTGCCTGTGCTGCAGGCCGATGGCGCAAGCATTCAGACTGTTGAAGGGTTGAGCGCGAACGGCGTGCTTCATCCGCTGCAAAAGGCGTTCCTCGAATGCGGCGGAGCGCAATGCGGAATTTGCACGCCGGGCATGCTGATGGCCGCGGCGCAACTGCTGTCCATCACCCCGCATCCGAGTATAGCTGAGATTCGTGAAGGCCTCGCGGGAAATCTCTGCCGCTGCACGGGGTTTATCCGCATCTTTGAGTCCGTCGTTGCGGCAGCAGCGGCGACTCCCAATCCATCCAGTGGGCAGGCGCCCCATGCGCGGTAATCCAGAAGCGCACGAAATCGTAGCGCCGGGCAGCCTGGCTGCGGTCCTGGAGTTGCTGGCAGTCGCACCGGGCGAGTGGACGCCGATTGCCGGGGGCACTGAATTGATGGTGGCTCACGCGGCCGGCCGGCTCGAGGCGCCCAGGCTGGTCAGTCTTTGGGGCATTCCCGAATTGCGCTTTATTGAGTCCGGCGCTGAGAGCATCACAATTGGCGCGGGGGCAACATTCCAGGATCTGCGCGCATATGCCGGCATTGCAACTCTCCTGCCGCTGCTGGCCAAAGCCGCAAGCTGGGTCGGCTCCGTCGCCAACCAAACCCGTGCCACCATCGGCGGCAATCTTGTGAACGGATCGCCGGCCGCGGATTCCTCGCCCGCATTGCTGGTCTACGGCGCAGAAATCGAGTTGGCGTCGGTGCGCGGAAGCCGGCGCATTCCTTATGCGAACTTCCATACCGGCTACAAGCGCAATGTCATGGCGCCGGATGAGTTGCTTTTTGCCGTGCATCTTCCGCTTCGATTTGCGAAGCACCGGCAATACTTACGCAAGGTGGGAACGCGTCGCGCGATGGCTATCTCAAAGGTTGCTCTGGGAGCGACTGCGCTCGTTGAAGGTGGCATGATTAGCGAGATTCGTGTTGCGGCGGCCAGCCTTGCTCCCTTCCCCGCACGGCTTTACCAAACCGAGACCGTGCTTCTCGGCAAGCCGATCGATTCGCGCGCCATTGAGTCCGCGCGCGAGGCCCTGCTGGCAGAGGCCAAACCTATTGACGACATTCGCTCCACAGCGGAATATCGGAAGCGGGTCGCGGTCAATCTGGTGGCAGAGTTCTTGCACGAGTGGCAAGCGGAGGGAGCGTCGCGGTGAACCCAACTCTCTCAGCCTGGAACGAGGCAGACGCGCAGACGGCGCTGGACGCCATGCTGGCCTGCTGCGGCGCGCAGCGGTGGGCAAAAGCTATGGTGGCGCTCCGCCCGATCGCCAGTGTCGTGGAGTTGAGCGCTGCCGCCGATCGGATTTGGAGCACAATGGAAGAGGCCGATTGGATGGAGGCGTTTGCATGCCACCCGCGCATTGGCGACCGCAAGGCAGCACATGCCTCGCGGAAATCCGTTGCATGGTCGCAACAGGAGCAGGCGGCGACGAACAGCGCGGCCACAAGCGTGCTGGATGAACTGGCAACCGGCAATGCGCTTTATGAGCAACGCTTCGGCTTCACCTACATTGTGTGCGCAACCGGCAAAAGCGCCGAAGAAATGCTGACCATCCTCAATCGCCGTTTGGCGGGCGATCACGCCACCGAGTTGCGCGAAGCGGCCGAGCAGCAGCGGCAGATCACGCAGATTCGTCTGGGAAAGTGGCTGGTGGAATGAGCAGAATCACAACACACGTGTTGGACGCGGTTATCGGCAAGCCGGCGGCCGGAATTTCAGTGCGCCTTGAGAAGCAAGCGGGCACCGCATGGGCTAGTGTGCGCGATAGTGCAACCGATGCGGACGGGCGCTGCCGCGATCTCTCTTCGGACGCCGAGCCTGGGGTCTATCGACTCACTTTCGCTACCGGAGCCTACCTCGCTCAGATGGGCCGCGCCAGCATCTATCCGGAGATTGCCATCACCTTTGCCTGCGGCGGCGAAGAGCACTACCACCTTCCGCTCCTGCTGAGCGACAACAGTTACACAACCTATCGAGGAAGCTGACACGATGGCAAGACTGGGTGAAAATCGCTACGGAAAATCGCGCGTGCGGCTGTCGCGCATCACGCGTCATGGAGACCGCCACGAGTTCAATGAGTGGACCGTTCGCGTGCTGCTGCACGGGGACTTCGAGGCCAGCTTCACCGAGGCGGACAACAGCAAGATTCTGCCCACGGATACGATGAAGAATACCGTTTACTCGGTGGCTCGCGATTCGAAGGCCGCGACCATTGAAGAGTTCGCTGTCGAGCTGGGCGACTATCTACTCAACAACAATCCGCAGGTGACAAAGGCCAGTGTGGAGGTCGATGAAAAGGCCTGGGAGCGCATGGTAGTAGACGGCGCGCCGGAATCGACTACCTTCAAGCTCGGCGGGCCGGAACTCAACACGGTCCTTGCCGTGCGCGAAAAAGGGAGCGGCTGGTCCATCACTTCCGGCGTGGATGGACTGGTGATTCTGAAGACCACCAAGTCGGCGTTTACCGGTTATATCAAGGACAAGCTGACGACCCTCAAGCCGGCTACGGACCGCATCTTCGGCACTCGCGCAACGGTCACCTGGGAGTTTGCCGCGGGCTTGCCGGATCATGCGCAGGTGCGCGCGCGCGTCGTTGCAGCACTGCTCAAGGAGTTTGCCTCGCACGATAGCATGAGCGTGCAGCATACGCTCTTCGATATGGGCAAAGGCGCGCTCGCGGCCGCACCGGAGATCGCGCGCATCAAGCTCACCATGCCCAATCTGCACCATCTGTTGGCAGACCTGAGCCCTTTTGGGCAGGACAATCCCAACCACATCTTTGTCCCCATCGATGAGCCGCACGGGTATATTGAAGCCACCATTGAGCGTTGAGATCTATTCAAGCTTGGCAAGATCCGTCGGTTCGTCGATGTCGATTTCGCCGCCAGGAAAAGGAACCGCGATGAGAGAGCTCGGCGGCGATAACAGCAATGCGCGCGCACCTTTGTCTCCGCGAAGAGCTCGAAGCGCCGGGAACGCCTCTCGTGGAAATGCAGCCGGAATGCCGAGCACACCTGCGTATGCGGAAGCCACGATAGACGGTTCCGCTTGTGCGGAGAAACCCTCAATTAGCGCGCGCAGGTGATCGGCAGTCAGACGGGGCTGATCGCAGGTCAGAAGCAGCGCGCCTTGCGTGTTGGGTGCAACTGCGTCGAGTGCATCGAGGCCCGCGTGAATTGAAGTGGAGATTCCCTGCTTCCAGCTTTCGTTGACCACAGGAATTGAGGTGTCCAAATTCACCGAGGCACGGATCAAATCGAAATTGGCGCCGAGGACAGTCAGCACTGGAGCAGCGCCTGCTTCGCCCGCCAGCCGGATGGCGCGTGCCAGTAATGTCTCCCCGTCGAGCGTCAGCAACTGTTTGGGTTGGCCAAGCCGGCGGCTAGCTCCGGCGGCCAGCACGATGGCGGCGATTGAAGCATTCACGGCTGGCCTTCCGCATCCGGCTGCAGCACGATCAACAAGACCAGTCCCACCACTGCAAACATGCGAAACGCCGCCTCCTGGCCATTCCATGTATGCGATTGCCACATGAGAAACCACTCGCCGCCAATAGCAAGAAAGGCGACCAGCCACATGAGCAGCGAGAGCGTCAGTGCCATCACGGGAATGCGCTTTGCAGCATTGAATGCCCTGGCCGGGAGCCGCAGGGCACGGTATAACTGCACCACCCCCCACCACAGCAGGATCGTCGTGGCTATTTCCCACGCGATGATGCCGAGATAGAAGGAAAGATGAAATGCCGGCGAGAGAAGCGCCCTCCACATGCCGTGATTGCCGGGAAATGTCGAGTCCATCGACAGAACATGCCGGACAAACTGATAGTTCGAATCGAAATCGGTAAGGTTGCTGAAGACAACCAGGGTATAGAAGAGCCCAATCCCCGCCACCAACAACAGCTTCGCGGTGCGCGTGATCATGAATTCCTCCGTGGCGAGGCAGCGGACTCAAGGAAGGCGATCCCAGCCTTCAGTGTCGCGCAGCCGCGCCTGCATGAGCCGGCATCATCGCCAGGCGAGAACGGGTCCGCGCGCAAAAAGCCCTCGGAAACTGCCCGGGGGAGAGCAGCCGGAGCGGCGGTCGCAGGGAGCGGGACAGAAGCTTGCATCATGGCCTCATGCTAATTTGGCCGGCGAGCAAGAGGGAAGAAAATTGCCGCCACGCGTGCTACATTCAAATGCAAATGACACAGATTCTCTCACCAGAACAGAAGCTCGCTTCACTCGGATATCAACTGCCCACGCCGCCGGCCCCCGGCGGCAACTACGTCTCCGCCAAGCGAGTAGGGGAAGTCCTCTATCTCTCCGGGGTGGTTTCCACCGGCTCCGACGGTTTTATCACCGGTACGGCGGGACTGGATCGCTCCATCGAAGAAGGATACGCGGCAGCGCGGGCCTGTGCTCTCACGCAGTTGACTGTCCTCAAACGGGAGCTTGGCTCCCTCGACCGGGTAGCCGAAATCCTAACCGTCAACGGCTACGTCAATGCAGCCAATGGCTTCGCCGATTCTCCAGCGGTGATCAACGGCGCTTCCGATCTGCTTGTCGAGGTGTTTGGCGAGGCGGGCCGCCATGTGCGCGCCGCGGTTGGCTTGAACGCGTTGCCTCGCAATGCCCTTGTGGAGGTCCAGATGACCGTGAGGGTAAAGGAATCATGACGGAACACGCGCTCTCCGCCGAACCAACCCATTCCGTGTGGGATCGTTCGCTGCCTCCTCGTTTGCGCATCGAGCCTGGCGATGAGGTTGCATTCGAATGCGTGGACGCCAGTGGCGGCCAGGTGCATCCGGGCATGACGATCGCGGAGTTTCTGGCCATCGACCGCACCCGCATTCACGCGCTCACCGGTCCCGTCTGGATCGAAGGCGCGGAACCGGGCGACGTGCTGCAGATTGACGTGCTTGCCACGCGCCACAGCGGCTGGGGCTGGTCCAGCATTGTCGAGGGTCTCGGTTTCCTGAAGGATCGATTCCGCGAGCCTTATCTATTTCATTGGGAGCTTGACGGCGAATCGACCAGTTCACTCACGCCCGCGGTAGTGCCCGTGCGGCCGTTCCTGGGAGTCATGGGAGTGGCGCGTGTTGACGATGGAGCATTCCGTACGCGCCCGCCAGGTCCGTTCGGGGGCAATCTCGATGTGCGCGAGTTGTGCGCCGGGTCGCGGCTCTACCTGCCGGTGTTCAACCATGGCGCGCTTTTCAGTTGCGGCGACGGCCACGCCGCGCAGGGCGATGGCGAGGTGTGCATCAACGGCATTGAATGCCCGCTCGATGTGACATTGCGTTTCCATCTGCACAAGCAGCAGCCGCTCTCGGGGCCGATCGTCGAAGCCAGCGAGGTTGCTGCGGCTGATTCAACGGCCGATGCCTGGGTGGTGGTGGAGACGGGAACGGATCTCGGTGATGCCGCGCGCGCCGCGACCGGGCGAATGATTGACTTGCTCGTCAGCCGCTGGGGTTTCAACGAGATTCACGCGTACATCCTGTGCAGCGTGGCTCTCAAGCTCAGGCTCAGCCAGGTGGTCAACGAGCCTGTTTACACGGTGAGCGCGGCGCTGAGCAAGCAGATCCTTCCCGATCTGGAACTCTTTCCAATCCAATGACCATTAACGATCCTGAAGTTGTAGCGGAACTCAATGCCTTGTATCCGCGCTATGAAGAGGCACTGGTCAACAACGATGTAGACACGCTGGTGGCTATGTTCTGGGCAGGCCCGCAGGTCATGCGCTTTGGCGCCACGGAGAATCTGTACGGCCCTGAAGAACTTGCGGCATTCCGCAAAGGGCGGCCTGCCGCAAACCTCGTGCGCACGGTCAAGCGGCTCGACATTGTGAGTTTCGGACGCAACTTTGCCAGTATTACCCTGGAGTTCGAGCGCGCGTCAGCGAACGGAGTTGTGCGTGGCCGGCAAAGCCAGGTGTGGGTCAGGCTGCCCGAGGGATGGCGTATCGTGCAGGCGCACGTTTCCCTGCTGCCGTCCGGCTAATCGCGCCAAACTGGAAGTTGCAGCCGGAGAAAAGGCAGACACCTATGCCGAGAGGGTGACTGTCAGTTGCTCGGCGGGGGTAGCATGGAACGCCGCCTCAAGACTCTGTGAATCCGCAAAGAGCTTCCCCGCTACATGGCGCGCCGGAAATGCAAAGCTCAACTCCTTTTCCTCAAAGGGCCACGGAGCGAGTCTGAAGTGGCGCGTCGCAATGGGCATGACGCGAACCTCCGCAGTTCCACCGCCGTTGAGCGGCAGAGGATGCAGCAAATGAGACGGCGAGGAAAACGCGACACAGGTTAAGAGTGAAAGATTGTCGCAGGCCTGCAACAGGCGGAAGTGCTCCAGAGTTGTCTGCTCCCCTGCTTCCACTTCGCTGAGCGATGCGTCCGCGACGATTGCCCGGCGCAACTCACGTTGATAAGCCCGCTGGCCATCGAGAAATGCATCCAGCAGCACTAGGCCCTCGGGCGCAATCGTCGAGCGGTCCGCGTGCGCGGTGAGCAGATTATACGTATGCATTGAGATGAGCAGGCCCGCATAAGGATCCTGTTCCGCGATGATGCGCACGGCACGGTCACGCACGGCAAGGTACTCTTCGAGATCGATCTCTTCGAACGCGGAGTACTTGCCGACCAACTCTGAGGAAAACGCGGAAGGCTTGCCCTGGCGCGTGATGGAAGGGTGCGCATCGCGCGCGGCCCAGCCGTCGTCGTGGCAGGCAATTCCTCTAAGCACGCGTGCGCGCGGCTCCGGCTTGCGGAATTGCGCATTTCCCCACGCTGCAGCAAAATCCCCAGCCAGGTGTGCGTGGTCTGGATGCGTGATGAGCCACCAGCCTGAATCAGATTCCATGCGCAGCATTGATCGTCTCCCTACTCAGCGGTCTGAGGCCGGCTGGACTCGTGCCAATTGTGCAAAGCCAGCCACTCCAGAAACATGACAATGAAAAAGAAGCTGAATCCGAGTACCGTTGCGGCCAGCACCAGCGCAAACAGGTAGCCTGTCTCCATCTGATTATTTGCGTAAATGATCGCATAGCCAAGCCCGCCCTCGCCCACGCGCGTTGATCCGGCGAACAACTCGCCGGTTATGCCGCCGATGACGCTGATTCCCGCCGAGATGCGGATGCCCGTGAAGAGGTTAGGCAACGCGTTCGGTAGCCGCAGCTTGAAAAGGATCTGCGCGGGCGTCGCTTTATACATCAGGAACAGATGAATCAGATTCTCGTCAACGCTGACGAGGCCCTGTGTGGTGTTGGCAATGATAGGTGCGAGGCAGATAATGAAGGTCACGACTGTGACGGAAAAAATGCCGGCTCCGGCCCAGTTGATGATGAGCGGCGCAATCGCGACGATGGGCACCGTCTGCAACAGAATCGTGTACGGGTAAAGCAGTTGCCGCAGCCAGCGCCACTGTGCAAACACCATCGCGACCGCCACGCCGACCACGATGCTGGCAGCAAGGCCGCCCGCGGCTTCCTCTGTCGTAATGAGAAGCGAGTTCAATAGCGCCGGAAAGCCGGCACGAAGCGCATGAAGCACTGCAAGCGGGCCGGGGAGAATGTAAGGCGGAAGATGATTGAGGCTCACCAGTGCCTGCCACAGGCCCAGAAGGCATGCGAGAACAACGATGCTATTGAGCGCCAGCAGGCCTTGACGCTTCATACCTGATACACCCCTCGCAGCAGCCGCGATGCCTGCGTGACCTGTTCTTCATAGGCCTTCGATTCGCGCGTCTCGGCGGTGCGCGGCCACGGCAAATCCACTTTGATTTCGTGCGCCACACGGCCGGGATGCGCGGCCAGAACGACAACACGTGTGGATAGAAAAACAGCTTCCGCAACGGAATGAGTGACGAACAGAACGGTCCATTTCTGCTCGCTGTACAAGCGCAGGAGTTCCTCATTCAGCCGGTCGCGAGTCATTTCATCGAGTGCCGCGAAAGGCTCATCCATGAGTAGAATGCGCGGACGGCTCACCAGAGCGCGGGCAATGGAAGCGCGCATCTTCATGCCGCCGGAAAGCTGCCGCGGAAAGCGCCTGGCCACGTGAGAGAGACTCACCAGCTCCAGCATTCGCGCCACGCGTTCTTTGCGCGCTTCGCGTGCCGCGTGTTCCAGTTCCAGTCCCAGCCCGACGTTGTGCTCTACAGTTCGCCACGGCAGCAACGTTGCGTCCTGAAAGATGAAGCTCACGAGCTCGCGTGCATTCTCGGGCGTCATTCCATTCACGCGCACATGGCCTTCGCTGACAGGGCTCAGCCCTGAAACCAGTTTGAGCAGCGTGGACTTGCCGCAGCCGGAGGGGCCAAGGAAGGTGACGAACTCGCCGCGTTCCACACTGAGGGAAATCCCTTCGAGCGCGACAGCCGCATTGCGATAGCGCTTGCTTACGCCCTGAAGTGCAATCTCCGGAATCAACGTCTGGCTCTCGGTCACCATCCGGCTTCTCCTGTCACCGGCAAGTAAAGTGCGGAAGGATGATCGACCGAATGCGCTATCTGTTGGGTCGATCGGGCCCAGTTCCAGTTGTCCGCATCCTGCGGGCTTACATCAGTCGAGGGATTGCGATCGTACAGAGGAAATGCCGAACTCGCAATCTCCAGGCGCAGCCGTTCGCCGGGAGCGAGAACGAACGCAACGGGCTCGAGTTCGAATTCCCAAGCATGAATCCGGTCTGCCTCGTAACCGGTAACGTCGAATAGCCATGTGCTGCGCGCAATGCCAATCGAAAGAAATTCCGCGCGCCCGCCCGGAGTTACGCGCACAATCTTGGCGGTAAAGTCAGCGTGTTGCGCCGATGTGGCCGCGTAGAGCTGAATGCGGGGATGGCCGAAGATCTCTGTCTCGCGCATCACAGGTTCCGACGTATAGACAAGCAGGTTGTTACCCATCTCGAGCGCGGACTGATCGAAGGGGCCGCTCAAAGCTTGCGGGCCGCCCGGCGCCATCACAGGCACCTCCGGGTCGTACACAAAGACATCGTGAGGCTCATCTTCCTTGGGCCGATCCGAAGTAAGAGCCCCGTCGCCCTTGCGCGCGTTGGCATTGCCCTTGCTGCGCAGATACAACGGATACGCCGCGGACGGCCACTTCTCGGCAGTGCGCCATTCATTCGGACCCAGCGCGAAGTAGCGGATGAGAGGCTCGCTGCCGAAGGAAGACGAGTCCTTAAGCCAGTGATCGAACCAGCGTAGCAGAATCTCATCCGTATTCAGATTGGCGGCCTCGCCCAGGTTCGTGTCGCCCGCACGATCGCCCCAGGGAATATGCACCCACGGGCCGGCAATCAGGTATTGATTCTCGCGGGCAAATTCGCTTCCCGCATGATTGCGAAGCGCCAGATAACCGGCAATCGAGCCCTCAAGATAGGTGTCGAACCAACCCGCGATGTGAAGCGCGGGAATGCGAATTCGATCGAGCCGCGCGCTGATGTCGAGACTTCTCCAATATTCACCGGCCTCGCGATGTGCAAACCAATCACGCACATAAACCGGCAGCGCGGGATCCGCGATTGCCGGGTGCAGCGCGTGGGGAACGTGGCTCGACTGTGCGCGAATGTTGGCCCAGGCAGTCTCCAGTCTCTCGCTTGCATCGCGCAAGCCAAGGCGGCGCCCATCCTCGCGCAACATCTGCACGCCCCAACCGAGGGTGGAACTCAGCCGCAAGGCGCCGTGATGGTAGAACCAGCCGTGATAAAGATCCGCGGCGGTCATGTGTGGCGCGATGCACTCCAGGCCCTCCGGCTGTTCTGCCGCTGCGAGGTACTGCGTGGCCCCTTGATATGAGAACCCGTACATTCCGATGCGGCCGTTGCACGCAGGGTGGTGGCGCAGCCAGGAAATTGTCTCGGCTCCATCGCGGCCTTCGTGTCGAAAAGGATAAAAGTCGCCTCCTGAATCGCCGCGGCCGCGCACATCCTGGATGGCAACGTGATATCCGTGCCGCGCAAACCATACCGGATGCGCATACACGACTGTCGAAGCGATATCGCGCCCGTAAGGCTGGCGGATCAGTAGCGTGGGCCATGGGCCGGGACCGCCCGGGTAGTAATGGTCGGAGACGAGCGTGGTTCCGTCCGCGAGCGTGCACACAACTCCACGCTCCAGGCGCACCCCGCTTCCGCAATCGACAAGCGCCCCTTTGCCGCCGCTCATCGTCAAACTCCGTGCCTGGGCGCGAATTCGTACATCGCCACCAGAATCTCCGCGATGCGTGCCGCAGCATCATTGGACCAGCGCTCGCCATTCTCGGCCGTCGCCGGGGAGGGGTCGCCCATCACGCCGCTCGGCGCAATGTCTCTGGTCAGCCATGCGAAGTTCGCCGAGGAGCCCTCCGGCTTTAGCAACTCCGTGTCGTCGACGCGCGCAATGTAATTGGCCGTGTACTCCTCGGGATGCACCAACTCCGGCGTTGCGTGGAGGAGGAATGCGGTCTCGATCTCGCCCGCGTGGAAGCCGTAAGTGCGCTCTTGTTTGCTTACGCCTTCAAACGCCGCGCCGGGCGAGCCAAACAGCGAGAACGTACGAAGCCCGAACTCCGCGCGCAGATCGCGCGCCATCACGTCGACCAGCGATGTATTGCCGCCGTGCGTGTTGTAAAGAACCAGCTTCCTGAAACCACTCGCTGCGATGCTCGCACCCAGGTCGCGCACCACGGCAAGAAGTGTCTGCGCGCTTACCGAGAGCGTTCCCGGGAAGCCCACATGCTCGTTGCTCTTGCCATAGCAGACAGGCGGCAATGCATAAATGTGTAGCGCGCCAGGCAGCAGCGCCAGCGCTTTTCCCAGAAGCAGATTGTTGATAAGTGTGTCGGTTGCCAGCGGCAGATGATGGCCATGCTGCTCGATGGCTGCCGTTGGCAGCACCAGCAATGTGGACTCGCGCGGCAGTGCGTCCACCTGCTTCCATGTGAAATAGGCAAAATTGCGTGCGTCGGGAATCCACGACTTCATCGGCTCACCGCCTGCTTGCGAAAGCTGATCATCTTGCCCGGATTCAGCAATCCGCGGGGATCGTAATTTTGTTTGGCCATCAGTTGGATGTTGTCGGCGCGAAAACGCCCGCCATCTTCCAAATAATTGACATGCGGGTTGGCGACAAAGACGCCGATCGCGCGGCAGTAGGCAATCATCTCGTTCAATCGCTCCTCGGTGGTAAATCGCACAATAGGGATTGCGCCGGGAATCACGATTCCATCGCCGTTCTTCATGAATTCAATGTGGAAGAGAATCTCATCCCCATAGCGCGTGCGCAGTAAGCGAAACTGCTCTTCACAATTATCCGGAGAGAAGCCGCATTGCAGATACGTGTAGGCCGAATCGGCCTTCATGGCCCACAGGGTAGTGTGGTTCCAGGTGTAGTCGCTGAGCAATGGCTGGGTGCGCGGGCCAGTAAATTCTCCGCTGAAAGTAACTTCCCCTTCGGCCGCTTCAGCCGCCGCGCGCAGAGCATGGGCCTGCGCCGCGGCGATCATGATGAGCGCCAGCGACTTTCCCTCGCGCACCACCTGTTTGACAGGAGTGAAGAAAGATGGAATGGGCCACTCAAACACGGTGGCCAGACGCTTGGTCCATCGCGCTTCAACCGCGATGCCTCGCGTGAAGCGGAACGCCTGCTCAAACTTGTCGAAAGCTGCAGTCAGCTGCGTCCATTCAACCGCCGGTGCCAATGCGAACCAGATGCGGGTGAGCACTCCGTTGGTTCCCCAGGCGTGCAGAATCTCATGCACTGCCGCGCCTTGGTGAAGCACCACGCGCGGCTCCTCTTCCATGGTGACCACCTCGAAGGCGCGCACGTTGTCGAAGTCGCGCAGTCCACCATGCGTTACCGAGCCGATTCCGCCGGAACCGCCTGCAAGAAAGCCGCCCACTGAGGCCTTGGCCAGCGTGGACGGATACATGCGCAGCTCCCAGCTCTTTTTGCGGGCCTCGGTTTCCAGCACTGCCAGGCGCAATCCCGGCTGGCACACAGCCACGCCGTCAGGGGTAATCTCTTCGAGCTTGTCCATCAGCGACAGATCGAGAATGATGCCACCTTCGAGCGGAACGCACTGGCCATAGTTCCCTGTTCCAGCGCCGCGAACCGTCACGGGGATTTCGTGTTTGCCGGCGAAGCGCAGAACGGCGAGCACCTCGTCCACGCTGACCGGCTGCACGGCCACCTCACCTTTCTTGTCGGCCAGTTGGCGGCGAAGCACAGGCGAATACCAGTAGAAGTCGTGAGACAGGCGATCGACTACGGCCGTCGCCGTCAACACGCGGGCGGGGTCGGAGACGACTTCAGACAGTTCCGCTGCAATTCCGGGCAGCATTGAAAACAACCTCTTGAACGATGAATCGAAGCCTCGTCCAGCTATTTGCGTTTGCGGGTGGACCACAGGCGAAATGCCCGCAGCATCCGGGGATGAGTAAACAGAGCATAGCATTCGTCACGTAGCAGGGGACCATCCACAACGCAGGTCATATCGCTGCGCGCGGCGACCTCTGTCGCGGGAATTCGAATCTGGTTGCAATGCCGGTTGGCATCTTCAATTGTGGCTCCGTAGACTACGCGGTCCAGTCCCGCCCACAGCGCTGCGCTCATACACATGGGGCAAGGTTCGCAGGTGGTGTAGAGCGTGTATCCGGCCAGGGAGATCTGCTTGAGCCGCTTGGCGGCCTTGCGAATGGCGCGCACCTCGGCGTGTGAGCTCGGATCGAACTCCTGCGCAACTGCATTCAGCGCGCGCAGCAGGAGTTTTCCGGATTTCGTATGGATGACGGATGCGCCGAAGGGGCGCGGGCGTGGAGTGTGCAAGGAGCGTGCCGTGAAGACCGCCAGCGCGGCCATGCGCGCCTCATCCAGTGCCCGCTCCCTGGTCGGGCCCGATTGCTTTCCGGCAATACGCCGACTTTTGCTGGAAACAACTCCCATACTCGAACTTAGCATGGAGCCGCGGCCCGGCGCTGAGGAAAAATCTGCCGCCTCCCGTCGCGGCCATTGCCGCATACAATCTACCTATGGACCCAGCCCGTTGGACCGTTCGCAGCCTTCGCGCGGCACTGGCGAGCGGAACTGTGCAGCCCTCCACTCTTGCGGCCCAGTCATTGGCGCGGGCAAATCAAAACGCCGGGCACAACACCTACCTCTGGCAGGACAGCGCGTGGACTTTAGCCGAGGCAGCTCGCGCTGAGATGATGCCGCGCGGCGAGGGCGGTCCTTTTGACGACGGCCACGAGGCACTATGGGGCTTGCCTGTCTCCGTGAAAGATTGCTTCGACCTGACTGGTGCGCCGACCAGTTGCGGCGTGCATTTCTATCGCGATTTGAACGGCAATGCTGAACAGGATTCCTGGCTTGTGGAACGGCTGCGCGCGGCCGGCGCGGTCATCACGGGAAAGACGCACCTGCATCCGCTTGCCTACGGCATCACCGGCGAGAATCCTGAGTTCGGCGATTGCCTGCAGCCCCGCGATCCGGCTGTGCTTACCGGCGGGTCATCGTCGGGCGCGGCGGCCAGTGTGCAGGAGGGCTCGGCCGTGATTGCCATCGGCACGGACACCGGCGGCTCCATCCGTGTGCCGTCTGTTCTCTGCGGGTTGGCCGGATATCGCTCTTCGCTGGGGCGCGGCGACTGGAAAGGAGGCGCGCATCTGGCTCAGTCGTTCGACACCATGGGCTGCATCTTCCGCGACCTCAGAGATGCGCCGTTGTTGGCTGAACTCTTTGCTACGGTGCCATCCAGCAGCCGCCATAGCTTCACCCGGTTCGCCGTAGTCGGAGACAGCTTTTACCATGACTGCGAACCGGAGATTGTCTCCAGCCTGCACCAGACTGTTCGCACACTGGAGGCTTTGGGACTGAATGGCGTGCAGATCGACGCGAGCTGGTGGGCAGACTCCTTCGAGATATTTGCTCCCATTCAGGCATCGGAGGCGGCACTCATCCACGCCGGCCACTTCCACCGCTTTGAAGCGTCCATCCGGGAGCGGCTCGAATGGGGTGCAAGGCTCAGTGAGGCAGAGATTGCCGCCCTGCGCAAAAGACACGAAGCCTTTCGCACGCGCATGGATGATCTACTGGCCGCACACGGCCTGCTGCTGCTGCCTGCCGCGCCCGTTGCCCGCCTGGCCGCTGGAGCCGATCACAGCAAGACTCGAGCCCGTTTGCTGCGCTACACCACGCCGTTCAGCCTCGCCGGTGTGCCAGTGGTGACCTTTCCCTGCTCCGTTGGTGGAATGCAGTTGGCCGCTGCGCGAGGGATGGACGAGGCGCTGCTGCAGTTCGCAGCCCGGTTCGCGGAAGCGCCCGCGCCGTAGCGCGACGATACGGCGTGAGCCCGGATTGCGTGGCCGCGCCCGTGATAACTTTCATTGCAGGGATGCCCCATCCTTACTCGACGAGGTCCGCATTGAGATCAAGCAGGATTTTTGCCATGGCCGCCTTGTTTTTCGCGGTTGCCTGCGCTTTGTCCCTATCCGGCTGCCGCAGGAGTGCGCCTGCGGCGAGCGGCCTTACGCCCGTGCGCCTGCAGTTGGATTGGTACCCGCAACCGGAGCATGGCGGCTTCTTTGCAGCGCAGCTTCTGGGCTATTACAAAGCCGAGGGTCTTGACGTGTCCCTGCTGCCCTTACCCCAGTACGGCAGCGTCGCCCAACTGGTGGCATCGGGAAAGGCAGACATCGGCCTGGGGTCCAGCGATCAGGTCCTGGAGTGGAACTCCAACGGCCTGCCATTGGTTGCGGTTTCGGCCACCATGCAGCATGATCCGCAGGCCGTCATGGTTCACAAAGATTCGCCCATCCGCGATTTCAAAGACCTGGAAGGCCACACCATCGCCGCCCAGACCGGCGCCACGTGGCTGAAGTATGTAACGCATCGCTACAACCTCAACCAGGTGCGCCAGGTTCCCTCCACGCTCTCTATCGCCAATTTTCTGGCCGACCCCGGTTACGTGCAGCAGATCTTTGTTACCAGCGAACCGTTTTTCGCAAAGCAGGCTGGCGCCGAGGTGCGAACCTTGCTGATCAGTTCCTCCGGCTACGACCCCTATCGCGTCTCCTTCACCACCCGCGACTTCGCCACCCAGCACCCGGACCTGGTGGCAAAGTTTGTGCGCGCCAGCATCCGCGGCTGGCAGGCATACTTGGCCGATCCCGCGGCTGCCAACGCGCTTCTCCTCGAGCTCAACCCGGCGCTCAACCCGGCCCAGGAAGCGTACACGGCGCAAGCTCTGCGGGACGGCGGCTTTATCACCGAAGGCGA
>CAYUJM010000008.1:0-56841 GCA_964445025.1 uncultured Occallatibacter sp. | reverse complement strand
TGCCTTATACCGGCAGATGGCCGGAAAACAACGCTTTCTGATGGCCGTTAACACAATCGCGTAGCGGAAGATCTGTCCGGTCGTTTCCAGCGCACGCTTGGCTATATCCAGGGCACCACGATCCTGGATGTCCGTAACCATTTTCACGATCTCAGGGGCTTCGATCTTGTCGATAGGGCGTGCGCCCAAGGCTGGCAGGATGTCAGTATCCATGCGCCGTTCGACAGTATCGGCATGACGCTTGCTTTTGCCGTCACGCCAATGATTCAGCCAGAGCTTAGCAATAGTCTGGAAGGATTTCTTGCTCGCAATGTTGTTTTCGTTTTTCTTGGCCATTCGTTCAGCCATGGGGTCAGTGCCAGCAGCTAAAAGCGACCGCGCCGCCAAATGCAGCTCCCTCGCCTTCGCCAGGCCGACGTAGGGATATTTTCCGTAGGACATGGTTTTGTTCTTGCCTTCGAACACATAGCCCCATCGCCAGAGCTTCCCGCCTGCGGTTGTCACCCAAAGATAAAGGCCCGCACCGTCGCTCATGGCGTAGTCTTTTGCGCCGGGCCTGGACTTCTGAACCGCCAAATCGGTCAGCTTATTCACTTGCATGACCAGTCACCTCTTGCAAAAATACATGGTCAATCAAGAATACATGTCAATTTGCGTGCTGGCAAACGTAGACTTGGCTGGAAAAGGTTGGACACTCGTGGAAGCTAATGCGCTTATTTTATTTGCTTTACTTTATTTTCTTGGCCTTGGATGGAAAGGGTTGGACACGGCTGGAATGGTATATGGCGGAGAGGGAGGGATTCGAACCCCCGATAGCCTTGCGACTATGTCTGATTTCGAGTCAGGTGCATTCAACCGGGCTCTGCCACCTCTCCGCTAGTTAACTCCTTTTTTTATTGCACGTGGGAGCTTTGTTTGTCTGCTCCCTCGCCTCGGAAACTCCTGTGTCCGTTCTGGTGTCCTATTGCCTTCCGCCGTTTACCAAGCGATCAACTGCAGACGCCTGTTGCTCGGGTGCAAGATGGGGAATATCGCATGACCATTTGGAGCATCCTGTGCCCGAGCAGCTCTGCCGCCATG
Organism: uncultured Occallatibacter sp.; assembly: GCA_964445025.1. GTDB lineage: Bacteria > Acidobacteriota > Terriglobia > Terriglobales > Acidobacteriaceae > Telmatobacter. Next base: position 55,761 of record CAYUJM010000008.1, on the reverse strand, counting down.
CGCAGATCAACCCCGGCCCGGCCATAACCAGTCTACTGGCAAAGGTATGCCGGTTGCAATGCCAGCTGTACTCCGCAATCTTCGGCTCTTTGAGCGCCGCTGGAAACCAGCCTCGCGAGCCCTGGAGGGGCTCAGTTCCGCGGAGGGCGGGAAAGACAGGAGCCGTTCAGGGCTTCTGCGCGCTACCCCGCAGTTCAGAGCGGCCGCGTTCAGCGGAATCGTTCGGGATTCCGATTCTTGGTCTTGGGCAGATGAATCTTCCGCTGCTCGAAGTCGACTTGGTCCCAGCGAAGGCCATACTGCTCGCTCATCCACATTCCGGTATGGATCGAGACCGGCAAATGAGGAAGGACCTTCGGAAGGCGGCCGGCGATCGCCCTTCGGAGACGAGTCCTTTCGGCATCGGACAAGAACCGGACCCGCCCGCCACCTTCTGATTCTCTTCGATTCCGCGCTGCCAGATTGCGCTCGATCATTTCATTGTCGATGCCAACCCTGAAGGTCAGCGAGAAGTTAACCCGCCAGTGAGTCCTGCTGGCCGGGGTCCAATTGCGTTCTTTAGCCTGTTCGGCCAACCAGACGACAATCTTACCGTTGGGAATGGATTCGGCCGCATCGGAACCGAACTGCTTGATCAACTGATGAATGCACAGACCGAGCTAGTAGGTCTGCTTGGCGCTGTCCGCGGCTTTGCTGTGAGCCAGCGCAACCTCACACCAATCGCGAAACGCGACCGTGCACCGAGTGGCAGCATAACGCTGCATCGAGTGGCAGACTTGAATGCCACCAGCACTGCAACAAGAATTAGCTAGAACTCGAAACGCCCGCCCAGTTGCAGATAGCGTTTCTGGTTGGCATTCTTGGAATATCCAAAACTAGCGTCTGTGATATCGTCATCGATTGCCTGCCAGTTCGTGCGGTTGAGCAGGTTGATGAAGTCTCCACGCAGGACGAACTTGGCTTCCTCCTTCAGAATGAATGGAACCGCAAATGCCTTTGAGAACCCCCCGTTTACGGTGAAGTATCCCGGATTGCGGAAGGTGTTGGTGCCTTGCTGGCTGAGCACTGTCGTCGTGCCGACACCTGCTGGATCGCTGAATTCGGCAGCGGTGAAAGCGCCGGTAAGAGATACCTCCTTGCGCGAGAATCCCTTCCGCGGCAAGCCCGCCTGATAGGTTGGAAATCCCGGCGTGCCGGAGCCGTTGCCATCGAAGTGGTTGCTCCCGTCGTTTTGATAGTCATGGGCCGATCCGGTCCAGCCCACTGTGAATGGGCTTCCTGTTTGAGCGACGACGATGGTGCTGATTCTCCATCCGGATACCCCCTCATTGAGCAGGCGGCTGCCCATCGGACGTTTTGGAACCTCATAAGAGCCGCCAAACGAAAAAGAGTTGGCGACGTCGAAGATTGAGGGGCCGTAGTAAACCTTGGGGGCGTAGGCTGCCGGCCACACATAGATTCCGCCGCCCGTGTTGAAGTCTTGATAAGCTGGCGACCATTGAAGAGCCCTCGCCCAGTTATAATTGGCCTGGTAACTCAACCCCTTGTACTGCTGCCGCAACGTCAGGATCAACGCGTTGTAGTTGCTTGTCAGTACGTTGGCGCCATAGTTCAGGGTACCCCATTCGGCGTCCGGCCTTGCTGTCGGCGATCCAGCCTTTAGGTTGTAATCGACGTTGCCGCCTCCATTGGCTGCCTGGGACCCGGCAACCAGATCGTAGCCGTGACTTCCCGAATAGGTGATGCCAGCAACGATGTTGGCGAAGAATTGCTCCTCGACGCCAAGACTCCAGTTGAGGTACTTCTCCGACTTGATGTTGGGGGCAAACCCGTTCAGGTTGGCCGAATACACAGCGGTATGGGCCGCATTCGAGTAGATGTTCCCATATGGGTCTTGACCGTAAGCGGGGAACGATCCGTAGTTGTAGCCATACGGAGCGGAGGTGGTCGTGAGATCGCCGAATGGAACAATGCTCGTTGTGTACAAACTGATGCGCTCCGGCGGTTGGGTAGGCAGGTTATTGGCAATCTGGTAGGGCGTCAGCGCGTTCGCATACAGGCCGATGCCGCCATGGACATACAACTGTCTGCTCTTGAGTGGCGTATAGGCAAAGCCCGCGCGCGGCATCCAGTTTTCATTCTGCGCGCCGGTGAATGCGTGTTCGGCAATGTGCGTCGTCGTGTTCCACGTCTGTGCATAGAAGTTGGAACCCGCTCCGGGGAACAACGGCGAGAAAAGTCCCGACTTCGAATACGGAACCGGGTTGCCGAAGTCGTCGTAACGCAGTCCTGCCGTGATGGTGAGATTTGGTAGGACTTTCCAGTTATCGTCCGCCCACAGACCGTTATACAGAACGGTGGAACCGTAGTACTGGGGATTGAACTGTCCGTTGCCGCCGATGGTATAGAGATTGTAGCCGGCCTGGGCGCTGTTGCTGATCCACGAGAAGGTGTCAGTGAAGTAGAACGGAAAGAACGGGCGGCTGAAGATTCCGCTCGAGTCTTGAAAGTAGTCTTCGCGGCTGAACTGGTAGCCGCCCCGGATGGTGTGGTTGCGTACGGTGTAGCTCAGCGTATCGCGGAGCGCGTAGGTATGCTCCCAGTTGGTCTGCGATGCGAAAGGTTCTTGGCCGATTGGCTGCATGAACGCGAAGCCGTTGGTGGTATCGAGGCCCTGGGGATAATACGGAATGCCTGCCGCTGCCGGATTCCTCAACTGGCTGCCATTGATGGAGCGAAGGTTGCCAGCATGAACTTCATTTATCGTCTTGGGCGAAAAAAGGTGCACGTAGTTGAGAGAAAAATACTTATTCTGACTGGGAGTGATGCCATCCAGTGCGGGCCGTTCTCCCAGGTTGCCGAGCATCTGGTCAATGCGTTCGTACATGACATAGACCCGGTCCTTGCCGCTGCGGAATGTCTGGTCCAGACGAAGGTTCCACTGGATGCCGTTGAACGGCTGCGACTGATTGAAGAGCATGCCGGAGTCGTACATGGGCGTGGAGCAGGGAAGGTTGTAGCTGAGGGATGGATTTGCGGGAACAGTCTGAGTGGTTCCGCAGGTGCTTGGAATCACGCTCGCTGCAGTCGCGACCGTTGCATTGTAATCGCGCGTATTCGGCGCAACCGTAAGAGCCTTGGGAAAGCCTGAGTTAGGGAAAGCCGTCAGCGCCCACGCGACAAACGCGGGATCCCATTCGACGGTGCCGACAGAACCCGAACTGCCAATTCCGGCCAACTGTTTCTCGACCGAGCCGAAGAAGAAGGTCTTGTCTTTGAAGATCGGTCCGCCCAACGAAGCGAGAATCTGGTCTTGATGGAATTCCGGACTGGTTCCCTTTGGCGTAGGAACCACCACGCCTCCTATTGTGGGAAACGTATTGGTGAGATTGTTGGCTGCGGCCAGGTTCTTGCCCGCATAACTGTAGTCCACGTCGCCATGATATTGATTGGTGCCCGTCTTGGTGCTAAAGCCAACCTGCAACGAGGCTGAGGTGCCATTCTCAACCGAGTAGGTTTGTGTTTGCAGAGACACCTGATCGATCATGTCCGAGTTGGGAAGAATCATTGCGTTTCCCTGCGTAATGTCATCGCCTACCGGCAGGTCGTCGATCAAGTACAAGTTGCTGTTGCTACCGGTGCCGTTGGCGCTGTATGGTGGGCTAAATGAACCGGCAAAGATCGATGAGCCATAACCGGCGCTTGCCGACTCATTCTGATAGCCGGTGATGCCTGGCGTAAGGGCTATCAGTTCTTGCACATCATGATTGGCGAGCGGGAGCTTTGCAATCTCTTCTGCGGGCAGCGTCGTCTGGAGACGCGTCTCATCCGTGTTCAGGTCCGGCGCGACGCCGGAGACGGTTACATTGGTTGTGCCCGCATCAGCCAGAGGCAGAATGATGTCCACGGCTCGCGTCTCGTCCGGAGTCACCGTAACCGCGATCGATTCGATCTTGAAACCGCTCTGCATGGCGATGACTGTATAGTTTCCGGGAGCCACGGCTGTAAAGCGGTAATAACCGGTCTGATTTGTCGTCTCTTTCAGGTCCACGGTTGTGCCTGCATTATGAAGCGTGATGACCACATTCGGGATGACCGCACCGGTCGAATCCGTTATCGTACCCTGTACATTGCTGCTGAACTGTGCAAAGCACGGTTGCCCAAGGCAGAACGTCGCGGCCAACGCACCCCACCGGGCAAGCGAGATTAGGTTCGCTGTCATTCAGATCCTCCGAGAGATTTCCACCGACTTGTCTGAACTTTCTATTGCCGATTCCGTTGCGCAACCGACGGCCGGTGGCATGGCAAAAGCTCTTTTGCACTGACCCGCGCAATGGGGTTTCAGAATCGCACTACGCAACATTCGGGGTTCCAAACCTGCGAGTCAAGCTGCGACCCGCTATGCAACCGTTACGCGACTTAACTCATTGTGTTTGCAGCGTGTTTCGTGCCAGTAGTAACAGATCCATGAGGGCGTTTCCTGGTTGTTAAAGCGGCCTTTGTTTGGTAGCATCGTAGCCAGCGAAGGGGGCTCTCCTTATTTCCACCCAGATCCAGGTTCCGGATGAGGCAGCGGAAATCCAGGCGGTGCTGTCGTCACAAGCTTTCTCCGAATCTCCCGTCTTGGCAAGACTGCTTAAGTATCTATGCAGCAATCATTTCAACGAGAACAAGAGCACCCTTAACGAGTACAAAATCGGCGTGGAGGCACTGGGCCGCCCCGCCGATTTCGATCCGGCAACGAATTCCAGTGTGCGCGTGGAGATGCACCGGCTTCGTGCGCGGCTTCGGAAGTACTACGAAACTGAAGGTGCAGATCACACGTTCAGAATCATGGTGATGGAAGGGCGCTATGAACTGCAGTTCACCCGGCGCGAGGATAGGCTGGCGGCGTCTTCCGACAAACAGGAAGAAACCGGACGCTCCGCTGATCTACGGAAGAAGTGGATAGCCTACAAGACCGTGGCAATCCCCGCAGTGGTCATTGTTATACTGCTCATTTCCTTCTGGATGGTCTTTGGCGTGCGATCGTGCAAGGCGCCGGGCCACACATCCGCAGTGCTTCCTTCATCGGAGGCAAGTTCAGCGCCTGCCGTTACCCCCGTGAATGGGTCGGTTCGCATCCTGGCCGGCTATTCAAAGCGGGAGTATCTCGACCGCGACGGAAATGCATGGAGCGGCGATCATTACTTCACCGGCGGAGAAGTAGTCGACCTGAAACTTCCATACATCCAGGGAACCTCAGATCCAACGATGTACCGCACCGCCCGAGAAGGGGAATTCAGCTACGACATTCCACTAAATCCAGGCAGCTATGAATTGAGGCTGCACTTCGTGGAAACGGCATTCGGGCCAGGTACATTCACCGGCCGCGGAGAGAGCAGCAGAGTCTTCTCCGTATTCCTGGGTGAGCATCCATTATTGCCCAGCTTCGATATTCTGAGCGATGCGGGGGGTAACTTTAGAGCCCTTACGCGCGTGTTCAAGAATGTTTCCCCGGGCAGCGACGGGATGGTTCATCTCAAGTTCCGCCGGTGGTTCGATCAACCCATGGTCAATGCCATCGAATTGGTGCCCGAAGTCGGCGGCAGGCTGAATCCGGTGCGGATCGTGATGCAAGAGAACTCCTATGTCGACCATGCCGGTCAGCTTTGGTCCTCGGACCAGTATGCCGTCGGAGGGGTTTTAGTGACTCATCAAAATCCGGCTGTGAACGTTTCCGACTCGCATCTCTTCGATGGCGAACGATTTGGGCATTTCGATTATCAGATACCAGTGACGCCAGGACGCTATACGGTGACCTTGTACTTTACAGAAGGGTTTTTCGGCACTGTATCGACACGCCATGATGACGCCCCCCGCATCTTTGACGTCTCCGCAAATGGCGTAGCATTGCTGCGCAATTTCAATATCTTCGAGAAAGCGGGGGGACCCAACCAACCTGTGATAGAAACCTTCCATGGCATCGTGCCCAACACGGCAGGCCTGATTGCCCTGAGTTTTGTCCCTGTCAAGAACTACGCATGTGTGAGCGCCATCGAAGTAACCGAGGAGTCTCAATGAGTTTCATCCCTTCCTTCGCGCTTCGCCAAAAGTCTGTTTATGTGCAAGTGAAAGCTGGTCTTGGCCGTCGGAAACACTGCGTATGAAGAGGTAGCGTAATCTTGAACGTTGTTCCGAAAACATTCTTGTAGCGATTCTTGGTAGCAGGGGACCATTCGTAGGCGCCGAGCCATGAGTCGATGTCAGGCGGATTGTCTCATCCATGACTCGATCGCCGAAGGTCCCCAAGATGAATGTCATTCTACCCTTGGAGTTGCGAATTTACCTGCGCTCGTAATTGGCGTACCAGTCAATGGCCTCGTGGGTGATCTCGGAAAACTCGACAATCTTGTTTTTCATGTTGGCCGGGGAGCTTCACGTTGCGAACCACACCGGTCTTCCGTAGGGCTCACAATTTCATCGCGCCACCCTACCTCCTCGCGATGCTCGACACCTTCGACTTTGAAGTGAATTCACCAGATGCCCGAGCAGGCACTTTCTCAAAGACGCCCATATCCTTACGAACCGCCTTTCTCGACATGAAATTGTCATCCCGTGCGATGCTGGCAGGATTGGAACGAAGTGGCTCCACAAGTGGCGCCAGCACTTTTTTGTGTTCTAGCCCCGGAGAGAATCTTGTTGTAACTTGTTGAGCATGTTAGTGCCCAGAGAGAGAATTGCCCCCCTCACGGTCTTGCGGCCTGCGGATTCTAAGTCAGGGACATTCAACCGGGCTCTGCCACCTCTCTGCGCTGTAGCATTTCCAGTCGACCGGCAATCGTGCGGTGAGTGCAACGCCAACTTGCCAGAGGGTTCCCGGCACAGGGCTTGTACTGCGCGGACGGGAGCCGGCGCGCGCCTTGCAAGCCGCCCTAAATGGCGAGCAGAAGAGGAAACAAGCGTCCCGCGGGTTTGTTCGGCCTGACGGCCCAGATTTGCGGCATCCCGGCGCCAGGCGCGGAAAAACACCTTTCAATAAAAACGGCTCTTGACAGAGAGTTCTTCTTGCGCAAGAATATGACCGAAAGTCAATAATGGCTATGAATCGTAAATGAATAAGAGTCATCCATCTCGTGCAACCGCTTCCGCTACCGCTCCCGATGCCGGGAAGTCGCTCCACCGGGAAGGCATGGGACGGCGCGAGCGCCGCGCCGCGGAAACGCGCCTGAGGCTCTTCCGCTGCGCGCTTCAGCTCTTTGCCGCGCGCGGCTTTCCCAACGTCACGGTGGAAGAGATCACCGAAGCCGCGGATGTGGGCAAGGGAACTTTTTTCAATTACTTCGAGAGCAAAGATCACGTGCTGGGCGTGATGGCCGAGATTCAGCTTGGCAAAGTCGCAGAGGCTTTGGCATTGGCAGATCAGAGCAAGCAGACGATTCACGCTGTTTTGCACCACCTGTTTCTGCGCGCCGCGGAGGAGCCAGGGCGCAGCCCGGACCTTGCCCGCGCGCTGATCTCGTCGTTCTTGGCCAGCGAGGGCGTGCGCAAGTTGATCGCGCGCAACATGCAAGAGGGCCGCAGAATGATCGCGGAGGTTGTGGCGTCGGGGCAGAAGCGGGGGGAAATCGACCCTCATCTGAAGAAAGAAAAGGTCGCGATTCAGACACTACAGGCGTTCATGGGCACCGTTCTTTTCTGGTCACTGCACGAGGAACCCGCGCTCGCTGTCTGGATGGAAGACAGCTTTCAGCACTTCTGGAGATCGATCGCCGTCAAGGGGTAAGAGTGGGAATCATGAAACCGGATTTTTTCAAAACCGTTCTTCTGCTGCTGGCAAGCCTGGCTCCGTGGCTGGTTGCAGGCTCTCCGAGCATGGCGGAGCAGCCAGCGCCCTACCGGCTGACGCTGCAGGATGCAATTCAGAAGGCGCTCCAGGCCAACCTCAGCGTACTGGTTGCGGGCACGCGGGTGGATGAGGCCGAAGGCACGCGGGAGCGCCGACTGGCTGCTGCGCTGCTTCCGCGCATCAACGCGCAAAGCTACGCCAACGTGCAAAACCGCGATATGCGCGCCTTCGGGCTCTCGGTGCCGGGCATCCCGATCCCCAGCGTTGTGGGACCGTTTTCGAATTACGATTTCCGCGTCTATGCGCAGCAGAATATTGTCGATCTGGAAAGTTATCGCGGGTTGAAGGCCAGCGAGCGGGCGCTCGATGCCGGCAAAATGGATTACGACGATGCGCGCGATCTGATTGTCCGCTCGATTGCCGCTCTCTATCTCAATGCGCAATCCGCCGCGGCGCGCGTGGATGCAGCCCAGTCGCGGGTGACCGATTCCAGCACGCTCTTCAAGCTGGCCAAGGACAAGCACGATACCGGAACGGCCACGGGCGTGGATGTGCTGCGCGCCGAGGTACAACTGGCGAACGACCGGCAGGCGCTGCTTGTGGCCCAAAACCAGTTGAAACAGTCGCTGCTGGCTCTGACGCGGAACCTGGGCATGAATCCTGGCACGCCGTTGGAACTCGCCGAACCGCTCCGCTACCAGACCCTGAATCAGCCTGAACCCGAGACGCTTGTGCCCGCGGCGCTGTTGGCTCGTGCCGATTACCTTTCGCTGGCCAGTCAGCGCCAAAGCCTAGTTGAACAGCAGCGCGCAAGCCGCGCCCGTTTCTACCCCAGGCTGAGCATCAACGGCAACTACGGCGCGATTGGCCGCAGCATCGGGGGCGTGCAGGGCACGGGATTGATTCAAGGCGAAATTGATTTCACCGTCTTCGATCGCGACCGCAACGGCGAGGCGGAGGAGCTTGCCAGCCGCGTGAAGCGCATCGACGACCAGATTGCCGATCTGCGGCGCGGTATTGAAGAGGATATCCGCGAGGCGCTGTTGAATCTGGATTCCGCGGCCGAGCAAGTGACGGTTGCCCTGGAGGGCCAGGAACTGGCGCAGCGCGAACTCGAACTCGCGCAAGATCGTTTCCAGTCCGGCACGGCCAACAATGTGGAAGTGGTTACGGCCCAGGACGAACTGGCTCGCGCGCAGGAGAATTACATTCTTGCCGTATCCAGCCACGTGGATGCGAAGTTTGCGCTGGCCCGCGCCATGGGCAACACGGAAAAGAACATTGCACAGTTTCAGGGGGAAGCCAGCGGCGGCTCTACCAAATGAGCTGCATGCGGGATTCCCGCTTGCGAGGTTTGAAGCTATGAAACGAGTGATCCCCGTCGTGATTCTGCTGGTGGCTGCCATTGCCGCCGGTGTGTATTATTACCCGCGCTTCGTCAAAAAGACCGTGCCCGAAAATCAACTCACGCTTTCCGGCAACATTGAAGCGCACGAGAGCCTGGTGAGCTTTAAGGTGCAGGGACGCATCGTGGATTTGCCAGTCGAGGAAGGCCAGCAGGTGGAGCGGGGCGCTCTGCTGGCGAGGCTGGAAGACGCCGACTACAAACAGAAGGTGCGAGTCGATGAAGCCAGCGTACGCGTGCGCGAATCCGACCTGGCGCTCACGCTGGCCGGAACGCGGGAGCAGGAAGTGAAGGCGGCGCAGCAGACCATGATCGATGCGCAGGCCGACCTGGAAGAGAAGAAGCTGGACAACGATCGCGCCCAGCGGCTTTTTGCCAAAGATGAGGTTTCCGCGCAGGATCGCGACTTGGCCGCGACGGCGCTGAAGCGGGCCGAGGCTATCTTCAAGGCCGCGCAGCAGCGCTACAACGAGGCCGTCGAGGGCAGCCGCAAGGAAGATATCGCGATCGCGCGCGCCAATCTGAACCAGGCCAGCGCCGATCTGGGGCTTTCGCAAGTGAATCTGGATTACACCATTCTGCGTGCGCCTTCCACCGGCGTGATTACCGTGCGCCAGACGGAATTGGGCGAAGTGGTTGCGCCCGGATCTCCGGTGGTGACGCTGGCCGATTTGGATCACATCTGGCTGCGCGCGTATATCGCCGAAACCGATCTGGGCAAGATTCACTGGGGCCAGGAGGCGACCGTTACCACCGATACTTATCCCGGCAAGCAGTACCACGGGCGCATCTCGTTCATCTCGTCGAACGCCGAGTTCACGCCCAAGAGCGTGCAGACCTACAAGGAGCGGGTCACGCTCGTCTACCGGATCAAGATCGATATCGACAATCCGAATCACGAATTGAAACCGGGCATGCCCGCCGACGCGCATCTCGAACTGGCGGCTGCGAGCGCTTCCGCGCAGCCGGTGGGAGCCGCTCCAGCCAAGCAATGACGGAGCAACTCCAATCCGCAATCGCGCCTGCAATCAAGGCCGAGGGGCTCAGCAAGAGCTTTCCGGGTGTGTGCGCCGTCGATGCGCTGAGCTTCGATGTGCGCGCGGGAGAGATCTTCGGCCTGGTTGGTCCAGATGGGGCAGGGAAGACGACGACCCTGCGCATTTTGGCGGGCATCATGCCGCCCGATGCGGGCAAAGCCACGGTTGCAGGATTCGATGTAGCGCGTGATCCCGAGGGCGCCAAGCACGCGCTCAGTTACATGCCGCAGCGCTTCGGGCTTTACGAGGACCTGACCGTGGACGAGAACATCCGCTTTTACGCCGACCTCTTCGGTGTGCATAAAGCGGAACGCAACGCCCGCTCGACGCAGTTGCTTGAAGCGGCGGGAATGAGCGAGTTCCGCAAGCGGCTGGCCGGCAAACTTTCCGGCGGCATGAAGCAGAAGCTCGGGCTGGTCTGCGCGCTCATTCATCGCCCCAAGGTGATCCTGCTGGATGAGCCGACCACTGGCGTCGATCCCGTCTCGCGGCGGGACTTCTGGCGCATCCTTTACGAACTGATCGCGGAGGGCGTGGCGATTCTTACCTCGACCGCCTACCTGGACGAAGCCGAGCGCTGCCATCGCGTTGCGTTGCTCCACCAGGGCAAGCTGCTCTTCTGCGACACGCCGGCGAATCTCAAGGCCGGGTTAGGCAAAGGCGTGCTGTCTGTTACTTCGCAGGACCCACGCACGCTGCGCAGCCTGCTCGAAGATGCGGACGGCATCTCAAGCCTGGTGATGACCGGCGATGGGTTGCATGTGGTGGTTGACGATGCCACGCGCCGCATTCCGGAGTTCGAGGCTCGGTTGAAGAGCGCAGATGCGCACTATGACGCGATTCAACAAGTCGCGCCCACCATCGAGGACCTCTTTGTGGATGCGGTGGGCGGCGGAGGTCCGAGCCATGCCTGAAGCCAACAACTCAGTCGTGGTGGAGAACCTGGTGAAGCGGTTCGGCGACTTTGTGGCCGTGGACCGGCTCAGCATCGAGATTCGCAAGGGCGAGGTCTTTGGCTTTCTGGGACCGAACGGAGCGGGCAAATCCACCACCATTCGCATGTTGTGCGGGCTGCTTCGGCCTACCTCGGGTCACGCGCTGGTTGCCGGATACGATGTGGCCCGTAAGCCTGAGGCCGTGCGCCAGAACATTGGCTACATGTCGCAGAAGTTTTCTCTCTACAACGATCTCAAGGTGATCGAAAACATACGATTGTTTGCCGGGCTTTACAGTGTGCCTGCGAAGGAGCTTCAAGGCCGCATCGAATGGGTGCTGGCTATGGCCAACCTGAAAGGTCAGGAGAATCTCATCACCGGCACGCTTCCGGGCGGATGGAAGCAGCGGCTGGCGCTGGGCTGCGCGGTGCTGCACAAGCCGCCGATCATCTTTCTGGATGAGCCGACTTCCGGCGTCGATCCCATCTCGCGCCGCCAGTTCTGGGATCTCATTCATCAGATGGCGGAAGAGGGCGTGACCGTTTTTGTGACCACGCATTACATGGAGGAGGCGGAGTATTGCAACCGCCTGGCGTTGATCTTTCGCGGCAAGATGGTCGCGCTCGGCACGCCCTCCGAGTTAAAGCGGGACTCGATGAAAGGCGAATTGCTGCTGGTCGAGTGCGAGCCTTTGGGAGGCGCGGTGGAAGCGCTGCAATCGGCTTCGGAGGTGATGGATGCCGCGGTCTTTGGCAATGCTCTGCACCTGGTTGTGCCGGATGCCGTTGCCGCCATGCCGCGGATTGAGAAGTATCTCGCAGATCGCAGCATCGACGTCAGCCACATCGAGAAGATTCGCCCCACGCTGGAAGATGTTTTTGTTTCTCTCACCACAGCGCGCGATGCGGCAGAGGAGCGCAAACCATGAGCTTTACGCGCTTGCTGGCCGTGGCCAAAAAAGAAATCGTCCAGATCCTCCGCGATTCGCGCAGCCTGATCATCGTGGTCATCATGCCGGTGACGTTGATGCTGCTCTTCGGCTACGGCGTCAATCTCGATCTCAAGGGGCTGCCGGTGTATGTCTACGACCGCGACGGCAGCCAGCAGAGCCAGGACCTGCTGAAGCATTTTCAAGCCAGCGAATACTTCCATGTGGTGTGCGTGGTGGACGGCTATCCCGCGATTGCAAAGGCGCTCGACGACGGCCACGCCAAGATGGGGATCGTGATCCCGTGGAACTTTTCGCAGCGTCTGAGCGAGGGCGGACCAGTGCAGGTGCAGGCGCTTGTCGATGCCACGGACGACAATACGGCCAACGTGCTCATTGGCTATGCCCAGGCGGTGGTTCAGGGCTATTCGGCGGAGGTTCAAATCAACTGGCTGCACGAGCGTGGGCAGTCACTGCAGCCTGCCGCGATGAGCGTGGAAACGCGCACCTGGTACAACGAGAATCTGGAGAGCAGCGCCTTTATCATTCCCGGCGTGCTGGCGCTGGTGATGTCGGTGATCGGCGCGTTCCTCACCTCGCTCACCATCGCGCGCGAGTGGGAGCGCGGCACCATGGAGCAACTGATCTCGACTCCCGTGAGCGCGATGGAGATCATGCTGGGCAAGCTGGCGCCCTATTTCGTTCTCGGCATGTTCGATGTCGTCGTCTGCGCCGCGATTGCGATTTACTGGTTCCACGTGCCGTTTCGCGGCTCTTACGTCACGCTGCTGGTCAGTTCCGCGCTGTTTCTGGTGGTTGTGCTGTCGCTGGGATTCTTCATCTCCGTGCTTGCGAAAAGCCAGTTCGCCGCGAGTCAGATTGCGCTGCTGATTACTTTCCTTCCGGCTTTTCTATTGTCGGGATTCCTGTTTTCGATCGAGCAGATGCCCGTCGCACTGCAGTGGATCACGCGCATCCTGCCGGCGCGCTACTATGTCTCGGTGCTAAAGCAGATCTTCCTCAAAGGGACGCCGACGGCGATGCTCTACGCCGATCTGATTCCCCTGGCTGTCTTTGCGCTGGTACTGGCGCTGCTGGCTACCAGCAGCTTCCACAAGAGGCTGGAGTAAAGGAGAGAACGCATGTTCGGGCGCCTGAAACAGATGTTAATCAAGGAGTTCATCCAGGTCTTCCGCGACAAGCGGACGCGGATCATCCTGATCGTTCCGCCCATCGTGCAGATGCTGGTCTTTGGATACGCGGCCACTTTTGAAATCCGTCACGTTCCGACGGTGGTGCTCGATCTGGATCACAGCCAGGAGAGCCGCGAGTTGGTTTCGCGTTTCACATCCAGCCCTTACTTCGACGTGCAGCGGCAACTGACCGACTCGCGCCAGATTCGCGACCTGATCGACCGCGGAAAAGCTACCGTCGGCCTGGAGATCGATGCCGGCTTTGCCCAGAAGTTGCGCAGCGGCCAGACGGCGCCGATGGAAGTGATCGTGGATGCGACCAACTCGAATACCGCCCTGATCGCTTCGAGCTACATTTCGCAGATCGCCCTTGGCTTTGCTCAGGAGTACCAGAAGGACCGCATCGGCCGGATCGCGCCGCAACTGAGCGAAATGATTCCCTCGGTCGAGCTGGAACCGCGGCCGTGGTACAACCCGGAGTTGCGCAGCCGCTGGTTCTTTGTGCCGGGAGTGATCGGCAGCCTGACCCTGGTCCTGGTAATTACACTGACGGCTTTTGCGGTGGTGCGCGAGCGCGAAATCGGCACGCTCGAACAGATCATGGTGGCGCCCATCCGTCCGGCGGAGTTCATCCTGGGCAAGACGCTGCCTTTCTTCCTGATCGGCCTCTTCGATGTTTCGCTGATTGCGGTGGTCGGGACGCTATGGTTCCAGGTTCCATTCCGCGGTCATATCTCAGTGCTGCTGACCGGAGCGATTCTTTTCCTGCTCTGCATGTTGGGCGTGGGCCTGCTGATTTCGACCGTTTCTTCCACGCAACAGCAGGCAATGGTGACGGCTTTCTTCTTTATCATGCCCGCGATCACTTTTTCGGGCTTCGGTTTTCCCATCGCTACCATGCCGCAGTGGATGCAATATCTCACCTATCTCATTCCGCTGCGCTACTTTCTCATCGTGCTGCGCGGGACCTATCTGAAAGGCGTGGGCATGGAGATTCTGTGGCCTCAGATGGCCGCGATGGCGGGCCTGGGATTCAGTTTGCTGACGATCTCCATCCTTCGCTTTCATAAGGCGCTTGACTGAGGTTTTACAGTTGTACTGGCGCTGTGTAACTGTGAGGGTGTCCGGAAAGGTCATTGATTCCGTTCAAGTTAGGTTCGATCTCACAGTTTCACAGCCAAAAACGAGCAAAGTTTATTTCGAGACCGCTGGGTGGGCTGTGGGGCAGCGGAAGGCTGGCGTCGGCGATATTGAGCATGGCTTCACCGGGGGGAGGGGGTTGTTCTCTTGTCTTCTATCTATAGTGTGCGCCAACGGAGGGATATTATCTGCAAATGGGAGGGAGAAAAGTGCAGTCCTTCCCAGGTCTCGACTACCCCAGCGACGGGGACCTGTCGCCGGGCCCCAGGGAGAATCCAGACCTGGGGCAGCCGACAGCGCACTAACGAGCCAGATTCAATCTGGGCTCCTTGGCGGTTGGCAAGCTCACGCCCAGAATCGCGGCAACGGTTGGAGCAATCTGGCGCATATCGACGACACCAAGGTCGCGCCCTGGCGCGATGCCTTCGCCCATGGCAAAGAACGAGGAGCGCATCTCTGGATACGAAGGCAGGTAGCCGTGCGTACCCTTTACCGACGGCTGATCGCTGACCAGCGCACCGGAGAAAGCTGAGCCGAACGTGAAACCGGGTTGCAGAGCGAGGATGAACTCGGCATCGGGAAATCCACCGGTCTGTTTGATTTCCGTCTGATCCAGAATCCTCGCGATTCCGTTGGCCGGATCGGCAGCCAGCCGATCGAGCAGTGCGCGCACATCCTCGCGCGTTTTGGCATCGGACGGCTCATGCAGCATGATCGCCGCCATTCCGCCGGTTGCCCAGGGCTCTGCCGTCCACGAAGTGACCGTGGTTCTGCCGTTCGCGTCGATTTTGGCCTGAATCAGTCCAGCCTGTAAAAATGGGATCGCGATATTCAATGCGTGATGCACGTTTACGAAACCATGGTCGGAAACAATGACCACGACGGTCTTGGGGTCGTTCCTGATTGCCGCGTCAATGAGCTGGGCGACCATCCCGTCCACGGCTTCGAGCGTCTTGTTTGCATCCTCGCTGAAAGGGCCGCTCACGTGCTCCGACTCGTCGAGCGAACTGAGATGGACGGTCATGAATCCCGGCTTTTGGTGTTCCAGAATGTCGAGCGAATAGCGAGTGCGCGTGCGATCGCCGTCGACGGTGGTGTCGTTGCCCATCATGTAGGGGCCGAGCCTCTTCTGGAGAGCGAACAACAACCCTTCAGGACGTGAAATGGCGGCCATTAGTTCAATGTCCTGCGGGTTGGCATCCTGGGGATCGACGGAGTCGCTGCCGCCGCGCCAGTACTCGGGAATCAGCGTATCGACGCTGGTGGCGTTGACGCTGACCGGCCAGCTCACGCTGGCGGTGCCGATGCCCTTCTGGTGCGCGGCGTCCCACAACGTGGGCACGCGGATGTCGCCGGCATACCAGTACCAGGCGCCGTCCAGATTGCGCATCGGATCGAAGAGGGTATTGTTGACGATGCCGTGCTCGGCGGGCCAGACGCCGGTGATCAGCGTGGTGTGGTCGGGATAGGTGACCGTGGGCAGGACCGCGACCACGCCATCAGCATAGGTTCCTTCCACGAGAAAGCGGCGCAGCGTCGGGATTCTCAGGCCATGTTCGGCGGCATGGGTCACATATTCCGGCTTCATCCCGTCGATGGAAATCATCAGGACCGGCGCGGCATGAAGACCGGCAAGCTGGGAGACGATGAAGACGACAACGAAGAGCAGCGAGCGAGACCAGTTGCGAAACAGGTAGGGCATGGGTCTAGTAGAAAACCCGATGCGGCTTTGAGCGATGAATCGTAGATGAAAAGCGGCGACGACACCGAAGTCGCCGGGGTCACTCCGGTTTCCGTCCGATCGCCTTCTCTCTCGGGGGTATTTCAGATGCCCAAACTTCGAGTTGCGGCCGGGCGGCCGGTCGACGGGAAACTGGCTCTCTGCCCGTAAGACGAACGGGCAGCCAGACCGGCCATCGCGGATTTAGAATCACGGGCTTCAGCGCTTTTCCGTCCTTTGGTGTACCTTAACTTTTGGCTGTGTTTATGCCGCCGGATGAGCCTGACCGGCGACTGGGGTGTATGGCTGACAGGGAATTCCACAGTGGCCCTAAAAGGGGCGGAGATGCAGGTTCTCTTCGACTGCGCTTCGCTCCGCTGAGAATGCAGTGAGGGTGGGGCAGGCGGCAAGAGAGTTTGGGAGCACGGTTTTCGATGATGGAATTCCACATTTCGCGCAGCGCGCGTGAACGCTACCAGTTCGCGGAGTCACTGTTCTCGTATACGGGGAACGTGGTTTTTGCCAATTTGGCCGGAGCCCGAGAGTTTGCGTACCGCATGAACAAGGTTCGCGATGTGGAAAAGCATCCCGAACTGGCGGTTCATGCCGGGTCGCTTTACGCCATGGGGCTGATCGACGAGACCAGCCACGTGCTGATGGCGCGCTACCGGGAGCAGTTCGATCCCGAGGTGATTACGGCTGCCCTCGACTGGTTTTCTGCGCAGGTGGGTTCGGCGCCGCTGGACGCCATGCTGCTGACGTTTGTTGAGCAGTTTCCCGGTTCGAGCGTGCTGCGCGGGCTGGAGACGCCGCAGCAATGGCTGGCCGGCCAAACCGATGGGATGCCTCACCGGGCCGCCGCACTGGAAGAGCTGCTGCTGCTCTTCGCCGCCAACCGCAACGAGGCCTTCAAACCCTTCGAAGAGCTTTTCGAAGAGAAGACGCTGGCCGAGAAGACCGTTTACCGGCAGGTGACGCAACAGTTGCCGGAGTACTTTGCCACCCGGCCCCTGATCCCTCTTCCGGATGCCAAGCCGGTGAACCTACTGGACCTGCTGCGCGCGCCGGCCGTGGGTTCGCCCCGCTCCCTCAGCGACCAGCTTGCCCTCATTCGCAAGCTATGGAAGCCGTTGCTGGGCGAGAGCCTGGACCACTATCTGCTGATTGCCGGCGAGATTTTGCACGAGGAAGAACTGGCCATCTGGATGCAGTTCAATCCTCCCGCCGCTCAGGCCCGCGCGGCCGCCGAAGCCGCGGCCAAGCGCCGTTGGGAGAGCGGCCAGCAGCAGTGGCCCTCCGTGGTCAGCCACTCCGAGGTGCCGACTTTTGGCGATCCGGCCCACGAATACGAGAAATTCTCGCCCGATACGGCCTGGATGCCCAACACGGTGCTGATCGCCAAGAGCACCTACGTGTGGCTGGCGCAGCTCAGCAAGCAATATGGCCGCAGAATCGCGCGCCTGGACGAGATTCCCGACGAAGAACTGGCAACGCTCGCGCAGCGCGGACTCAACTCGCTGTGGCTGATCGGCGTTTGGGAGCGCAGCCGCGCCTCGAAGACCATCAAGCAGCTTTGCGGCAACTCGGATGCCGTGGCTTCAGCCTATTCGCTCTTCGATTACTTGATCGCCGAGGACCTGGGCGGCGAGGCAGCCTACATCAACCTGCGCGACCGCGCCTATCACCATGGCGTGCGGCTGGCCAGCGACATGGTGCCCAACCACATGGGCATCGATTCGCCCTGGGTTGTCGAGCATCCCGAGTGGTTCATCTCCCGTCCGGAGACGCCCTATCCCGCCTACAGTTTCAACGGTCCCGATCTCTCCCACGACGGACGGGTGGAGATCAAGATTGAAGACCACTACTTCGAACAGACCGATGCCGCGGTAGTTTTCCAGCGCCGCGACCGCAACAGCGGCGAAACCCGCTATATTTACCACGGCAACGACGGCACCAGCTTTCCCTGGAACGACACGGCGCAACTCGACTACCTGAATCCGGCGGTGCGGGAGCAGGTGATCCAGACCATCCTGCATGTGGCGCGGCTGTTTCCGGTGATTCGCTTCGATGCCGCGATGACCCTAGCCAAGCGGCATTTTCACCGGTTATGGTTTCCCGGCCCCGGCGCGAGCGGCGCCATTCCTTCCCGCGCCGAATATGGCATGAGCCAGGCCGAGTTCGACCGGCACATGCCGCACGAGTTTTGGCGTGAGGTGGTGGATCGCGTGGCCGCCGAAGTGCCCGGAACGCTGCTGCTGGCCGAGGCCTTCTGGCTCATGGAGGGCTACTTCGTCCGCACCCTGGGCATGCACCGCGTCTATAACAGCGCCTTCATGAATATGATGCGGGACGAGGAGAACGCCAAGTACCGCTCGGTCATCAAGAACACGCTGGAATTCGATCCGGACATCATGAAGCGCTATGTCAACTTCATGAGCAATCCCGACGAGCGCACCGCGATCGACCAGTTCGGCAAGGGCGACAAGTGCTTTGGCGTGGCCGCGCTGATGGCGACGCTGCCCGGCCTGCCCATGTTCGGCCACGGCCAGATCGAGGGATTCACCGAGAAGTATGGCATGGAGTACCAGCGGCCCCGCTACGACGAAAAGCCCGATAACTGGCTGGTCGAACGCCACGAGCGGGAGATCGCTCCGCTGCTGAAGCGGCGCTGGCTCTTCGCCGAAAGCAGCAACTTTCTGCTCTACGACTTCTTTCAGGATGCAGGCAAGGTGGACGAGAATGTCTTCGCCTACTCGAACCGGAACGGCGGCGAGCGGGCCCTGGTGGTTTACAACAACCGCTATGGCACGGCGCACGGAACCATCGATTTCTCCGCGGCCTACGCCGACAAGGGCGCGGGGCAACTGCGCCAGCAGCGCCTGCGGGAAGGCCTGGGAGTGACCGGCGACGGCGCCTTCGTTCTGGCGTGGCGCGACTCGCTTACGGGTCTCGAATATCTGCGCCGGGCCAACGACCTGGCGGAACGCGGCCTCACGCTCGACCTGCACGCCTATCAGTGCCACGTCTTCCTCGATTGGCGCGAGCTGCGCTCCACGGCGGAGCAGCCCTGGGACCGGCTCTCGGATCAGCTCAAGGGGCACGGCGTTCCCAACCTCGACGATGCACTGGTCAATCTGGAACTGCGACCGGTTCACGATGCGTTGCGGCAACTGCTCGACCCGGCCGTGGTGCGCATCTTCGCCGACCTGGCAGAGCATCCCCGCGCATTGGCCACCGGAAACGACAAGAAGATCGAGCAGGAGCGCAGAGAGTTCTTCGATCTGGCCTGGGCCCGTTGCGAAGTTTTGCTGCGCGCGGCGCAGGCGGCCTATTCCGCGCGCCTTGCAACAGAAGGCCAGGCAGCCGGCATGGCCCAACCGATCGACGCGGCGTCGCTGCGCGGGACTCTTCGCGAGCGTTTGCGTGCAGCCATGCGCATTCCCGCCATCGAGGCGCTCTTCCGGGTTCCGTGGACGGTTGCCGCCCGCCGTGTGCTTCCCAGCCCCAGCCCGCAGTTCACGGCTACGGCGATGTGGGGTCCGGTGCTTGGCTGGTGCGCGCTGGAGTTGCTGGCCGAATCTCTCGACGCGGAAGCGCCGGAGCGCGTGGCGCTGGACGTGTTTGACCGCCTCCGGCTGCGCGAACCGTTTGCCCAGGCCTTTGCCGCTCTCGGATTCGAGGGCGAGGAGAGCTGGCGCGTCGCCGCGCGCATCAAGGTTGTTCTGCTTGCCGGCGCCGGGGTTGGAAGGCCGGAGGAAGCGGCGGCCGGAGCCGAGCCCGCGATTGCCGTGGAAGCGCCGGAGGGCACTGTGGAAACTCCCGCAGAGGTGCGGGAAGCAGCTGATGGCGAATCGGAAGCCCCGGCTGCCGACTTCGCCGAGCCGGTTGCAGATGAAACGGCAGCAGCAGGAGACGAAAAGATCGCTCTTTCGGCGACCTTGTGGCTCGATTCCGATGTGCGCTGGCTGACCGGCGTCCACCAGGCAGAGGGCCACTCTTACCTGGTCCGCGAGCTGTATGAGGAGCTGCTCTGGTGGTTGCTGATGCCGTCGCTGCTCCGCTTGGCGGGTGAGGCTGCTCCCAGCCGCGCCGCGGTGGAAGAGATGAGCCGAACCGTCGAAGAGGCTCTGGAGACAGCCGAGGCGGCTGGTTATCGCATCGATGCGCTGCTCGGCGTTTCCAACGACACGGATGCCGGCGAGGAGACTTCGCCTGAAGTCGAATCTGAACCGGCGGAGCCGGAAGAGGCGGAAACAGAGGGACCGGAAGCCTAGGTTTCTGACCGCCTGATTTCGTGCTTAGAGTTTCTGCTTTCCCAGGTCCCAAAGCCGGGGCCTAGGGCGTTCATGGTCGGTTCAACACCAAGCGGTCAATGACTAGAGCGAAACCAGAGTGACTGTGTCCTGTTGAGTTTCGTGCCAGGTCGCCGCTCCCTGATGGTCGCGTCGATTCCAATGCTGCGCTTTCGGGATACGCCGACTCTGGTTCCGCTCTAGCCGTTCCAGACTGCCAGACGCTTGCTCCGTGAAAGCGGAGCAAGCGCCAAGGGATGACCATTTCCTTTTTTTGTTCATTTTCCCGCAATATCCCGCTATTGGGAGCAAGCCCAATCGTCACAAACAAGTGTGATCTGAGGCACATCCTAAAGATTCATCAGGGCTTCACAGTTCCAGACGGACAATCTCCGGGGAGAATTATCAACGGATAGCGCTGAAATCACGGGCGCCGGATCTTCTTTCGCCAGGTATACGAAGCGCAGTGGGCGAATGCACTTTTCCTCCCTATTTCCTCGCCTGAGAAATTGTCCAGAATTGAGGAGGGTCTGACCATGCCGCCCTCTCGAATTTGTGTGGAGCGCGCAGGACAACGACCCGCCGGTGAGCCAGAGGATATCTTCCGGCAAGAGGCGAGGGGACTGCGCACGGTTGTCAGGCTGGGCCCTGGATTGCCGGCTTATGCGCGGGAGTGCGAAACCCAGGCGCGCCGGTTCGACAAAATTGGTTTTCCGTATTGCGATGTTCGATTCAAGACCGCCGCGCAAGCGCGGAAGCGAAGCTGTGCTTTCGGCTTGGAGGAATGCAATGGTGCGCCGGTTGCCTGATCTGTGGGGAAGAAAGGTTTGCGCCGTGGGTCCGACTGCCGGCCATGCCTGGCTTTGAGGGGAGGAAATCATGGGAAGTGTCGCCAATGGAGTCCTGGACGCGAACGAAAAGCTGATGATCGACCAGGTGATCGCCAAGCACGAAGGCCGGCCGGGAGCGCTGCTGGGAATCCTGGAAACGGTTCAAGCCGCCAACCCGCATCGATATCTTCCCATGGAGTCCTTGCGCTATATCTCGGAGAGAACGGGGGTTCCTCCGGCAAGGATCTACAGCGCCGCGACATTCTATGCGCTCTTCAACCTCGAGCCGCAGGGCGGTAATGTGATCTCAGTCTGCCGCGGGACGGCCTGCCACACGCGGGGCACGCGCGAACTGCTGGAAAGGCTGTGCCTGGATCTGGGGCTGAGCAAGCGCAATCTGGGCAAGAACAAGAAGCCGGATAAAGTAGCGCTCACCACGCCGGACAACAAGTTCACGGTGCGCACGGTGGCCTGCTTTGGCCAGTGCGCGCTGGCGCCGGTGGTGGAAGTGAATCACCACATTCTTGGCCACGTGAATGAGCGGACGCTCCTGCGGGAAGTGAAGGCGTTGACCGAGGGGAGGGCATAATGCCTCGAATTCTGGATATTGGCGCGTTCAACGCGGTACGTGAAGAAGGGCTGGCCAAGCTGACGCCGGCCATTCCGCGCATTGCAGTCGGGATGGGAACCTGCGGCGGCGGCAACGGAGCCGAAGAGGTCTATCGCGCCCTGCAAGATGCAATCCAGCGCGGGGGGATGGATGTGCTGCTCACCAGCGTGGGCTGCTTCGGCTCCTGCTTTCAGGAGCCGCTGGTCAACGTTCGCCTTCCCGGAAGCCCGCTGGTGGTGTTGCGTCATGTGCAGGCCAACGACGCCGTGCGCATTCTGGACAGCATTACCAGCAAAGTGATGCCGCCCGACCTCATCTACTGCAAGATCGAGGATTGGGATCACATTACATCGCACGTGAAGTATGGGCAGGGCTATCCGGAAATCGCGCAGTGGAACGAGATTCCTTTCTTCAAGGGACAGAAGAAGATTGTTCTGCGGAACTGCGGGCTCATCAATCCCGAAGATATCGAAGAGTACATCGGGGTGGGCGGATACCAGGCTCTCTATAAGGTGCTGATCGATGGACGCGGAGAGAGCGTGATCGAGCAGATCAAGGCCTCCCGGCTGCGCGGCCGCGGCGGCGCGGGCTTTTTGACCGGCAATAAGTGGGATTTTCTGGCCAAGGCCAAGGCAGATATGAAGTACATCATCTGCAATGCCGACGAGGGCGATCCCGGCGCCTATATGAACCGCAACGAGATCGAGGGCGATCCGCATTCGCTGCTGGAAGGAATGATTGTCGGCGGCTACGTGATGGGCGCCACGCAGGGCATCGTCTATGTGCGCGCCGAGTATCCGCTCGCCGTGCGCCGACTGACCCGGGCCATCGAACAGGCGCGGGAGTACGGGCTGCTGGGCACAAACATCCTGGACCGCGGCTTCAACTTCGACATTGAACTGGTGCAGGGCGCCGGAGCCTTTGTTTGCGGCGAGGAAACGGCCCTGATCGCATCGCTCGAGGGCCTCGCCGGCCGGCCGCATTCCCGCCCGCCGTTTCCCGCGCAGAAGGGCCTCTACGGCAAGCCGACCAACATCAACAATGTAGAAACCTGGTGCAACATTGCGCCGATCGTCAGCCGCGGCCCCGCATGGTTCTCCGAAACAGGCAGCGCCAAGAGTCCTGGCACCAAGGTGTTTTCGCTGGTGGGTAAGATCCAGAACACAGGGCTGGTGGAGATGCCGCTGGGCACTCCGCTGAAGAGTTTCATCTATGACATCGGGGAAGGGACGGCGGCGGGGCGCCACGTGAAGGCCGTGCAGACCGGCGGACCTTCCGGCGGCTGCATCCCGGTGGAGATGCTCGACACGCCCGTAGACTACGAGAGCCTGGCCCAGATCGGCTCCATCATGGGCTCCGGCGGCATGGTGGTGATGGACGAAGACAACTGCATGGTGGATGTGGCGCGTTACTTTGTCGAGTTCACCCACTCCGAGTCGTGCGGCAAATGCGTGCCTTGCAGGGTAGGTCTGAACAAGGCGCTGCGCACGCTGAATTCGATCACGGAAGGCGAGGGCAGCCCGGATCACATGGGGCTTTTGGATGAGTTGGGCCGGATGATCCGCGAGTGTTCGCTGTGCGGGCTGGGCCAGACCGCGCCCAATCCCGTGCTCACTACCATCCGGCACTTCCGCGAGGAATACGAGGACCATATTCTGGCCCATCGCTGCCGCGCCGGCGTCTGCCAGGAACTGGCTCTGGCTCCGTGCGAGAACAGTTGCCCGTTGCGGATGAACATTCCACGCTTCCTGGAGCTTTATCAGGAGGGCCGGCTCGAAGATGCCTTCGAGTCCGTCATCATGGACAATCCGCTGCCCGCATCGACGGGCAGAATCTGCCAGCACCCGTGCGAGAATCGCTGTCGGCGCCAATCCTTCGACGAGGTGGTGAACATGCGCGAGGTGCATCGCTTCATCGCCGACGCGATCTATCAATCGGATCGCTTCGAACCGATGAAAGAGCGGATTCTGGCGCGCAAGCTTCCGGCAACGGGGCGCAAGGTCGCAGTAGCCGGCGCCGGTCCCACCGGCCTGACCGCGGCCTTCTACCTGGCCATGCTAGGCCACGAAGTGACCATCTACGACGAGCACAGCGAGGCGGGCGGAATGCTGCGTTTCGCCATTCCCGAGTACCGGCTGCCCAAGTCGGTGCTGCGCCGCGAGCTCGATCTGATCGAGGCTACCGGCGTGAAGATGGTCTTTAACACCAGGGTGGGATTCGATCTTCCGCTGAACCAGTTGGCGAGCCAGTTCGATGCCGTTTTCTTGTCCATCGGAACCTGGAAGGAATCGTGGCTCTATCTGCCCGGCACGGAGTTGAAGGGCGTCTATCCCGCTCTGCCGTTCCTTGAAGTGGTGGCCAAGCGCGAGAGCGTGATGCTGGGCAACAAGGTTGCGATCATCGGCGGCGGCAACGCGGCCATCGATTCGGCCCGGACCGTCTTGCGCAAGGGCGGCAGCGCCACCATCCTCTATCGCCGCGAGCGCAAGGATATGCCCGCGATCGACGAGGAGATTCAGGCGGCCGAGGAAGAAGGCGTGCAGTTCGTCTTCCTGGCCGCGCCGCACCGCATCCTGGGCGATGCCAACGGCCGCGTGAAGGCCATCGAGATCGTGAAGACACGCCTGGGCGAATACGACAAATCAGGGCGCAAGCGGCCTATCCCCACCGACGAGGTGCAGCGCTTCAAGTGCGACAGCGTCATCCTGGCCGTGGGCGAGACCTTCGACCTGGATTTCTGCCGCGCCTCCGGTCTGGCGCTCAAAGAGGAGGGCATGATCGTGGTCGATCGCTTCTCTCTGGAGACCAGCCGAGCCAACTTCTACGCCGGTGGCGACGTGATTACCGGCGCATCCAACGTTTCCAACGCCATGAGCGGCGGCAAGCAGGCGGCGCAGAAGATCGACGAGCGCCTGATGGGCGAGGAGCGCTGGGAACAGCTCTACCAGCAGTTCGAATACGACCGTCATGCGCCGGGAGAACCGAGCCTGAGCCGCCGGCACACGGCCCACACCCTGGTCCCGGAGGTCAGGGTCCGTTCGCAAGAAGAAGTTGTGGGCGGCCTCGAGTCGCAAGAGGCGCTCGAGGAATGCCGCCGGTGCCTTCGCTGCGACCTGAAGGATACTGTCAGCGCCGATTGAGACGATTGAAGAGAGAGGAGCGTCGCCTTGCCAAGCAAAACGATTTCCGTCCGAATTGATGACGAACTGGTGACCGCCCAGGCGGGACAGACGATCTTGGAGGCTGCCCGCGCCAACGGGAAGCAGATTCCGACGCTCTGCTATCTGAAGGGGCTGAGCGCAGTGGGGGCCTGCCGCGTATGCATGGTGGAACTTGCGGGAACCGAGCGTCTGTTTCCGGCCTGCACCACGCCCATCCAGGACGGGATGTCGATCAAGACGACCTCGGCCAAACTGACTCTCTACCGGCAGATGGCCGTGGAACTGCTGCTGGTGGAGCGGAACCACATCTGCTCCTCCTGCGTATCGAACGGCCACTGCGAACTGCAGGCGCTGGCTCAATCCCTGGGCATCACCCACGTGCGCTACTCCTACAACAACCCGCAGTTGCCTGTCGATATGACGCACCCCCGCTTCGTGCTGGACCACAACCGCTGCATCCTGTGCACGCGCTGCGTGCGCGTTTGCGCCGAGGTGGAAGGAGCGAACGTGTGGGAGGTTTCAGCACGCGGCATCGACTCCCGCATCGTCAGCGATCTGAAGGATAAGTGGGGAGAAGCGCGGAACTGCACCGGCTGCGGCAAATGCGTCCAGGCTTGTCCCACGGGAGCGCTGGCGGAAAAGGGCTTCGCGGTGCACGAAATGGTGAAGCAGAGCGAACAGGTGAGCCGGCTCGCCGCACAGAGAGCACTCCAGGCAAACGGCACGCATTAGCAACCCGGCAGGCACACATGCAGTTGGTCCGCCATTGACGGGCTAAGTGCGTCCCCTTTTCCAGGCGGCTCCGCATCCGGCGAGAGACCCCTCAGGCTGTGGTTAGATGTGAAACCAGGATCGATGTATCCCAGCGGAGAAATTGCGAGGTTGCCGCTCCCTGTTGGTTGCGTCAACTTGAAAGCATCGTGTCAGAACACAGCAACCCTGGTTTCGCTATAGCCGATCGGATACTCGAATCGGCCGGCCGGCAAGTCTTGTATTTGTCGGGGCCGCTTGCGCCCCGTAGAATCAGCAGAGGGCCTACGGCGACGCTGCCCGGATTGGCACCAGGTACCGATGAGCGAACAGGAAACAGGGACTTCCATACAGGCGCAGGCAGTTTCGCCGGCGTGGAGCAGAATCGAGCGGGCGCGGCATCCCCAGCGGCCCTACCCCATGGACTTTATCGAGCGGATCTTCACAGATTTCAGCGAGATTCACGGGGATCGCGCCTTCGGCGACGATGAGGCCATTGCGTGCGGCATGGCGCGCCTGGGCGCCGAAGAGGTGCTGGTTATCGGCAACCGCAAGGGCGGCAGCACCAAGGACCGGGTGCGGCGCAACTTCGGCATGCCCCATCCCGAGGGCTATCGCAAGGCGCTGCGCTGCATGAAGATCGCCGAGAAATTCGGCCGGCCGGTGATCAGCTTCATCGACCTGCCCGGAGCCTATCCCGGCCTGGGCGCCGAGGAACGGGGTCAGGCCGAGGCCATCGCCCGGAACATTCTGGAGATGTCGCGGCTGCGCGTGCCCACCATTTCAGTCATCAGCGGCGAGGGCGGATCGGGCGGAGCACTGGCGCTGGCCGTCGCCGACCGGGTGCTGATCCTGGAAAATGCGCTGTACTTTGTGATTACGCCGGAGTCGTGCGCGGCCATCATGTGGCGCGATGCGGCGCACAAGCAGTTGGCGGCCGAGGCGATGCGGATCTCCGCGCCGGAGGTTGCCGCGCTGGGCTGCGTGGACGAGATTATCTCCGAGCCGGAAGGCGGTGCGCACATCAACCCGGAAGCGGGCGCAGGCCTGCTGGGCAGCGCGCTGAAGAGGCATTTGGCCGAGTTGAAGGCGACGCCGATGGATATTCTGGTGGCCGCTCGCCAGCAAAAATTCCGCAACATAGCGCAGTTCTACACGGAAGGTTCGATCTGAGGCCGCATCGGCGGCGAAACGGATGAATAGGTTGGGAGCCAGGGTGAAATTGCGCGGCAGGTCATGCTCGGCGGGCGGCGGCAAAACTGTGGCTGGAGGGTGCGCATGAGCACACCGGAATCCGGAGTCGGCCGGTTTCGCGCCTACATACAGTTCATTGCCGCGGTCGTCTACTTTTTTCTGGCGCGGTCGCTAGCCCGGCATGGGGCGCAAGGTCTTGCTGCCGAGCAATGGGCTCCGCTAGTGGAGCAGGCGATGCTGGCCTTTCTGCTGCTGGCGGGCTACGCCGGGATGGGATTCTGGCTCGACCGCGAGTTGCATCCGGTGAGCGAACAGGGACTGCCGCGGCGGGCTGGCTGGCCGGCCGAGGCGGGACTGGGCCTGGCGACGGGCTGGGCGCTGGCCGTGGTCTGCGTGCTGCCGATGGTTGTGGGCGGCGGCATCGCCATCGTCCTGATTTTGCAGCCCTCCGCCTGGGGATGGCTGGTGGCCGATGCGGCCTTTTTTGCGCTGGCGGCACTGGCTGAAGAGATTGCCTTTCGCGGTTACGGGTTTCAGCGCTTTGCCCATGCGGTGGGGCCGCTGGGCGCGGCTCTGGGCTTTGCGGCGTTTTACGCCATTGTGCAGACGCTCATTCCCGGGTCGAGTCACGCCAGCATCGCCGTTTCCATCGCGTTCAGTCTGGTGCTTTCCACGGCCTATCTGCGCACGCGGGCGCTGTGGCTGAGCTGGGGACTCAACTTCGGCTGGAAGGCCAGCCGCGCGTTGCTCTTCGGACTCGCCGTCAGCGGCGTCAACAGCCATTCGCCCGTGGTGCAGGGCGACCCGATGGGGCCGTTCTGGATCACCGGCGGAGGGTTCGGGCTGGACGGCAGTTGGATCGCTTTCGTGGTTCTTCTCGCGGCGATTCCGGTGGTCTTCCGGGTGACGCGCGATCTGGATTTCCGCTACAACGCGCCGGTGATTGTGCCAGGAGGGATTCCGGTGGATCTGGACGCGGCCGCGCGGCGCCAGCATGAGGCTGCGATGGGCCCGGCCGCGGCCGCGGCGCCCGCGCCCCTGGTGCAGATTTTTCCGGCTGCCGCGCCGGCACCCACCCAGCCGGAAGCGGCGCCGACCGACCGGCCAGCCGATCCCCAATAGTTCTGGATTGAAGGTGCGGATTCGTCTTGCGACATCCGCTCCCGCGCAGATTTGCTTTTTCGGCTTGAACCGGGCTATCTTTTCGGCTATGCAGTGCGCATGCATGGGAGGCTCCCATGATCCGGCCAATCCAGCCCCAAGAGACGCGGTCCGCTCGCCAGACGGCCGAAAAGTGCTGGCATACGAGCGGTTTCAATTGGGCGGCGCGTTGTAGCATCCTGCTGATCTTTCTAGGAGCCGGCCGGGCTCCGGCTCAAATCACCATCGATACGCGCACCGGAGTGGTGACCAACGGTTCCAGCGGCAAGGCCGGCACGGTGGACCGGCGCTATCAGCAGATCGATCCCACCCACGTTCCACTCTCGAAGTCCGAACTCGACGCCAAAACGCGTCTGGAGCTGATCCGTCTGCTACAGGCGGAGCAGGGATTTGCCATGCGGCCGTTTCCGCGCGGGCACAAGGGACTGACGCTGGCGGCTAACGGCAAACTGGAGCCGGCGGGAGAAGCCTATCTGAACATGGCGACCAGCCAGGGATTGTCGGCCAAGCCCGGCGACCGGGTGGTGCTGACCGACATCCGGATCGAGCACGCGAAGATTCTCTTCGACCTGAACGGCGGACCGGACAAGAAGCACCGCTTTCTGCGCCATGTGCAGATTGGCGTGGGGCCTGACGTGACGAATCCGGTGATCCAGGGAAACGACGAGGAGCCGGTGGGCGCGCGGCTTACCCTCGCCTTCGACGGCCACGTGCCGGAGCTGACCGGCGCCGAGGTGAAGGCGCTGCTGGCGCCGCTGATCTCCTTTGACGTGAAGACGCCGCTGCAAGCCTTCACCGACACGCTTCCGACCAAGCTCAAAGATGCCATTCTCAACCACCATGTGATGGTGGGCATGACCACCGACATGGTGCTCTTCGCCAAGGGACAGCCGGAGAGCAAATCGCGCGAGGTGGAAGGGCAGATGCCCTTCGAGGAGTGGATCTACGGCAAGCCGCCCAAGGATGTGGAGTTTGTCCGCATCAACGGCAATCGCGTAATTCGCGTCGAGCTCGCCAAGATGGGCGAGACGCCGGTCATCTTCACCAAGGACGAGGTGGCGGGGCTGATGCGCACCGATGGCACGCCGCTGACCACGGAGACGCATCCCATCCAGGAGGGAGACGCCGAGCGCGATCCCAACAAACAAGCGCCGGCCGCTCCGCCCAGCCTGCGCAAACCGGGCGAAAAACTGCCCGACGACGCGAATACCGGGGTGATGAAGCCGGTGCAGTTCCCCAAGCCTAAACCCCAGCCGGGCGCCAATCCGGATGAAGAGCCGGCAGCACAGCCCGCGCCGCCTCCGGCCGCGGATGCTTCGCAGCCCAGTCCGCCCAAGCCGCAAATGGCTCCGCAGCCTGGCGGCGATCAGCCGGACTGACCGGAGGCAGGCGGCTTTCATGTAAACTGGTGGGAGCGAGTCCGGCTCACCGAAGGCAGATTCTCTGTGTAATGAGGCGAGCCCATGACCGCGCCGTTGAAGCCGCGTGCAGGAATCTTGCGCGTGCGTGCAGAGACACCCCCAGAAGGAGAAACACCCGACCGATGGCAAAGATTGCAAAAACAGGTGACCGCAAGAAGGTAATGGACACGACGAAGTCGACCGACTGTCCGAAGTGCAGCAAGCCGACGCGCATCGTCAAGCGCGTCAAGGACCGCGAGCGCGGCGTTCCCGGCGGAGTCTACATCTCGTGCTCCGTATGCGATTTTTACGAGAAGCTCTAAGCGCCGACTGTACAATTGGCGCAAGAAAAAGCCCGGTTGATCGCCGGGCTTTTTTGCGGTTGAGGAGTGCAGATTTTGTTGCGAACAGCGGGGTTTTGGCTGCGAGAATCGCTGAACGATGGAATCTAAATCTCACAATGCGATACGCAAGAGAGAGCTACTCCTCGTGGAGTAACGTGTAGGTTGTTGATTATAAAATATTTATTTTCAGCACAACGGGGGGCTTCCCGGTTTCTCGCCTATACCCCAGGGGGGTAGGAGGGGGGGTACGGACCGGTCACACCCCTGACAGATTGGACCGAAGGCACCCCGGCTTTCTTCGCTGGGCCTTCTATTAACCATTGTGCGCCAAGCGAAGGTAATACTCGGCAATGAGCGGCGGAAAAATTTTGATTTCCCAGGTCCCAAAGACGGGGGCTGGAGCAAATGCGGATGGGCCTATGCTGGCCAATAAATCTTCTTAAGTGGCAACAATGCTCGGGTCTCCGCGTCCATCCTGTCGTATTGCTCAACAATTGCCTTGCCCAAGTCGTCAGAGTCCATCAGCGTTAGATTTTGATTTGTGCGATCAGCTTCATAACGCGCTTCGCGCGTGAATCCCCCAGTGCTGACGTACAAGCCGTTGTCATTCTGGCGAAGACCTCCGACAAAGCTGCGTATCTCGGGAGCACCCATAGCACCCTTGCGATGCTTCACCTCAACTACGATACGAGGGGGTTGAAAGCCGAAACCGTCGGGCGAAGCGATAATGTCTCTACCCCTGTCTGGTCCAGCTGGTGATACACGAGTCTTGTAGCCCATCGCACGCAAGAGGCCAGCCACCAACTCCTGCATTGCGTCCCAAGACAGCTTGCTCAACCTGTCCTGTAAGAATTCAAGTGCTCGTTGCTCTGTGTCCTTCCGAACTTCAGCTTCTTCTTCGACCTCGATTTCCTCGAAAGGGCCTTTCTCAGATTGTGGGGAAGACCCATTCCGGCTTAGTCCAAGGATTTCGTCAGCCGCAGCCGGAGAGATGCAGAAGATCGTCGAAATTGCTCCCAAGGAGTTCTTTGATTCAGCGGTCAGTTCGTCGCGCGGGATTTCACGTTCCCACTTCACTGCACGCGTGTGTACAAGTTCTGGATCGTAGTCGGGGTGGTAGGCGTAATCTCCCGTGACGATTCCCAGGTGATAGATGCGACGGCCGGAATCGTAGGTGACAACAGGCTTTCCAGGTACAAGTTCTTCGCGAAAACGGTATACCTGGCCGACACTTGTTGAGTGTTGGAATTTATTTTCTTCGGGCCAGCACTGCTCCACCAATTTGCTCAATTGTTCACGACTGTGGACAGACGATAAATCTCCGAGCTTTGCCCATCCAATTGCCACCATTTGGCGAGAAAGGAACTCTTCGATGAAGGCCGAATCACGTCCAGCCCGGACCATCCACACTTGCTTTGCCATGCCCAACAGAATACAAGACCTATGACCTCAAATGGTGTTTGAAAGATGAGCTAATGCTCCCGCCATCTCCTTGAGGATTGTCTCGGCGGCTTCGGCGGGGTTGGGGGCCTGGGTGATGGGGCGGCCGACGACCAAGTAGCTGGCGCCCAGGCGGAGGGCCTCGGCGGGAGTGGCGATGCGCTTCTGGTCGCCGACGGCGGAGCCGGCGGGACGGATGCCGGGAATCACCAGTACGCCCTGAGGGCCGGCGAGGGCGCGCAGGGAGGCGACTTCCTGGGGCGCGCAGACGAATCCGCGCATTCCAGCGGCGAGGCCCATGCGGGCCAGACGTTCCACTTGTGCAGCGGGAGTACCCTTGAGGCCGATAGCGCTCAATTGGGCGGCATCCATGCTGGTGAGGACGGTGACGGCCAGCAGTTCGGGTGGATCGGCGAGGCCGTCGAGCGCGGCGCGGGCGGCGGAGAGCATGGCCGGGCCGCCGGCGGCGTGGACGGTCATCATGCGTACACCCAGCGCGGCGGCGGAGCGCACGGCTCCGGCTACGGTGTTGGGAATGTCATGGAATTTCAGGTCCAGAAAGACGGAGTGGCCGCGGCGGAGGAGCGGTTCCAGAACGGCGGGACCGGCGGCCACGAAGAGCTCCAGTCCCACCTTGAACCAATGGCAGTTGCCCTCCAGGCGCTCGACCAGTGCGGCGGCGGAGGCGGCGTCCGGAACGTCGAGGGCCACGATGAGGCGCCTGCGTGCCTCCTCCAGCGGGTCCAGCCGGGCAGGCACAGGCGGACGGGCTGGAGCGAAGGTAGGATTCAACCGCTCTGGGATGGGCATAGCTGAATCCTAATCGATGCAGCCCGGGCTGTGCCGGGTGGGCGATCAGGCCTGGGCTATCCGCATCGGCGCCGGAGGCGGTTCGCGCAGCGCAATCTGATCCTGCGCGGGCAGGAAGCGGCAGAGATAGTCGATCGGATCGTCGGAGGCGGCCATTTGGCGCAGATGATACTTCCACACATCGGGCTTGATGGTGCGCCGGGTGAAGGGCTTGCGGGTGACCTGCACCACTTCGCCCTGGGCGTTAACCCTGGGGTAGGTGATGGAGGGAACCATGAAGCTCATCTGTGCGCCGGTGCGCCAGAAGCAACTAGCGAATTCGTGGCAGAAGATCAGCGTGTAGTGGCGTCCCTCGCCGGAAAGCAGGGTCAACGCCTGCTCGGCGCCGGGCCAGACCGGCTGCACATGAGACTGGAACCAGCGGCGGAACTCGAATCCGTTAAACTGAGCTTGATTCAGCAACAATCGCAACAACTCTTTCCGATTCATTTCACCAATCCTTCAAGCGGCAGAGGAATTCAGGGGTTAGACGACGAATGGAACGCGCCGTCTGAAAGCAACGCAGGACACAGATTTGAGAGCGTCTTCTATTGTTGGTTAACGTCAATTAGGCAGAAATTTCCTTTTTTGCCCGCCGGCGGCACGGAAGAACGGAGATGCCGGCTCTTTCGAGGCCAAGCCTCTGGAGGGACGGCGACACAAATACAGTCTTCATAGCGGGAACCGCGCGGAAAATGGGTCATGCATTGCGGGGCGGATGGGGCTGCAGCGGCAAAGAATAGAATCGACGGAGGATTCGAGCCGTGGCGAGGCCGGTCATGGCACGAGAAAAAGAAGGAGATTTCAGGTTGAAGACGGGATCGGGCTGGGTACATAAGGTGTGGTGGGGAGTTGTGCTGCTGGGAGCGGCCAGCCTGAGCTGGGCTTCCGGGTCCGGGGTACATAGCAATCCCTTGAATCACGACCCGCTGGTGCGCGAGGCCTTCGATCACTTCTACAACCTGGATTATCCCGGCGCCATCGAGCGTTTCGAGCGCTTTCACGCCATGCATCCGGGCGATCCGCAGGGAACTGTGCTGCTGCTGGACGCGGTGCTCTTTCAGGAACTCTACCGGCAGGATCTTCTCGACACGACCTTCTACGCCAACGACGGCTTCCTGACCGGGCGGCACGCCACGCAGGAGGACCCCAAGGCGCGCGACCGCATCCTGGCGCTGGCCGACGAGGCGATTCACGAGGCCGACTGGCGGATCGGCCGGAACCCGAACGATGTGGATGCCTACTATGCGCGCGGCTGGGCGCGGGCCCTGAAATGCACCTACATCGCCATGGTGCAGCGGGGTTACGGCAGCGGATTCCGGCTGGCGATGCAGGCCAAGGACGACCACATGCGCGTACTGCAAATGGACCCGCAGTATGTGGACGCGAAGCTGGTGGTTGGCGTCTACGAATACGTGGTGGGCGCGCTGCCCTTGCCTTTCAAATTCGTGATCGGCTTCGCGGGCATTATGGGATCGAAATCCAGGGGCCTGGAGATGCTGAACGACGACGGCAACCGCGGCGTGGTGACGAACGTGGAGGCGCGGACCGTGATTGCGCTCTTTTTGCGCCGCGAGGCGCGGTACAAGGAGGCGATCCAGGTGGTGCGCGGGCTGAAGACCGAGTTCCCGCGCGACTACCTCTTCAGCCTGGAAGAGGCCAACTTGCGCAAGGACGCGGGCGAGGGAATGGTTGCGGTGGCGGCGTATCGCGAGATTCTGGCCGCCAACGCCAAGCCCGGCTATTACGCTTCGGCGCGGATGGAACTCACCTACTTCGGTCTGGGCGACGCGCTGCGCGGACAGCGGCACTACGGCGAGGCGGCGCAGTCTTATGAGCAGGCCGCATGGACCCGGAATGTCGGGCCGGAGCTGAAGATCCGGTCGCTGCTGGCGGCCGGGCAGTGTCACGATATGAACGGCGAACGTCCGATGGCGATGAGGGACTATCAGGCCGCCATCGATGCCGGACCCAATACCTCGCGCGCCGATGCCGCCAGGAAGTATCTGCGCAGCGCCTACAAGGGAACGTAGGGACGCGGATGGGCCTTTGTGCCGGTTGCGAAGATGGAACCGCCGCTGTGCGGTCTCCGTATCTTGAGGTTGATCGGGGTTTTCTCCAGGAGGAATCGATTATGGCCGTCTTTTGCAATCGCTGCGGGACCGGGTTGCCCCCGAGCGCGCATTTCTGCTCGAACTGCGGAGCGGTGATCGCCGTGGCGCCGTCGCAGCCGGGCAGGCCGCTGGTTCGTCCGCGCGTAGGCCGCCAGATTGCCGGGGTCTGCCTGGCGCTGGCGCTGGCCAATGGCTGGGATGTCGCCGTGGTGCGGATTCTCACCGTGCTTGGCTTCTTCTGTTCCGGCGGATTTGTGGGCGTGGCCTATGTGGCCGGCTGGATCGGAATTCCCGAGGAGCCGCTGGAACTGCCGGGAGCGTATCCTCCAGGTATATGAACGGTACATACGAATCGGACGGAACCAGGCTGGGTTTTCGGGATACCGGCACGGGTATGCCGGTGGTCTTTCTGCATCCCACGCCGTTGGACCGCGAGTATTGGCGGCCGATGATTGAAGACCTAGCCGGCGTGCGGGCCATCGTTCCCGACTTGCGCGGGCACGGCAGCTCGGAGTTGGGAAAAAACCTGCCGGTCGGCGGGTTCGCCCGCGTTCCCGACGCTCCGGTGCTGACCATGGGGCAACTGGCCACGGACGTTCTTACACTCCTGGATCATCTTGAAGTGAAGGAAGCAGTTTTTGCCGGCTGCTCGATCGGCGGCTATGTGCTGCTGGAACTGTGGCGCAAGGCACCCGAACGGATGAGCGGACTGGCGTTTGTCTGCTCCAAGCCGCAGCCGGACGCGGAAGCCAGCCTTGTACGGCGCGCCGCCAATATCGCCGAGGTGC
The DNA here is from genome assembly GCA_964445025.1 of uncultured Occallatibacter sp. Taxonomy (GTDB): domain Bacteria; phylum Acidobacteriota; class Terriglobia; order Terriglobales; family Acidobacteriaceae; genus Telmatobacter. The sequence goes on along the minus strand of CAYUJM010000008.1, from coordinate 20,642 downwards.
GAGCCGGGGGCACGAAGGCGCTCTTCGACGGCATGGCCCAGAGCCTGATCGGGGCGACCGCACGCGAACGGCGGCCTGGAATCGTGGCCAAACTGCGGGCCCGCATGACGCTGACGCCCGAGGCGGCCGTGGCCGTGCAGGCAGGACTGGCCATACGACCTGATTCGACGCCGACCGTGGCCACCATCGACGCGCCGGTGCTGGCCATCGCCGGCGGCGAGGATTCCGGGGTGACACCGGCCGATATGGGGGCCTTCCACGGGGCGCCGGGCGGATGCGAGTTCCACCTGCTGCCTGACGCCGGTCACCTGGCCGCGTATGAACAGCCGGGGAAAGTGGCCGCACTGCTGGCCGAGTGGCTGCGGCAACCGGAGGCCTGAGGAAGCGGACGCAGGCGAGGATAGGGAGGGACGCGACGAACGGAACCAGATCGATGTCTGCCGAGGCCGGTGGGTGGGGTATTACCTAACGATTACCAAAAGACAAAGTATAGTTACTGTCGGTCTATTATGAATTACTTTAGGGCAATTCCGGTTACACGGCCGTCACCATTCCCAATGCGCCCTCTACTGCATCAGGAATGCATTTCACCCAATAACCAATGCGGGATGGAGCATTATGACTCTAGACCCTTTGGGCTATCGTTTCACCACCTTTGGGTCATTGCCCGCCCTCCGTGTCCCGACTACCATCAGTCTCGTAAGACCGTCCTATCATGCACTGGATTTCAAGATGGCCATCTCTTCCAGTTGAAGCATAGGCGGTTGCGATTGCTGTCTTTGTTGTACGGGCCGGAGTGGCTTTTTGCAGCTGTGTTGCGATCGAGAGCGAGATCTTGAAAGGCGTAGAATGAGGTGCTGTAGCCCACAGGGCGAAGCTATGTCTTCATAGCTCAAACTGCGGATACCGATTCATCGGAAAAGGGGCTCAGCAACATGCCAGCTACGCGGAGTGCCGGCACCCGAACGCAAGGGGATTCGCCCTGGTGGGCAGTCTACACGCGCCACCAGCACGAAAAGGTGATTGCCGGGATGCTGACGGCAAAGGGATTTGAGGTATTTTTGCCGCTGTATGAGTCGACGCGGCACTGGAAAGACAGAGAAAAGCAGCTTTCGCTGCCTTTGTTCCCCGGTTACCTATTTGTCCGGGGAGCGCACGGTCGCCGGCTGCAGGTGGTGAGCACACCTGGTGTTCACATGATTCTGAGCAACGGGGACCATGTTGCGGCCGTTCCCGAGGCTGAGATTCAGGCGATTCGACAGACGATTGAAGGAGCTTGCCGGGTGGAACCGCATCCCTTTCTGCGATGCGGCGAGCGGGTTCGGGTAACACGGGGCACTCTGGAAGGCATTGAGGGAATTCTGGTTCGGAAGAAGAACCAGTACCGATTGGTTCTATCCGTGGAGATGCTGGAGCAGTCGGTGGGTGTGGAGATTGACGCAGCGGATGTAGTACCCGCGGCGTAGGGTTTGGCAAGCACAGCAGCTTGACTGTGCATCAGGGATTGGATGTGGAACGGACAATACCGGTCGACTTGAGGTGAGAAGAGTCCCGATTGTCAAGAGAGAGGCAAGAAGTGACATCGGTACGTGTGAACAATGCTTCGAACCTGGATGGATCGCCATTCGATTCGCTATCGCTCGGGGAACGCGAGATGCTCAGCGAGAGCACCTTCAAGCGGCTGATCGCGGTCGAGCGCAAGAGAACGGAGCGCTCCAAGGAGCCTTTCCTGCTGATGCTGTTGGAGGCTGGTACGCGCCAGGCTTCGAAAGTGAACGGAACGGCTCTGGACAAGCTGGCGGATGCACTGCTCTCGTCAAGCAGGGAAACGGACGTTATCGGCTGGTACAAAGACCGGACCACAGTCGGCGTGATGTTCACGGGGCTGGTGGTGAATGACAAGAACGCGGTTCTGAGCACGATCCTGAGCAGGGTAAAAACCATGCTCAAAAACGAGTTGAGCTACGACCAGCTCAACCAAGTCACGATCTCATTCCACTTCTTCCCCGACGACTGGGACAGTGCCGATTCCGGGCGTCCCAGCAATCCCGCTTTGTATCCCGACCTGCTGACCCCTGGAAACCGCAGGAAGTCGCTGCTGGTGGTCAAGCGAATGATCGACATTGCCGGAAGCGCGGTTGCGCTGGTGCTTTGCGCGCCCCTGTGCCTGGCAATCGCGGCGGCGATCAAGATGACATCCAAAGGCCCCGTGCTTTTCAGGCAGCAACGGGTTGGACAGTACGGCCAGTGCTTTACCTTCCTGAAATTCCGGTCGATGCGCGTGGGCAACGATCATACCGTTCACCAGAAGTTCGTTACGGAAATGATCAAGAGCGAGGCGGACCGGGACCCGGCCAACGCGAAGGGCGAGCGGATTTACAAGATCAAGAACGACAAGCGGGTTACGCGCGTAGGGAATTTTCTGCGGAGAACCAGCCTGGATGAACTGCCCCAGTTACTGAATGTTCTCAAGGGAGAGATGTCGCTGGTCGGCCCCCGTCCCGCAATTCCATACGAACTGGCAGCGTACCAGACCTGGCACCGGCGCCGGGTATTGGAAGCCAAACCTGGAATTACCGGTTTGTGGCAGGTGACAGGCCGCAGCCGCGTCCGGTTCGACGATATGGTCCGAATGGATTTGCGCTATGCCACGTCGTGGTCGCCGTGGCTCGACATCAAGATACTCATGCAAACGCCTCTCGCGGTGATACGAGGCAAAGGTGCATATTGAGTCCTGCATTTGTGTTCCACTTTCGATTTCGGTCGCTATTGAATTCGTGCCACGCTGTGCGGCACGCGCACCTCGTCCAATGCAAACTCCCCAAGGTGGGAAGTTCTAAAGAACGGCGATGATATTGTGAAATTCGGTGTAATTGGCTACGGGTATTGGGGACCGAATGTTGTGAGGAATCTCGCGACGCTGGAGGGTTCCCAGGTATGCGCGATCGCGGATATCGGACCGGCGGCGCGGAAACGCGCGCAGAAGGCGTATCCGGGGATCACAGTAACTGCAGACCCCATGGACGTGATTCTATCGACTGAGATCGACGCAGTGGCCGTGGTCTCTCCGGTATGGACCCATTACGAGCTGGCAAAGGCCGCGCTGGAAAACGGCAAGCATGTCTTTGTCGAGAAGCCGTTCACCAGCAATTCCGCGCAAGGGGAGGATCTGATCGAGCTTGCCCAGCGGAAGAATCTCAAGATCATGGTGGACCATACTTTCCTGTTCACCGGCGCGGTGAAGAAGATATGCCAACTGCTTGACGAGGGAGCGCTGGGAAAGCTCTATTACTACGATTCCACTCGCGTCAATCTAGGCCTTTTCCAGCACGATATCAATGTCTTGTGGGACCTGGCGCCGCACGATTTGTCGATCATGGATCACCTTATCAAGTCGACCCCCGAGGCCGTCGTCGCGACGGGGCAAACCCATCTGAACGGCCACGAGGATGTGGCTTACTTGACTCTCTATTTCCCCGAGAAAGTCATCGCGCATGTCAATGTCAACTGGCTCTCGCCGGTGAAGATCAGAACCACGCTGATTGGCGGCGAGAAGAAGATGCTGGTCTGGAACGATCTGGAAGCCGACGAAAAGCTGCGGGTGTACGACCGGGGAGTGAAGATCACCAACTGCGAAGGCGTGTACGATCTGCTGGTCAACTACCGGTCGGGCGACATGTGGGCTCCTCACCTGGAACAGGTCGAGGCGCTGCATCGCGAGATGAACTACTTTGTGGAGTGCATATCCAATGGCCAGGACCCGATCAATGACGGATGCGCCGGGCTGCGCGTGGTGAAGATGCTGGAAGCAGCCAGCGAATCGCTGAGCAAGAGAGGAGCCCTGGTCTACCTATGACTTCCCTGAATAGCATCGCGAGCGATGTCAAGCTCGGGAAAGACGTGCGGCTCTCGAAATTCATCAATTTGTACGGCTGCGAAATCGGGGACGAAACAAAGATCGGCGCATTTGTCGAGATCCAGAAGAATGCCCGCGTGGGCAAATGCTGCAAGATTTCCAGCCACACCTTTATTTGCGAGGGCGTCGAGATAGGGGATAACGTTTTTGTCGGGCACGGCGTGGTGTTTACCAACGACAGTTATCCGCGCGCCACGACCGCTGACGGAAGCCTGCAAACCGAAGCCGACTGGAAGGTGGAGCGGACGGTCGTCGAGAAAGGCGCATCCATCGGCTCCGGCGCGACCATTCTGCCCAATACCACCATCGGCGAGCATGCGATCGTCGGCGCCGGCAGCGTCGTCACCAAAGACGTTCCCGCCAACTCGATCGCAGCGGGAAATCCGGCCAAGGTTCTGCGCTTCATCGACCCTCCCAAGGAAACCGCGAACAACGAGAACGTCCCATTTCTCGATCTCGTCGCTCCCCACCTGGAGCTCGAGAGCGAACTTGTGAACGTTTTTCGGCGTGGACTGCGCACGGCTGGCTTCGTCGGCGGTCCTGTAGTGGAGGAATTCGAGAAGGATTTTGCGGCCTTTTGCGGCGCAGGCCATGCCGTCGCCGTCGGCAGCGGCACGGATGCATTGCGCTTTGCCATTGTGGCTGCCGGCATTCAAGCGGGCGACGCGGTGCTGACCGTGCCGAATACGTTTATTGCCACCGCGGAAGCCATTTCGCAAGCTGGCGCCATGCCGGAGTTTGTCGATATCGACGAGCGCACGTATAACATATCGGCCGAGAAGCTACAGGAGTTTCTTGAAGAGCAATGCAGGCGCGACGAAACGGGCAAGCCGATCAGCCTGCGAACCGGGCGGCCGGTAACTGCGATTGTACCTGTGCACTTATACGGCCAGATGGTCGACATGGATGCCATCCTGGAGCTTGCCGAGCGGTACGGCCTCACGGTGATCGAGGACGCATGCCAGGCGCACGGCGCCGAATACTTCTCAAAAAAACTAAATCGCTGGATGAAAGCCGGTTCCATGGGCCGCGCGGCCGCATTCAGTTTTTATCCTGGCAAGAACCTTGGAGCATGCGGCGAAGGCGGAGCGGTGACAACGAACGACGCCGCTCTGGCCAGAACAGCGAGAATGCTCCGCGACCACGGCCAGGTGAAGAAGTATTATCACGACATGGAAGGCTACAACGGGCGGATGGACGCAATCCAGGCCGGCTTTCTGCACGCGAAACTGCCTCATCTCGAGGCGTGGAACGCGCTGCGCCGCGCCAGGGCCGAGGAATACGACCGTCTTCTTCCTCAGGACGGAACGGTCGGCCTGCCATATGAGCCTTCCTGGTCGCGCGCCGTCTATCATCTCTTTGTGATCCGCACCGCCGATCGCGAGGGCTTGATGGAGCACCTGAAGAAGGCAGGCATCGGCACGGGAATTCACTACCCGATTCCGCTGCATTTACAGAAAGCCTATGCTTCGCTGAACTATCTCCCTGGAGAGTTTCCGGTGGCGGAACGAGTGGCCGCCGAAATCGTCTCCCTGCCGATGTTCCCTCAGCTTACAGAACGACAGCAAGCGAGAGTGGTTGCGGAGGTTGCAGCGTTTACTGCCAGGACTTGTTGCGAAGCGGCGCAAAGGGAAGGGAACTCCTTGGCCGTCGCGGGGAAAAGCGCATAGAATTGCGCTCTCCCGGTTCGTTGCCGAGATTCGAAGAGAACCATCCGCGCCGCGGCGCTATTTGCCAACCGAGGAGAAGTCGTGCTGAAACTTCCGACCTATGTGCTGGTAACTCCCGCGCGCAACGAGGCGCGATTCATCGAATTGACAATACAGTCGGTGCTGGCGCAAAGCACGCTGCCGCTGAAGTGGGTGATCGTCAGCGACGGTTCTACGGATGACACGGACGAGATCGTCAAGCGATACGCCGCCGAGCACGAATGGATTGAGCTGCTCCGCATGCCGGAACGCGAAGCGCGCCATTTTGCCGGCAAAGTTCACGCGATCAACGCCGGACGGACGCGGGTTGAAGGGCTTCCCTACGAAGTGATCGCCAGTCTGGATGCGGACATAACGTTCGAGAGCGATTATTTCTCGTTTCTGCTTGAGAAACTCGCCGAGGATCGAACGCTGGGAGTGGTGGGCACTCCCTATGCGGACACAACGAGCGAAACCTACGACTACCGCTATGTGAGCATCGGGCATGTATCGGGCGCCTGTCAGGTCTTTCGGCGCGAATGCTTCGAGGCCATCGGCGGCTATGTGCCGGCGATGGGCGGCGCAATCGACACGATTGCCGTCATCTCCGCCAGGATGAAAGGCTGGAAGACTCGCACGTTCACCGAAAAAATGTCCCGGCACCATCGCGAGATGGGAACGGCGCAACGCGGTCCGCTGCAAGCAAGGTTCCAGGTCGGCGCGCGAGACTACGCGCTGGGAAACCACCCGGTGTGGGAGTTATCGCGAGTTGCTTATCAGATCAGCAAGAAGCCATATCTGCTGCGCGGCGCGGCGCTGGGCGCGGGGTATCTCTGGTCATGGTTGCGGCGCGCGAAGAGACCGGTGTCGCGGGAGTTTGTGACGTTCAACAGGCAGGAACAGATGCATCGCCTCATGAAGTTCTTCAGGCACAAAACGCCGTTGGGCGTGGCCCGCACACACTCATCCGCAGCACCAAATGAATCCAGATAACCGGCAAGCCGTGAACCCTATAGAGGCGATCGATCAGCATGAGCAAGGTATCCCGATGACGATGCGAGAATGCACCTGCGCGGAGTCCACGATTGCCGAGCAAGAGGGGCAGGTCGCGGTCCCGCGTGAAAGGGCCACGGTCATCATCAATGCGGACGATTGGGGGTTGGATGCCGACACAACCGGCCGCACGCTCGACTGCGTTTTGCGCGGATCGATTTCCTCGGTAAGCGCCATGGTGTTCATGGAGGATTCCGAGCGGGCCGCTGTTCTGGCGCGTCAGCACAGCATCGACGTCGGTCTCCATCTCAACCTCACCGCGCCCTTCTCAGCGTCGGAATGTTCTACGCGGCTGAAGGAGAGCCAGCAGAAAATCGCCGGCTTCCTGAGATGTCATCGCTTTGCGCCTGTGGTGTACCATCCCGGCCTTGCCTCCTCGTTTCGATCTGTCGTCGAAGCACAATTAAAGGAATTTGAGCGGCTGTATGGGCATCTTCCCGCGCGCGTGGATGGCCATCACCATATGCACCTCTGCGCGAATGTGGTACTTGGCAGACTGCTGCCGGCGGGCATCATGATGCGCAGGAATTTTTCATTCACGTCGGGAGAAAAGGGCTACTTCAATCGCTGCTACCGGCGTTGGCAGGATCGCGTATTGACGCGACGCTATCGCCTGACCGATCATTTTTTCTGCTTGACGCCCCTGGCTCCGCTCGACAGATTGCAAAGTATCTTCGAACTTGCCGTACGGTGCAAGGTAGAGGTCGAGGCCCACCTGCAGAACGAAGATGAATACCGGTTTCTGATGGACGGAGAACTGACGCGCTGTATCGGCGAGGTCACAGTGGCGCGAGGTTATGTGCTGCGCACCGCCGCTCGCTGCGCCAACGATGAGGTCATTGTATGATCTCACCAGGCGCGGATAGCGATCCAATGAAGCAGTTCGCCAGCATCTCTATGATGACCCCAGCAAGAGAACAGGCCATTCCGCATATCTGCGTCTGTATCTGCACTTACAAGCGGCCTCTTCCGCTCAGGCGTCTTTTGACAGAGCTGAGTTGGCAGAGCAGCGGCGGGCTGTTCACCTTTTCGATTGTCGTGGCCGACAACGACGCAACCAAGTCTGCCGAGGCCACCGTTGCGGACTGCCGCGTGTCCTCTGCCGTTCCGATTGAATATCGCTGCGAGCCGAGACAGGGCATCGCGCGCGCACGGAACAAGGTCGTCGAGAACGCGGTGGGAGACTATCTAGCATTTATCGACGACGACGAGTTTCCCGCGCCAGGCTGGTTGATTGCATTGTTTCAGGCCTGCAACGAGTACAAGGTCGATGGCGTTCTGGGGCCGGTGATACGCTATTTCGACGAAGCTCCGCCCACATGGCTGAAGAAGAGCCGGCTCTTCGACCGACGGGTAAATCCCACGGGAATGCGGGTGGGATGGCGCGAGGCGCGCACGGGAAATGTATTACTGAGGAAGGAAGTTATCGGCGACGACTCAACCCCTTTTCGGCCGGAGTTCAGAACCGGAGAAGATCAGGACTTCTTTCGCAGAAAGATCGAGGAAGGACGGACGTTCATCTGGTGCGCGCAGGCAGAGGCGTTTGAAGTCCTTCCCCCAGCCCGCTGGAAGCGAATGTACTTTGTGAGAAAGGCCCTGCTACAAGGAGCTTCCACCGCCTTGCGTCCCAACTGCGGATTTGTAAGTATTGCAAAGTCCGCGGCCGCCGTTCCGCTCTATGCTCTCATTCTCCCCTTTGCGTTGCTGCTCGGGCAACATCATTTCATGACGATTCTCTTCAAGCTTTGTTCTCATGCGGGAAAACTGCTGCGCCGAATCGGGATCGATCCGATTCGCGAACAGTACGTGACGGAATAGCGAGGATATCTTTCTGGATTCACTGGGAACACGGCCAGGAGGGGCGATTCCTGCATTTCCATAAGTCGTAGCAACTCACGTTTCATTGCAGTTTCACGGAATCTTGACAGGACGCCGGGTATGGCAAATCGACAGGTAAGGCCCTTAGCCACGGGATACACTTCAGAGATCGATGGCATCGATGAGCAATCGTGGTATCAGTACTTGCAGTTATTCGAGGACGCAAGCCTGTACCAGACGTGGGCTTATGGCGAGGTCGTCGAGGGCCGGCGCAATATGGCCCATTTCGCGTTGAAGTTTAACGGAGAAGTTGTAGCCATCGCGCAGGCCAGGATCAAACAAGTCCCTGTTCTAGGTCTTGGCATCGGATACGTACGCTGGGGACCTTTGTGGCGTCGGGCCGGCACGGACGTGGACCTGGAGATCTACCGGCAGGCGCTACGCGGACTGCGCAATGAATTTGTGTGCAAGCGTGGCTTGAGCCTTCGCCTCTTCCCGTTCGCTTTTGAAGACGATTCATCGGGTATTGGCGCGATTCTCGAGACCGAAGGATTCACGCTGCTTGCAGGAGGGGAGCCTGAGAGAACGATTCTGATGGACCTGGCGCCACCCCTTGCCGACCTGAAGACCGGAATGAACCCGCATTGGAAAAAGAGCTTGAAGGTCGCGGATAAGAACAATCTTGAACTCATCGAGGGTTCGAACGGTTCGATGTTCGACCGCTTCATCGATATCTATAAAGAGGTTGTTTCACGCAAGAAGTTTGTTGAGTTCATCGATATTCATCAGTATAAGCAGATCCAGGAGCAGTTGCCTGAGGAATTCAAGATGAACGTCCTCCTATGCCAATCGGGCGTTGACTTATGCGCTGGCGTGGTTTACAGTCTCGTCGGGAGGACGGCGGTTTGTCTGTTTTGCGCGACCAGCGATAGCGGCACAAAGAGCAGAGGTTCCTATTTTCTGCAGTGGAAGATCATCGAGGCGTTAAAGCCCCAAGGTGCTGCGATCTACGACTTGAATGGTATCAATCCTGCCAGAAACCCGGGGACCTACAGATTCAAGAGAGACCTGGCGGGCAAGCATGGCAGGGAGGTCGTCTTCCTCGGCAAATTCGATGCGATCGCCGGTTCGGTCGGCCATTCCTTGATTCGCGTCGGAGACTTACTGAAGACAGAACGCAAGAGATTCAAGCGAAAGATGGTCGAGTTGCAGGCAGCGACGCGAAGGACAGAAAGCCAGATCGAAAGCCGATAAGGCTAAATCCGGCGCAAAGCAAGAACGAGAGAATTCAGGTTAGCCAAGCACGCTGCCGCAGTCTTTGGCCCATAAGTCAGGCCGGCTATCGAACGAGGGAGAATAGGAAGAGATGGAGGCAACCACCGTCGAATCAGTAGAGGGGGCCAATGGGTAGAAGTGCCGTCGCGGATGGTTAATGGCTGTGTGATCTTTGTAACGGGAAGATGGATCGAGGTTGCCACCGTACTTGACGAGAACTGGGCCGTGAGCGAAGCCGAAGATCCAGGTCAGTGTGTGGAGGCTCTGAAGAAAAGTCATCTTGGTGGGCCGCGAGCGGACAGTTTCACGTTTGTCCAGAAACCGCCCTCCACCGCCGTGCTTCCCACTCTTTGCACCTTTTCTTCTAGCAAGCCGATCGTAACGTTCCGCGAGGACTCTCATGGGTTCTTGAAAAGCACTTTGGCAGGGGTCGTTCCGGCCTTGCCCAAGTGCAATCGCAACTCCCTACCTCTAGACTCTGAGGCAGCCGTCTTTGCGTAGGCTGCTGTTTGGCGCACATGACTCAACTGATTGCCACAATCGTCGTTGTTACATGCATTATCGCGCTCTTCATCCTTGACCGGGATGCTGGAGAGCGGACCTCGAAGGCGCTCTGGATCCCAGTGATTTGGATGCTGATCGTGGGGTCGCGAGGAATTTCGGAGTGGATGAATCCGGCTCCGAACAGTGCTCTTGCCGAACAGTTTTCCGAGGGATCGCCGCTTGATGCCAGCGTCTTTGGGATATTGATAGCCGGCGGCCTGTTGACCTTGAACCTGCGGTCGCGGCAGGTCGCCGGATTCCTACGGGCTAACTTGCCGTTTCTATTGTTCCTTTCCTACTGCGCCATCAGTATCATCTGGTCCGACTATCCTTTCGTTGCATTCAAACACTGGTTCAAGACGTTCGGCGACGTTGTCATGGTTCTGGTCGTACTTACCGACCCGAATCCGATGGCCGCTATAAAACGCTTCTTTTCGCGAACTGCCTTTGTGTTGTTGCCGCTGTCGGTGCTCTTTATCCTGTTCTTTCCGGACGTGGGGAGTTTCTACGATCCGAGCGATCATATTACTTATTACAATGGAGTGACAACGCAGAAGAACGAACTGGGAATGATCTGCCTGGTGCTAGGACTGGCGGCGCTATGGTCGCTGCTTGGCGCTTACATGGAGCGCAGGATGCCTGGGCGGGCTCGGCATTTGGCCGTTGACAGCGTCGTATTTGCCACTGCTGTTTGGCTCATTGTGAAAGCCGACTCCATGACCTCTCTGTCCTGCTTTGTTCTGGCGGGAGCAGTTATGGTTCTGTCGGAGCAGCGGTGGGTTCGTCAGCGGGCTGGATACGTGCACGCAGTCGTGGGCGGCGCGGTTGGTCTTGCGGTATTCGCGGCAGTTATCGATACGACAGGAGCCTTGCTTCGGCTATTGGGAAGAAATCCCACTCTCACCGGCCGCACGGAGATATGGAAGGCAGTTCTATCCTTCCATACCAACCCCTTACTCGGCACCGGCTACGATAGCTTCTGGCTCGGAGACCGGTTGACAGGAGTATGGCAACAGATCGGTTATACGGGAATCGGACAGGCTCACAACGGATATCTGGAGATCTATATCAATCTGGGATGGCTGGGCGTGATGTTTTTCCTCGGCATGATTGCCGGCGGATATCGCAATGCCGCTAGGGCCCTGCGCGAGAATCCGAACGTGGGCATTCTTCGGATCGCACTTCTCAGCGCGAGTGTGATGTACAGTCTGACTGAAGCTGGCTTCCGGAAGCAGAATCTTATTTGGCTTGCATTTCTGCTTGCGATTTCAGATGTTCCTGCCATCTCGCAATTCAAGAAGCGCGACCGGAGTTCCGAGCTGCAGCTGATACAGACCGCGGCTGGCAACCAGGTGAGGATTCTACGCTAAACTTCTCAATTGCCCAGTTGAAGAATGATCGCCGTCATTTCGCACGCCCTCCATATCGCGCTGTGTGCGACTCCGCGCGGTCATTCGCTTCCGTGCTTCGCAGCGCCCCAACTCTGAAAAACGAAGAAAGGACCAGCCCGCCAGACCGGCGGAGTTGTGGTAGAGTGTCTTGATGATGCGAGAATCTGGCTCCGATTTGTGGACAAGAGCTGTGGGCCGTTATCGAAGAACGAGCAGCCGCATGTTTGGCCGGAGGCCGGTGGCGATCGCGCCAAAATATCCTGTTGTCTCTTTCACGTTCGATGATTTTCCGCGCTCCGCCTTATATACAGGCGGCGCCATTCTGAAACGCTATGGAGTTACAGGAACCTACTTTGCATCCTTTAGCCTGATGGGGAAGCAGGCGCCGACAGGGACGATGTTTGTGGAAGAGGATCTGAAGACTCTATTCGCAGACGGGCACGAACTCGGATGCCATACCTTTTCGCATTGCCACCCTTGGGAGATAAAGCCCGCGTTGTTCGAGGAATCGATCGTGCAGAACCAGCGGGCACTGAGCGCGCTGCGCCCAGGAGCAGTCTTCCGTACCATGTCGTACCCATTGACTGTGCCAGCGCCGGAAACAAAGCGGCTGACGGGGAGACATTTCGCTTGCTGCCGCGGCAGGGGGCAGACCTTCAATTTGGGCACAGTGGATCTTAATAGCCTCTCTTCGCATTTTCTGGAAAGAAAGTTAGGCGGTCCTGAAGCGGCATTGAAGATCATCGAGGAGAATCGCGCCGCTTGCGGATGGCTGATTTTTTCGACGCACGATATCTCCGAAGATCCCACTCCCTGGGGATGGACGCCCGAGTATTTTGAAGACGTTGTGCGGTGCGCTGTGAACTCAGGCGCGCGGATCATGCCGATGGCAGAAGCATGGGAAGCGCTTGTCGGATCATCCGAAGCGAAGTCCGGGACGATGCCTGACTGAGCAGGTAAGTCGTATTCTTCACAGGCCTGCAGGCCGCTTCGCAAGCTGCTTTTAGCGCTCAAAGATGGAGGCTTTCTGCATTGCGCCTTTTCACTAAGCGATAGAGTTTAGCGAGAGACTCTGCCTCCTGAAGATCGAAGCCTGTTGCATCTGCTAACTATCGTTTCGGCCCGCAGGTTCGTTCGAATGTGCGGGCGTAGTTAAGTAAGGAGCCGGTTCCGCGATGGCGGCCGTTGTCCATGCCGGGCAATCATTGACAATTTCAGCAGGGCCTCATTGGACGCCAAATTCGGATAAGGAGAGATCGAATGATCGAAAAGATCTTGCGAACAAGAGTCAACTCCTTGTCTAGCTGGCTCGTTGGGTTTGTCTGCGGCGCTACGATTTTGATCGCTCTCGAGCACGGCTACGAAGGATCGTGGTATCTGTTGAGCACAATGATGCACCGTCCGCAAGTGGCTCCCCCCGCCTTCGGGTATCGAATCCTATTTCCCCTCCTTGCCGCGCAACTGCAAAAAGTGCTTCCGTCCCTGACGGACCATAACTGCTTTACCGCTGTACAGGCGGCGATCATCGCAGTGACCGTGTATCTGTCGGGAGCGTGGGCGACACTCTTTCATCCCAAGCATGGAAGACTGCTCGGTTATGCGTTGCTTGCGCTCATGGTGTGTCCGACGATTGATTACTGGACGTTCTACGATATCGCAATTGTAGGCTTTTGGACGTTTTGCTTTCTTCTCCTTCACCATCGCAGGTTCCTAAGTTATATGGCGATGCTTGCGGTGGCGACTCTCAACCACGAGAATATTCTCCTCATTATTCCGTGTGCAGTTGCGTACAATTGGGGACGGATGAGAGCTTCCCGGCTCATTTGTTTCGCGGCTGCCCAAGTGGCTGTATGGGCTGGCGTCCGGTTTATGGTAACTTTCCTGGTTCCGGCTGGGCGGCTGTTTGACAACCGGCTATGGGAGAATGTGGTCTTCTGGAGACATTATTCGCTGGTATCCATCCTCTCCGCGTGGGCGATCCTCATTCCATGGTGGTTGATAGCTTGGTTGGGATGGGAATATGCTCCGCGGCTCCTGCGCTGTTCCGCCATAAGCCTTCCTGGTCTGTTACTGGTAACGATGCTGTTTGGGCGGTTCGACGAGGCCAGGCAATTCGCCGCATTTATTCCTACGTGCATAGGGCTCATTGCCTGCTGGCTGCGTTACGAGACCGGAGGGAAAGATACAGCGCCTGCATCCATGGCCGCCTCTTAGAAAGTCCGCGAACAAAGTGGATCGGTGGTTTGTAGCAGGAGATTCCCGGGCGGTGTTCGGCGCAGGTGTTAGGGATCGACTGTCGGTCTCAATGTATGGCATACTGAGTAAGCAAGAAGGAGGTCGGCATTCCGTTGCCAGAAGAGACCCAGGCGGTTCAATCAAAGACATCAGAAAGCGAAACCTACGGCCAGATACTCAAGTCATCGGTGCTGGTCGGCGGATCGCAGATGATCCTGATCTTCTTTCGACTGATCCGCGGCAAGGCGATGGCGTACTTACTTGCTCCGGCCGGATTTGGTCTTTTTAGTATTTACGGGTCGATCGAAGGCCTTGTCGAAGATGTCGCGGGGATGGGAGTAAGCAGCAGCGGCGTGCGGCAGATAGCGGAAGCGGCAGGAACGGGCGATAAGGAGCGAATCGCGCAGACCGCCGCAGTGCTGCAGCGAACATCGGTCGTGCTGGGGGCTCTCGGGACGATCGCAATGATCGTATTCTCGCGCCAGATATCCATCATGACCTTCGGCAGCCCGGAGCACACTTGGGCCATATGTCTATTATCGGTCGCCGTGATTCTGCAGATCGTATCTTATGGGCAGGATGCTTTGCTGGAAGGCTTGCGGCGCATCGCAGACTTCAGCAAGGCGAAGGTATTGGGCTTTCTCTTTTCAACCATCCTAAGTATTCCTATCGTTTACTTCTTCCGGGAAGACGGCGTTGTGCCTTCGTTGGTGGTCTTTGGGGTCATGACGGTGTTATGTTCCTGGTGGTATAGAAGAAAGATAAAGATCCACGTTCCCTCCCTCACAGCTTCCCAAGTGACGCAGGAAGCATCCGCTCTTCTTAAGCTCGGTTCGGTCCTGATGCTGAGCAACTTGCTGCAGTCGGGCTTGGCCTACATGGTCAGAACGCTCATACTGCGCAAGGATGGCCTGGAAGCAGCAGGTCTTTATCAGGCAGCATGGACGCTGGGCGGAATGTATGTTGGGTTCATCATCAAAGCGATGGCAGCGGATTTCTATCCGCGGCTGACCGCCAGCGCCAGCATAAATGACACATGCAACCGCCTGGTCAATGAGCAGGCTCGGATGGGGCTCCTGCTGGCGGGACCGGGTGTTATCGCCACGCTGACGTTTTCCCCAGCGATCGTTACGCTGTTATACACCGCAAAATTCGTAGCCGGCGTCGAAGTGCTGCGCTGGATATGCCTGGGAACGATGCTCCAGGTAATCACCTGGCCCATGGGTTACATTGTTGTGGCGAAGAACCTAGGCGCCATTTTCTTCTGGTGCGAAACGGCTTGCGCCGCTGTGTATGCGGCTCTTGCGTGGGTATGCATCGGTTCCTTCGGGTTGAAAGGCGCAGGCATCGCGTTCCTCGGGTACTGCATTTTTCACGGCGTTCTGTACTATCCCATCATGCGGAGAGTCAGCGGCTTTCTCTGGTCAAGGGAGAACATTCGCTCGGGCTTGGCATTCCTTGGCGTGATGGCCGGAGTCTGCTGCGGATTCTATCTTTTGCCGCCGCTGGTGGCCGTGATCCTGGGGACTCTGGCGACGCTCGGAAGCTCGATTTACTCATTTCGTGTTCTTTCCACTCTGGTTTCGTGGGAGCAACTTCCGCGTCCGCTGCGCCGGCTTATCGCCGGAGTAGGTCTGGCTCCTTCGAAGAATGAAACTTCGGACTGAGTCCGGATGGATATGGAAGAGGGAAGCGATCACTCCGGGTGCTTTTTGCAGGACTGGGGCGTTCGACAGAAAGGATTTCAATCGTGACGCGGAAAGCTCTCATTATCGTTGAAAACCTCTCTGTTCCATATGACACGCGGGTGTGGAAAGAGGCTCGATGCCTGCGCGACAACGGATATGCAACGACAGTGTTGTGCCCCAAGGGCAAGAAGACGGAAGAGGGATACGAATGCCTTGAGGGGGTTCATATCTACCGTCATCCGATGCCGCGGGAACTGGGCGGCGCGCTGGGTTATCTCTGGGAGTATGGCTGGGCGCTATTCTGGGAGGTTCTGTTCTCGTGGTGGATCTTTCTGCGGCGGGGCTTTCATGTGATCCAAGGGTGCAACCCTCCCGACGATATCTTCCTGGTCGCGCTTCCGTTTAAACTATTCGGTGTGAAGTATATCTTTGACCAACACGACGCCAACCCTGAGTTATACCTTTCGAAGTACGGAAGAAAGGGGCTGTTGTACCGGGTCCAGGTATGGTTGGAGAGAGTTACTTATCGCTGTGCCGATGTGGTGATGTCGACGAACGAGAGTTTCAAGAATTTAGCGATTTCAAGAGGCCACTGCGATTCGAGTAATGTCTTTGTGGTTCGCAATGGTCCTGATTTACAAACGTTCAAAGCTGTCGCCCCGATCGAGGCGTTGAAGTACGGGAAGATCTATCTCGTTGGATATGTTGGAAATATGGGCGATCAGGACGGGTTGGATATCCTGCTGGCAGTGGCATTGCACATCAAGGAAGCGGGCCGTAATGACATTCACTTCACTTGTGTCGGAGGAGGGCCGGCGTTGCCTGAACTGAGAAAGATGGCAGCCGATCAGGGGCTCGACGAGATGGTGAACTTTACGGGAAGGCTTGTCGGGCAGCCGTTACTGGAGATTCTTTCGACCGCCGACGTTTGCGTCAGCCCGGACACGCCGTGCGAAGTCAATAACATCTCGACCATGATCAAGATTATGGAGTATATGGCACTGGGCAAGCCGATCGTGCAATTCGATCTGAAGGAAGGTCGATTCAGCGCCGGAGAAGCGTCGCTATATGCAAACAATGACGACATGGTTCCAGACTTCGCAGCGAAGATCATGTGGCTGATGGATCACGCAGAAGAGCGCAAGAGAATGGGGGAGTTCGGACGCAAAAGAGTCGAGAGGGAACTGGCGTGGGAGTATTCAGCGAAGAATCTACTGGCGGCCTACGAGCTGGCTTTCTCAGGCAAGGCGCGGGAGTAAAGTGCCATGAGAAGCAGGGCCGGGATCGCGCTTTTTCTGATGTCGATGGTTCTGTCGCTCCAGGGCCAAGGCCAGTTATGGGCTCCGATTTTGAAGGCCGGTCAGGCGATCGACTGGTCGCCTTCGGGCGCAGGCGGCATTCCCGCGCGCAATGCGATTTGTGCGAGCCTTACGCCGGCGGCTGCGCTGGCTGAAATCAACTCGGCACTCGCGTCTTGCGCAAGCGGCGAGACGGTCTATCTTTCCGCTGGAACCTATTCAGTTCCCGGAACAGTGAGAATTCCTTCAAATGTAACTTTGCGCGGCGCAGGCGCGGATCAAACCATTCTGAACGCAACGGGCACGGGCGGCGGTCCGGTGGTCAGCCTGGGGTCGGGGTCGGTGTCTTACCGGCCAGTTATCGTAACGGGCGGCGCGACGGCGGGATCGGCCAGGATCACGGTTGCCAGCGCCGCAGGAATCTCTACCGGAAAATATCTTGTCATTACCGAGACTAATAACCCAGCCTATGTGACCTCCTCCGGCAGCGAAGGGACGCGTAACTGGAGCGACGGGGCGTGGACGACGAACGGGAGTCTTGCCCGCGGGCAGATTGTCGCCGTGACGGGTGTCAGCGGAACGGCGATTACGATTTTTCCGGGACTCTATGGAGCCTACACGGAGAAGCCTATCGCCGTGCCTTTCAGCATGTCGGAGAGTTATGCGGGGGTCGAGAATCTCCAGGTGTATGCCAATAACACTGGCTATGACGCCAGCTTTGGAATGTCCACATGCGCGCACTGCTGGGTGAAGGGCGTGGAGTCGAATTATACGGACGGCGATTACGTTGAGGTGCGCTGGGGTTATCGCGACGAGATTCGCGACAGCTACTTCTCGAACGCATTTCTGCACCGGCCGGGAGAGCACGATTCCGATATCCACCTGACGCTGAAGACCAGCGCCAGCCTGATCGAAAATAACATCATCGAGCGCGGGCACAGGTCCATTTTGGTGAATTGGGGCGCGGCCGGGAACGTGATTGCCTATGACTATACGACCGGAGAGTTCGACAGCGGAGCGCCGGAGTTCGTTCTTGGCGGAGTCTTCTTTCATGGAGCGCATCCGCAGTTCAATTTGCTCGAGGGCAACGTCCTCACGCAGATTCTTCAGGATTCCACCTGGGGTACGTCGAGCCAGACGACTGCCTATCGAAACTGGGCGATTGGCACGAACCGCGTTTGTGGATCAACGACAGGGCGAGTTACGGTTAGTTGCTCGAAGGGCACCCGCTACGGATTTCAGGCGGCCCGCGCGGTCGAGATAAGTTATCTGGCTACGTTCAACAACTTTGTCGGAAACGTGTTGGGCAGCGCGCAGATGCAGTCTCTTGTCGGCTACAACAGACCCTTGGCGCAAACGGCGTCGATCGAGTATCCGGCGGAACGAAGCTACGATGGGGTTGCTTATGGATGGTCTTTCGGTTACGGACGCATCAGCGACGACGGGGTGGGCACAGGATGCAGCGGCGGAGCGCCTCCCTGTCACCGCGGGGGAACGTCGTCGACCGACTTTTTCCACGGAAACTACAACAATATAGATTTATCGATCGCCTGGGCTGCCGGCGTTCCCCATGCATTGCCGGCATCCTTCTATCTTTCCAGCAAGCCGGAGTGGTGGGGGACGATGCCATTTCCCGCGATCGGCCCGGAGATCCGGGGAGGGTCCGGTCCGGGAGGGCATAGTTTCGGAAATCCCGCCCAGTCCTGCTATTTGCGCGTCATGGGCGGGTCGGATGGAGGCGCGGGAGGACCGCTGATCTTCAATGCCGACAAATGCTATGGAAAAGGGAGCAGGGCTCGCCAGCCTGAGGGCGGTTCCAAGGCCGATGCGAAGTGATTTCTTTCCGGCGTCGGGACCGGCGCAAATGTCGTCGATATGCGCCGACAGGGAATTGCACTCGTGCTCTGACCGCTTGAATTCGTGCTTGGAGTTTGTGCTTTCCCAGGTCGGAAATCGGGATCACGATGGGATAAGGACGAAGGCTTCAGCGATCGAGTAGTTTTTGGTTGAGGACCAGAGGCTGCGGGATCAGGAGAAGTCTTCATGAAGATTGCAGGGCGTGATTTCCATCCTCGATGGCAGCGGGTGGCGCCTTCGGTTCGCCTTTACGGGGCTCGCCGGGCGCTGCAAACCAGATCGATGAGCGCTCTCGCATCCAGCGCCAGGCTGGATGTCCGCATAGAAGCATCATGGCCTGCCGTTGATGACCGTATCGATGGTTGGTGGGCGCTAAAATTCCCGCTCAATGGTGATGCAGCGTGAATCTCCCAGAGCCCTGGTCCTCAAACCCTCTGGCAAGAAAATCGGTGCTTACCCATCGTACCGGTTCACTGTGCCTTGACAAAGCCTGCGTCCTTATCGAGGGCGCCCATTCCATCAGCTCGACATTTCACAAACGGCGGTCACGATACTCGATGCCGGCGACCTATTGGGCCGGCGGCGCGGGCGGCGGGACGGGCTTGTTTTTGGCGCGCAGATAAGCGACCAACTGAGAGATTTGTTCGTCGGTGAGTGCGTCGGAGAAGGGCGGCATCTTCTGGCCACCGTTGAGAATCTGATGGGTGATTTTGGCCGGGGGCCAGAGCTTGTCCTTGCGCAGATTGCTCAGGTCCGGTCCCTTTTTGCCGCCCGTGCCACCTTCGCCGTGGCAGTGGGCGCAACCTTGGTCGCGGAAGAGGATGGCACCGGCCAGCTCGGCTTTGGCCTTTGAACCGGAGGCCGCGCGGGCGGGAGACGCCGCAAAAGTAATGAAAGCCGCCAGGAGAGTGAGAGACAGGATGCGAGAAGTCACAGAGACCATTTTCGCATCTCGGCGCGCAGGCGCGCCGCCAGTCACAGCTTATTGACGCTTCAGAGGATGAGGGAGAAGTGATGCGGTGGATTCAGGATGTGAGCGCTGACGGCGGGCAATGAGGCGCGGCGACCTGGTCACCGTGGCGGTTTTAGGCGACTACGGCAAGCCACGGCCGACGCTGGTGGTGCAGGCGGGCGCATTCGACCGGGCGCTGGGCAATTCACATGAGTAAAGAGCCATTTCGGCCGGTGGTGTACAGCAGAAGCGGAGATGCGTTAGCCTGACATCCAATCCCGGATGTAATGGAAAGGGCTTATGTATCTCCGTATTTCTTTGGCCTCATTGTTCTTGTTGTGTGCTGGAGCAGGAGCGGCGGCACAGAGTGCGCCGGCAACCGCAGGCCCATGCGTGGATCTGCATCTGGTGCCCGCGCCGCGGGAGTGCGTGGCGGTGGAGTCGGTACCCATCGGCGGCGTGGGCTTCTTTGTGACCGCGATCAACAGCGCGGAAGATGGCTTTGCGGCCGAGGATCTGATCGAGCAGAGCCTGGGAAAGAGAAGCGTAGAGAGCGATGCGCCCTTCATCCGGCTGGAGCGGGCGGAGAGCGAACAGGCAAAGGCGCTGCTCGACCGCAATCACCTCAACTTCGACCCGGAGATGCGCGACGAGGGTTACGTCATTGCACCAGACGGCCAGGGCGGCCTGGCGGTGATTGCGGAAAGCTCCGCCGGCATTTTTTATGGCGCGCAGACGGTGAAGCAGTTGATTCGCGGCAGCGGCAAGGATGCCGTTCTGCTGGTTCCGACGCTGCGCGACTGGCCGGCGATGGCGCATCGCGGGCTCTCCGACGACTGGTCGCGCGGACCGCTGCCGAATATGGATTTCCTGAAGCGCGAGATTCGCACGCTGGCGGCCTACAAGTACAACATCTTCTCGCCCTACT